>JAABQY010000027.1 GCA_011391225.1 Desulfobulbaceae bacterium | reverse complement strand
GTCACTCTCCGTTCCTGGGTCTATATGAGCACTATAACCTATCTCCCCTTATTGTTTCAAAGCCGGGGCATCGAGCTTGCATCCGGCAGCCTTATCCTCACCGTTTTTCTCGCTTGCGGCGCCGCCGCCGGGCTGTACGGCGGCCACCTCTCCGACAAGGCCGGCAGGAAGATCGTCATCATCGGCAGTTCTCTCATCTTTCCTGTGCTGGCCGCGGCGATGCTGATGGCCGAAGGTCCGTGGCTGTGGATTCTCGCCGGTGCCTCCGGCGCCGCTCTGCTCGCCTCTTTTTCAGTGACGATCGTTCTCGCCCAGGAACTTTTGCCGCATAATTTGGGGCTTGCTTCAGGCCTGGTTTTGGGCCTCGGTTTTGGGACGGGCGGTTTGGGAACGGCCCTTTCCGGCTATCTGGCCGATCATATCGGTTTGTATCACACCTTTTGGATACTCGCCCTTGCCCCTCTTCTTTGCATTGTTCTCGTCGGTTTTATCAATATGTCCGGGAAACCGGCTGCAAGCAGGACAGATGGGTGATTATCGCTCAAAGCCAATGGATGGGTTACAGGGCAAGAATGTCAAGGATGGCGCTACCGTTCTCCCGGTCAACCTTCAACCAGGCAAACCATGCTTCCAGGGTGATGTCTTCCCAGGGAAGGTCCATCATCTGCCACTGCTTTTGAAAATCGGGAAGATAGGTGGCCAGAGCGGCTTTCAGGGTCTGTTCATCCGGTCTTTCCGGGAGAATATACATATGGGAAAGAAAGTCGGCCAACTGGATGACAAGTGGGTATCCCTTCAACTTTTCGGCTTTAATTGGAGAATGGTGATACTGCAGGGCGGTGACGAGGTTGTCCGGGAATTGCCAGCGTTGCAGTAATCTGCCGCCGACGATATCGTGCGTAATAGCAAAGGTCTGTTGTTCTTCTTCAAGTCTCGCCGCAGTATTGAGTTCCACGAGCCAGTTGCTCGTGTGGTATTTTTTGCCGAAGGCCAGAAGCATGGCGAGTTTGCCGATATCGTGCAGCAGGCCGGCGACAAAAAACTGGCCGGAAGGAAGATTGATGTGCTCCCCGACAATCCTCGCCGCAAGACCGCAGGTAAAAGCATGATCCCAGAAGGCTGCCAGATCTTCCTTATACGTTTTAAAGATCGGCTGAAAGGCTTGTATCGCAGCTTTTGCCAAGACAATATTTTGCACCTCATTAAATCCAAGGACAATGACAGCGGTTTCCAGAGAACTGACTTTTTTGGGACGGCCGTACAGCACCGAATTGGCAATTTTTAATACGGCGATACACATGGCCTGGTCAGGCAGAATTGCTTTGACCAAATCATTTGCCGAGCTTTCCGGGTTGTTGGTTACCGCCAGGACATTGGCAACAGTGATCGGCAACGGAGGAAGGGATTCAATTTGTTGCTCTATGGATATTGGTTTTGTATCATTCATCGCGGGTTTCCGTTAAGGAGCCATTACGCAATAACTTGGCCATTGTCATCCATTTTCAGTTACAGATAAGCATAAGGTATTCCGGCGGCGAGTGCAATTATTCAGAAATGAATCTTACCAGGTTTTTCTTTAACAACGGTTTGATGCCTCTTGTGCTGAAGGTCCGAACGGCCTATTTTCTTGTAATCGGGCGTTGTTTTGTAAAAAATCGAGACGACAATTTATCCTGTAATTATTTATTAAAAGGGGAGTAGCCTATGAAAACAGTGATGCTTTTAGCCGGCGGAGTATCTTTGCTGATGGCCTGTGCTGTCTTTGCTGCGGAAAATTCGGTTATCAGTCTGCCGGGCTTGGAGATTCGCACTGATGGCGGCATCTCCGCGCCCGGTGTGGAGATAGGGCCGGGTGGCAGCGTTCGGACGCCTGGTGTGGCAATCAATCAGGGCAAGACGAGTAAACCGGAGGGAGCAGTTGATTCCAGTTCCAAGGGAGAGACTCCCGGGGTGGTTGTCGAACAGGGTCGCAACGGTGGCGAAGGGGATGTCGTCATCACCTCCGCTGGCAGCAATATCAACACCGCTGTCTCAAAGCAGAACCTGTATGTCAAGGGTGACGATAATAAGTTGAACGGCTCGGGGCACGTATTGACCCTGACGGTACAAGGCAACAAGAATGCGATCGAGCTGCAAGACAGGGTCGACCGGGTAGTTGTCACCGGTGACGACAATGTCATTAAATTTCCTAATAAAGATGCACGGATTGAAAATTCGGGGAAACGCAACGTCTTTCCTAAAGGATAGGGGTGATTTTGTCCCTGGGCCAGAGGATCGGCGAGTGAACTTTCCAAGGAGAAGAGAGTGGAAAATCGCTCGGTAGTGCTGGGGACGATTGGATGTAGAACGGCTTGGCAGCTTCTTGTCCTCCTCTTAGTCTCCGGATGTGCGGGCGTGCCCAGCGGAGAGTTTCCAGGGCGGCAGCCGGTGGAAGGCAAAGGAAGGACTTTTGTTGTGTGGCTGCTCTCCGATATTCAACCCCCGACGACGGCGGATCGGCGATTTTTTGAGCAGGCCATTGCCGATGTCAATGAAGGTGTTGAACAGGTTGATATGGGTTATTACCGTCACCCACGCTCAGTTGAAAAATAGCGGTCTTCTCGGGTCGATATTCGAAAGCCGGCAGATTGAAGGATCAAAACGTTTTGAGGAGGTGCTGAAGGAGGCACGGGTGGCGGTTTGGGCCTCCGGACATGTACACTTGCCGCAGGGATTAGCCGGAACCGTGAACGTTCAAGAGGAACTCGGAGGAACATGTTTTGTCAATGTCAGCGCAATTGACACCGGTCCGTTTATCGGAAGCCAATCGCGGTTTCTCATTTTCGAGGAAGGATCCAATCAGCTGTTGATGCGCTCGAGAAACCACAGTCTCGCTGGGTTTGATGAAGGGCTCGATGTCGTCTTGACCCTCGATAAACCCTTTGTCATGCCCAGTGGAGGAGAACCTTTGCTCATCATTGCCCCTGAGCCTTAGGAGCCGTTACGAAATAATATGGTCATCTCAACCCATTTCGTTACGGCTTCTTATGCCGTTCTGGGTAGGCCTTTGGCCATGTTGTTTTTTACAACGGCTTAACGGAAGCTGCAGTCAGGCCTGCAGGGGAAGTGCCGAATTCTTTAAATTTAACCAGTGCGGTCAAGCAATTCACTGATATAATTTTTACCCCTTGCTCGGCCCGCCTCTTTGATTATTGTGAACGTGCGGCAAGCATTTTCCCTTTCAAGGGGTATCAAGAAGAATATCGTTAATAAAACGTAGGAGAAAAACAGAATGTGGTTGTTCAAGAAAAAGACCCTGACAGGGCTCGCCAGAACCTGTGGCTGAGCGGCGAAAATTGGTCCGGCGGATCTGTCGGACGCACTGAAAGGCCTCCACTTTAAGCGTAACGAGAACCTTCTCGTCGGCATAGAAACCTCCGACGATGCCGCTGTTTATAAAATCTCCGACCAGGTGGCAATGATCAACACCGTTGATTTTATTACCCCGCCGGTCGATGACCCGTATTGGTTTGGGCAGATTTCCGCGGCCAACTCCATCTCCGATGTCTATTCCATGGGCGGCAAACCCCTCACCGCTCTCAATGTCGTGATGTTTCCAGCCAAGCATCTCGACATGGGAATCCTCCGCGAAATTCTCCGCGGCGGCAATGACAAGGTGGTTGAGGCCGGGGCCTGCCTGGTCGGCGGCCATAGTGTCGATGACAACGAACCGAAGTACGGCCTGTGTGTCAACGGAGTTGTTCATCCCGACCGAATTATTACCAATGCCGGAGCTCAGCCGGGAGATGCCCTGATCCTCACCAAGCCCCTCGGTTCAGGCGTACTCTTTAATGCCACCAGAGCCGGAAAGTTCAGCTTAAAGGAACTGGAGAAATCCGTCCTGCCGGTTCTGGCCGCCCTGAACGGCCCGGCGATGGACAAGGCCCTCGCCTACGACCTGCATGCCTGCACCGATGTGACCGGTTTCGGTTTGCTCGGCCATCTTGTGGAGATGGCAGTTGGCGCCGGCGTTCACCCGATTATCGACTTTGCCGGCCTGCCGTTTTATGACGGGGCGCAGGCGATGTATGCCAAGGGACAAAGCACCGGCAGCAATAAGGCCAATCGAGCCCTTGTGGCGCGGTATCCCCTGATTCTGGAAAGAACCTTAAGCAAAAGTCAGGAAGAATTACTCTATGATCCACAGACTTCAGGTGGCTTGATGCTCGCTCTGCCGAAGGAGCAGGCTTCGCAGCTCCTTGCCGATCTGTATGCTGCAGGCATCGGTTTAGCTGCAAAGATTGGGGAGATTGCTGCCGGGAAGCCTGGGGTGACCGTGCGATAGGCGGAAGACTTGGGTTTGATTTGTGGGGGAGCATCTCACCACGAATTCGTCGGAATATTAGTGGCCTCATGTCTCTGGATAATTACAAAGCAAACAAACGATGGAATAATTTTAGGTATATGCAAAAAAACAGCCGCCAGTGGAATCTGTCGACGGTTGCGGGGATTTTTTTTAATAGGCATTAACCTTTGCGAGAGATTTTTTTGTTGTTTTTTGTCTCCGGTTGTCCCATTAGTTAATAACTGTATTACGGCAGCAGCTGAGGGCAAGTTTCTGGTGATATCAAGGAATTATTCGTAAGGCCCTGTTGTGCGTAACATGGTTTTCACATTGGTTTGCGGTGTGGTGGAGCGACATCAACTTTTACGTGTGGAAGGAGCAAGGAAAAATGAACAATCTGTTGGCAGGAATACTCCCGCAGTCAGGAGGCCTGGAGGCAAGCGGATCGGGAAAATACACACTGGCCATGGGTGTTTTGGCGTTGCTGAGTGTTCTGGGTGTGGCGGCCGGTGTCCATTCTCTGATCGCCGGGCATGAGCACACCTTTGGCGTGAGTCGCGGTGTGCCTTGGGGCATCCTGATTGCCGCGTACGTCTTTTTTGTGGTTACATCTACCGGTCTTTGTATTGTCTCTTCGGTTGGCCATGTTTTCGGCTTCGAAAATTTCAATCCCATTGCCAAACGGGCGGTGTTCTTGTCGATCGCCACCATCGTTGCCGGTTTTTTGGTTATCGCCTTTGAGATCGAGAACTCCTGGCGCATGCCGGTGGGCAACGTAATTGGCGCCAATCTGACTTCGAACATCTGGTGGATGGGTACTTTGTATGGTGCCTACCTGTTTTTCATGATGATCGAGTTTGTCATGCTCCAGAAAGAGCAGCATAAAGCCGCCACCGGATTCGGCCTGGCCGGGCTGTTGACCGGTGTGGCCGCCCATTCCAACCTGGGGGCGGTTTTCGGACTGTTGAATGGCCGGGAGTTCTGGCACGGGCCGTATATGCCGATATATTTTATTACCTCGGCGGCGATGTCCGGGTGCGTGGCGATCATCTTTTTCACCATTATCGCTTACAAGGCCAACGGCTGGAAGATGAGCGAGGGGATGAAGAAGTCGATGGAGAGTGTGGCCAAGATGGGGGCCTTGATGATGGCAATCATTATCTTTTTCACCTGCTGGAAGATGATTTCTGGAGTGACCGGCAATCCTCCCGGCAAATATGAGACGATCATGACCCTGCTGACCGGTTCGTACGCCCTCAATTTCTGGGTTGGAGAGGTGCTGCTCGGGATGGTGATTCCCTTTGCGATCATTTTAGTGGTCAGAGGCCGGAACATCAACGCCCTGTTTGTTGCCGCCCTGGCGGGGATGGTGGGGATCTTTGTCATGCGCTATGACCTGGTGATCGTCGGTCAGCTGGTCCCGTCCTATCATGGTATGGGTCTGGTTGATTACCCGGAACTGCTTTCCTATGCGCCCACCCTGCATGAATACCTGGTGGTGCTAGGTGGCGTGGCGTTCTGCGGGCTCTTTTTTCTCATGGGAGAGAAGCTCTTTCGTGGACATGTCGCGGAACATAGTTAGCCATAGAATGGATCAGATCGGTTTTATCGACAACACGTTGTGCTGCAATTTGCAGAAATATTTGCAAATATCAGACAAAATTCAAGAGGATTATGTATGAAAATTGATGATTTGGAAAAAACCACAAGCGAAGACCTGGGGGTGTTGCCTTCGGTTGTGCGGCGAAATATTTTGAAGCTCGGTCTGGTCGTTACCGGCATGTATCTGGGAGGAAGTATCCTGTCGCTGACCTCTGTGCGAAATGTCTATGGCGCCGGAGTTGTTCCCGAGGTTGGCAAATATCCTTACAACCCTCACTATAGTATGGTTATCCGGGAGAAACTGTGCATTGATTGTGAGCAATGTAAAGAGGCCTGTGTCAAGACGAACCATGTGCCGGCATACGGCTTCAGGACAACAATTCTCGAGAAGCGCCGATCGCTAGGTGGCGAAAAGTTCGAAACGACCTTTATGCCGGTTCTCTGTAATCACTGCAACAGACCACCTTGTGTCAGGGTCTGTCCGACAACAGCGACCTGGAAAGATGAGAAGACCGGGATAGTGACAATGAATCCAGGTCGTTGCATTGGTTGCAAGACCTGTATGACCGCGTGTCCCTATAATGCCCGCTATTTTAAAGAAGAAACCCGAGCTGTAGACAAGTGCGATTTTTGTTTTGAGTCTCGGCTCTCCAAAGGACAAACCACAACAGCCTGTGTTGAGGCATGCCCGGCTGATGTCCGGGTGTTCGGCAATTTGGCTGACCCGAAAAGCAGGGTTTTCAAGCTGGTTCATGCCCCGGAGACCATGATTTGGGTGCTGCGTCCGGAAACCGGCGCAATTCCAAATATTTACTATATTAACTCTTAAGCAGCTGGGTTCGCCCCTTTCCAGCCCAACTGCTGGGGAGCGATGCTGATACGCAGGAGATGAACATGAAGAAGATGTTGCTAGTGTTGGTTCTCGGTGCCGGTCTTTTGTCCGGTGCCCTGCTTTTTGCCGCGAGTAATGCGCAGGAAAAAACGGCATACGATGAAGATGCCTATGGCCCGAAAGCGCCTATAGTTTGGGTCAAACCGGTGAGATCGGTGATCTTTGAGCATAAAATCCATACCATGGATGCCGGCCTTGATTGTGGTTCCTGCCATGATAGCCTGTTTGAGATGGAAAACGGCGCCGCCGAAAAAAAGGATGATTTTACCATGGCCACGCTTTATAAGGGGGGGTATTGTGGTTCCTGTCATGATGGTTCTGCCGCCTTTGCCTCAAATACACGCTGCACCTCCTGCCACATAGGGGCGCGGGGGCATGCCAGGTTAAATAGTCAAGGCGGAACCGCCGTGAAAAGCCACTGATCGATAGTTGCCTGCCCCTACCTGCTGCTCGCTTATTCCTTCGTTGTCAAGAACAGGACCGTGTCTCTGATCCGGTCCTGTTCTGTTCTTCTCTTTGCCGCTCTTCCGCTGTTTGCAGCACAATGCGTCAGCCCTTTCCATAATTACTTTGCTTGTGGACGCAATTTGCGCCCAGAATTCATTTTACTTTACTAACCCATTCATTTTGTTTAATTAACTGGTTTAATTAAAAACCATAATTTGATCCCCTCCCCTTCTCGAACCTGCTCTTTCTGTTTGCAGTTGCCATCTATCGTTGAAACAATAAGTTTAAACTAAACAATACCAGTATGTTGCTTAAATTCAGGTGAGGACGTATTATGCGCCCTTTGAAAATCCCGGAAAGGACGCATAATGCGCCATTTAGGGAACCTTGTGGGGCGAAATTAATCTGCTCGATGTTTATCATCTATTAGAAAAACATAATAACAATAGCAGTATAATTGATATTGTCAGTATCCTTTCCAATCTTTCACCACCATGGCATGAGTTTTGCTGTTTTGATGCAGCATAATAAGTGGTTTAATGAAAATCCAGGTGAGGAGGATGTCATGGCAACAACACTACAGACTCGGACGAGCGAGAGTCCGATAAATGTTCCCTCGGAGGGGTTGAGGACATGGACAGAGCAGGTGAGCGAATATTTCTGGTTTCTGCTCTCACTGGTCCTTTTTATTGTGCTTGGCCCATTTAGCGGGCCGATAGCGCTCATTGTGCTCTGTAAGCTGGGGTTGGAAGAGAGTGCGCATGCAGAGCCGGAGTCCATTGTTATAAGAAATTAGGCCGTTATTCAAAAACATACGTATAAGGAGACTTGAAACATGGATGGGAATATTGCAGTCAATATGCGGGCGGCGAAGATAAACCTGCCGGCCAACACATTGATGTGGCTCAGTCTTTTGATGATTGTGGTTGGTGTGGCCGGTGCTGTTTATGCCCAGATGGTCGGCCACCATCACGCCTTTGCCACTACCCGGGAAATGCCATGGGGGATGCTGATCGGCGTCTATGCCTACTTTGCGATAATTTCAACCGGTCTGTGTATTCTTGCCGTGTTCAGCCACGTGTTCGGCGGCAACCAGATGTCACAGCTGGCGAACCGGATGGTGTGGCTTTCGATAATCATGCTGTTCGGAGCCTTTACTGTCATTGGCCTGGAGATTACAAATCCTTGGAGAATGCCGCTTGGTGTAATTCTTTACCCCAATATTACTTCAAATATCTGGTGGATGGGCACCCTCTACGGTCTGGCTGTTTGTGTGATGATCCTCGAGTTCTATCTGATTCTTTCCAAACGGTTGCAAGCGGCAGTCATCCTTGGGGTGATCGCCGCCATTGCTGAGGCGTTTGCCAATAGCAATCTAGGATCGGTGTTTGCGTCGCTCAATGCCCGGTCTTTCTGGTACGGTTCCCAACTGCCGATATTTTTCCTCGCCTGTGCGGTTCTTTCGGGGGCTGCGGCAATAATATTGTTTACCCATTATAGCTATGTTTTGCAGCGTCGGCAGATATCCGACAGCACCTTCCGGGCTCTGCAGACTGGAGGGAAGGTCATGGTCCTTATGACCTTTATGGTCTTGCTTGCAACTGCCTGGAAATTTGTCAATGCCTATTGTGGTACTGAGACCATGATTATGGCCGCCGACTCTTTGGTGAAGGGTCCGCTGGCCACAAATTTCTGGGTATTTGAAATCACTGTAGGTCTGGTTTTGCCCTGTGTCCTTCTGGTCGCCAGTCGGTTGAACTCGATACACGCCTTGTCCGCCGCATCTCTGATGGTTCTCGTTGGGCAATTTTTCTCCCGCTATAACCTGGTGGTTTCCGGCCAGATTGTCCCAAATGATTTTGGCTTGATCGGTGTCCCGCAATATCTGACATATGTCCCCACAACTGCGGAGTATCTCCTGGTCATTGCCGGGATAGGGGTGGTGGGATTCGGATTCATAGTTGGTGAGCGTTTTCTTGACAGCACCTTTAATAAGGAAAATGTCCACTGAGTTAATAAACGGTCGAGGCAGTTGTGTAAATCTTCGGGGCGGGGCCATCCTCGCTCCGTCATGAGGTGGGAAAATGAATGAAGACAAAGCCCTGTTTGCCATCGGGATGGCTGCTGAAATGCTCAATATTCACCCTCGGACCCTCAGAAACTACGAAGAAGCCGGTCTTATCAGCCCTCGGCGCAAAGGAGCCTGGCGATACTTTACTCTACACGATATCCAGTGGGTCGAATGCATTCGAGAGATGGTTCATGAACACGGGGTGAGTATCAATGGTGTAAAGAAACTCCTCAAATTCACTCCATGCTGGAATATTATCGATTGCCCGTTTGAGAAGAGAAAGCGCTGTTCGGCGTTCTTCTCAAACACCCTGGTGCCAAAAAAGATCAGCAGAATTGCCCCTTCGCCGTCTCTCAATGACGATCTGGCAGCCTAAGGCGGGGCCAGGGCCTCTTTTCTCGTCCTTTAGCTCTCGCCTCCTTTCTTCTGCTGGTTTTTTACCTCAGGGCAAAGTGACGATTCTACCCGTTGTGCGCACACCTCTCTGATCAGTACCTTAGAAATTCATTTCCTGGTTTTAAAAATGAATTTCTAAGGTACCTATACCCCCTTGTGGGGTGTTAGCCTACTTTACTGTCCGATTAACTCCTTTATCCTTCCAACATCTGTTCCCCGAATAGCATTTGACTTTTTGTGGAGACCTGTTTATTGGCAGAGCCCCCCCTCTATAGGGTGTTACGCTGAAAAGCGTGGCGGAATCTCCGTTTCTGGATGGGACTGTTTGTCGATGCAGATGGCGTAAAATGCGTCCTTCACGAAATAGGAAGTATAATGCGCCCGAATATCACTATCTTCAAAATTTCTCATTGGGCTCTGAAAATTTTACAAAATAATGTAAATACAGTTATATAAATAGTTTTATGAATTTGTTGTGTAAGTATGCATGAAAATATTTAAAATTAATTATGTGCAATTAATTGACAATTATAATTGTAAGGTTTACATACAGTTTATCTACCCATTGACTCGGGACTAAGGTGAAGCAGAGTGAACAAAAATGAGTTTGAGATTGTGAAGGAGGGTATATGGAAGGAATCTATTTTCTAATGATCTGGATTGGCAGTGCGGTTTTGCACACGTTGTATGAATTGAAGGTGAGGCCCTATCTTCATAATATGAAGCGAAAATCAAATAACCGATCGATATTATGAAGAATGAATTTTAAAACAAACCATAAATTTTAGGAGAAATCAGCAATGAACAATGTGTTGGCAGGAATACTCCCGCAGTCAGGAGGCCTGGAGGTAAGCGGATCGGGAAAATACACACTGGCCATGGGTGTTTTGGCGTTGCTGAGTGTTCTGGGTGTGGCGGCCGGTGTCCATTCTCTGATCGCCGGGCATGAGCACACCTTTGGCGTGAGTCGCGGCGTACCCTGGGGCATCCTGATTGCCGCGTACGTCTTTTTTGTGGTTACATCTACCGGTCTTTGTATTGTCTCTTCGGTTGGCCATGTTTTCGGCTTCGAAAATTTCAATCCCATTGCCAAACGGGCGGTGTTCTTGTCGATCGCCACCATCGTTGCCGGTTTTTTGGTTATCGCCTTTGAGATCGAGAACTCCTGGCGCATGCCGGTGGGCAACGTAATTGGCGCCAATCTGACTTCGAACATCTGGTGGATGGGTACTTTGTATGGTGCCTACCTGTTTTTCATGATGATCGAGTTTGTCATGCTCCAGAAAGAGCAGCATAAAGCCGCCACCGGATTCGGCCTGGCCGGGCTGTTGACCGGTGTGGCCGCCCATTCCAACCTGGGGGCGGTTTTCGGACTGTTGAATGGCCGGGAGTTCTGGCACGGGCCGTATATGCCGATATATTTTATTACCTCGGCGGCGATGTCCGGGTGCGTGGCGATCATCTTTTTCACCATTATCGCTTACAAGGCCAACGGCTGGAAGATGAGCGAGGGGATGAAGAAGTCGATGGAGAGTGTGGCCAAGATGGGGGCCTTGATGATGGCAATCATTATCTTTTTCACCTGCTGGAAGATGATTTCTGGAGTGACCGGCAATCCTCCCGGCAAATATGAGACGATCATGACCCTGCTGACCGGTTCGTACGCCCTCAATTTCTGGGTTGGAGAGGTGCTGCTCGGGATGGTGATTCCCTTTGCGATCATTTTAGTGGTCAGAGGCCGGAACATCAACGCCCTGTTTGTTGCCGCCCTGGCGGGGATGGTGGGGATCTTTGTCATGCGCTATGACCTGGTGATCGTCGGTCAGCTGGTCCCGTCCTATCATGGTATGGGTCTGGTTGATTACCCGGAACTGCTTTCCTATGCGCCCACCCTGCATGAATACCTGGTGGTGCTAGGTGGCGTGGCGTTCTGCGGGCTCTTTTTTCTCATGGGAGAGAAGCTCTTTCGTGGACATGTCGCGGAACATTATTAGGAAGTGGCCTCGGTGGTTGTTTTCTTTCTCGTTGTGCGCGGTGAAATCGAGTATTGTGGCTGGAATTTTATAGCTGAGTTGAGCAGCGTAGCGTGCCTGCTCAAACGAAACGTATACCCTTGCGGTATATGGAGAAGGAGATTACCCGCATGGTGAGAAAGAAACCGTCGGTAGAGCCTATTAAAAAAGATTTACCGATCTATCCCATTGGCGTGGCGGCCAGATTGCTTGATGTCCATCCCCGTACCCTGCGGATATACGAGGATGAGGGGCTGATAAATCCGACCAGGGTCGGGAATAGAAGATTGTATTCGGCGAACGATCTCACCTGGATCGGCTGTTTGCGCCGCCTCATTCATGATGAGGGAATCTCCATCCCGGGGATTTTAAAACTTCTGCGTTACGCCACCTGTTACGAAATTACCGAGTGTCCGAGCGCCATTCACTGCACTTGCGACGCCGTTGTCGACCGGGCAATTCCGCGGACCTTAAGACTTGCAGGCGATGCGCTGGCGGAGCGAAAAGCGAAGGAACAGGATATCGCCGCCAGGAAGCAAGCGCTTGCAAAGATTGCGGGTAACGAGGCGAAAGATCGCAAAGTTTGTTGAGGACAATCTAATATTGCAACTCTGCGGAATAGGGTAGAGAAGCATTGGCCTCATTCCCAGGGAGTTGGGAGGGATATATGGTATTTCTCGATTTTCCGGCGTAAGGTATCCTTGTTGATTCCCAGTTCCTTGCAGGTCTGCATTCTTCGCCATTTGTTGCGTTTTAAAGCGGCATCGATAGCCTTTTTTTCAATCTCTTCAAGGGCCAATCCTTCCGATGCCAAGAACGGATGGGGATCCTGCATTTTTTCCCGTTTGGCAAAGGAGTCGGGCAGGTGTTCAAGCTGGATAAAGCCGCCGGGACAAAGGATGAAGCCATACTCGATGATATTTTCCAGCTCGCGAATATTGCCGGGATATTTACACTTCATCAGCAGGGTCATGACCTCATCGCTGACACCGACAATGTCTTTTAGTTTTTCGGCACGAAATTTTTTCACAAAATGTTCAACCAACAGGGGGATATCCTCAATTCTTTCCCTGAGCGGTGGCAACAGGATGTTGACGACATTGAGCCGGTAAAAGAGATCATCCCTGAATTGCCCCTGTTTGGCTAGTTCAAAAAGATCCTTGTTGGTGGCGGCAATTATCCGGACATCAGCCTTGACCGGAGTGTTTGATCCCAGTGGTTCGTAGACTTTTTGCTGGAGAACGCGGAGCAGCTTGACCTGAAGGGATTGGGGGATATCGCCGATCTCATCCAGGAAGATGGTCCCGCCCTCGGCAATAGCAAAGCGGCCGATTTTATCTTTTTTAGCGTCGGTAAAGGCTCCGGCTTTATAGCCGAAAAGCTCGGATTCCAGCAAGGTGTCCGGCAGTGCCCCGCAATTAACGACGACGAAAGGTTGATCGTTGCGACTGGAGGCACGGAAGATCGCATTGGCTACCAGTTCCTTCCCTGTGCCGCTCTCGCCGAGAATCAGCACGGTGCTTTCACTTCGCGCAATATCCGGCATGATCTGAAAAATTCTCTGCATCGAAGGGCTCTTACTAATAATGTCTTCGAAGGTGTATTTTTTTATCAGTTGCTGGCGGAGTATAGTTTCCACACTGAGGTCACGAAAAGTTTGCACTCCGCCGAGAATATTGCCTTCATGGTCAACCAGAGGAGCGGCACTGATGCTTACCGAAACCGTCTTGCCGGTACGGGTTTTGATGGTGATCGATAGGTTGGAAACGCTGTGACCGGTATACAGGCTTTCAGCAACAGCACAGCTCTTACCACAGATTGAGCAATGGAAGATGTCGCTGCAGTACTGGCCGATTGCTTCTTCGCGACGCCAACCGGTGATTATTTCGGCGGAGAGGTTGAAAGAGGTGATCCGCCATTCCCGATCGACGGTAAAAACGCCGTCAGCCACCGAATCGAAAATCAGCATTTGTTGCAGTCTGTTGATGTTGTTGCGAAATGACTGCACTCCGCCGAGAATCTCACCGCTATTCCCGATAAAGGGGGCAACGCTTATGCTGACGGGGATGGAAATACCGTCTTTGCCGTTGATAAACAGTTCCTTGTCGATGATGGAAACTTTATCCTTCATACAGATGCTGAGAGGACAGCTCTGGGCGTTCTTGCTCGAAAACAGGACCTCGGAGCAGATCTTGCCGAGGACTTCGGCCTCCTTAAAACCGGTGATCTGTTCGGCGGCCTTGTTGAAGGAAGTAACCTTGCCCTGAGGATCGACGGTAATGATACCGTCGGCTATAGCGGCAAGAATCAGCTCATATTGAAAAGTGGTAGTGCTATCGATAAACGTTTCCACTCCGCCGATCATATTGCCATGCATGTCGAGGAGGGGGGCGGCGCTGAGTTTAACCGAAATAGACCGCCCGTCTTTACCGACGATAAGGGCCGATCGCTCTGAAATAAATTTTTTTTGTTGGATGGATTTGGCGATGGCAGAAGTGGAATTGCAGGTGTTGGTCTTAAAGATCGACCGGCAACTGTGTCCAAGGACCTCATCTTCCCGCCAGCCGGTAATTTTTTCCGCTGCTGTATTGAAACTGGTGATATGCCGGTTCTTATCAACAGTAAAGACACCTACGACGATGCTGTTCAGGGCCAGGCTGCTATTGGGTGGCGGTTCGGTAAGATCGGCAAAGCCGATAATCGCCCCGAGAACTGCGCCGCTTATCCCAGGGATGGTGACAATGCGTATGTGTACTGCATTTTTTTCACCGGTTTTCGGGTTGCCGAGGGTCAATTCGACATTGATACTGCTTTTTTGTTCAGTGAGTGGCGCTATATGAGCGCAGATGGAGGTGAAGCGCGGGTCGTTGCGGAAAATTTCCCGACAGTGTTTGCCGACCATATTCTGGCCGGAGAGTCTAAGAATGAGTGAGGCTTTATCGTTATAGGCGGTAACGATCCAGTCCTGGTCGACGGTCACAAAGCCGCTGGCCAGGTGTTCCGATTCGAGGGCAATGCCGGACGACACACGTGTCTCCTGGGAAAATTTTAAATGGGGGATACAATTTTCACCTTTTGTTATATGGTAAAATGGCTTTTCCGGCAAGTCCTAAATGTACCTGCTGGAGTTTGTTGATAAGGTGAATCAACCGAAACGACCGGTGATATAATCCTCGGTAAGTTTATGGCCCGGGTTGGTAAAGATCTTTTCGGTCGGCCCGACCTCAATGAGATCGCCTAAGTGAAAATAGGCGGTACGTTGCGACACCCTCGAGGCCTGCTGCATGGCGTGGGTGACGATAACGATGGAAAACTGGGTGCGAAGTTCGGCGATAAGTTCCTCGACCTTGGCGGTGGCAATCGGATCGAGGGCGGAGCAGGGTTCGTCCATGAGGATCACCTCGGGGCCGACGGCGATAGCGCGGGCGATGCATAGCCGTTGCTGCTGCCCGCCGGAAAGTCCGGTGCCCGGTTCACGCAGACGGTCTTTGACTTCTTCCCAGAGACCGGCCTTGATAAGCGAGGTATGAACAATCTCGTCGAGTTCATTTTTGTCGCGGGTCAACCCGTGAATACGCGGGCCGTAGGCAACATTGTCATAGATCGATTTCGGGAAGGGGTTGGGTTTCTGGAACACCATGCCCACTCTTGCTCGAAGGGGTACGACATCGACGGAGGAATGGTAGATATCGATACCGTCGAGGCTGATTTCTCCCTGAACCCTGCAGGAGGATACGGTGTCGTTCATTCGGTTGAGACAGCGTAAAAACGTCGATT
The DNA here is from genome assembly GCA_011391225.1 of Desulfobulbaceae bacterium. Lineage (GTDB taxonomy): Bacteria > Desulfobacterota > Desulfobulbia > Desulfobulbales > Desulfocapsaceae > Desulforhopalus_A. The sequence goes on along the minus strand of JAABQY010000027.1, from coordinate 7,800 downwards.
TGCCGCAGCCCGAGGGGCCAATCATCGCCAGGACCTGATTTTGCCCGACGTCGATGCTGACCTTGTTGATCGCTTGTTTGTCACCGTAGAAAACATCCACATCCCGACACATCATGCGTGGATTGTCGACAAAAGGACTGCCGATGGTTTTTCTGTCAAGCGGCCGGACATGCATCCGTTCGTGGGCTTCGGCGCTGTCGCCAACAGCTACGATCGGAAAAATTTGATCGGTCATTCTCGATGCTGTAACATCCATGGTATCTCTCAGTTGTTTCAGACTTTTGTCCGGAAAACAGCCCGGGTTTCACCGCAGAAGGGAAACCCGGGCCGGGATTGCTACAGCTCCGCTACAAGCGGAGCTTACTTCATTTCCATGACTTTCAGGCCGGCAACATTTGCCGCCATCTGCTTTCTTTCCGCATCGGGCATGGCGATCAAACCCTTGTCGGCGAGATACCCATCCTTACCCCAGGCCTTATCACTGGCGAATTCGGCGAGATAGCCTTTGATGCCGGGGATGACTTCAACATGCGCCTTCTTGACATAGAAAAACAGCGGTCGGGAAACCGAATAGGAACCGTCGGCAATAGTTTCGTAGGTCGGCAGCTTGCCTTCTATGGCTGAACCTTGAACCTTATCGGCGTTCTGATCGAGGAAGGAGAAACCAAAAATACCCAGGGCGTTGGGATTGGATTGGAGTTTCTGGACGATGAGGTTATCGTTTTCCCCAGCTTCTACATAAGCGCCGTCTTCTCTCACCGTCTGCACGGCTTTGGCATGCGCCTTGGCATCAGCTTTTTTGAGATTTTTAAAAACTTCTAAGGTATCTGCACCGGTCTCCATGACCAGCTCGACAAAGGCGTCACGGGTACCGGATGTCGGCGGCGGGCCGAGGACTTCTATCTTGTTCGCGGGCAGGGTGGGGTTGACATCTTTCCAAGTTTTATAAGGGTTGGCGATGAGCTTGGTGGCATCGGCCGGATCCGGCACTTCTTTTGCCAGGGCCAGGAAGATATCTTTGCGGGTGAGGCTGAGCTTGGCAGCGGTTTTGGCGTTGGCTATGGCAATTCCATCATAACCGATCTTTACTTCGACAATTTCTTTCACGCCGTTGTCGGCGCATGTTTTGATTTCAGAGGCTTTGATTGCCCGGGAGGCATTGCTCATATCCGGATGATCGACGCCGACACCGCCGCAAAACAGCTTGAAGCCGCCGCCCGTTCCGGTGGATTCAATCTTCGGGGTTTTTGCACCGCTGGTTTTGCCGTATTTTTCGGCAACGACTGTGGAGAAGGGGTAGACGGTGGAGGAGCCGACGATCGAGATATAATCTCGTGCGGCAAAAGCCGGGCTGACCATAAAGAGTGACAGACTTCCTGCGACTAAAAGACTTGATGCTTTCATTTGTTGTTCTCCTGTTTTTGAATTATTGGTGATTCATCGTACGTTCGTTATCGAACTGACGTTAATAGAACACCCTTTTATTAGCGTTCTGTTACCATTTGATTTCAAATCTCTTGCGAAGATAAATGGCAAGGCTGTTCATGGTCATAAGAAAAGCCAGCAGCATAATAATGGCCGCTGAGGTCTTCTCGGTAAACCCGCGTTCTGGACTATCGGCCCAGAGATAAATCTGTACCGGCAGGAGGGTTGCCGGGTCGGAAATTGCTCCGGGAATATCGACGATAAAGGCAACCATGCCGATCATCAGCAGCGGTGCTGTTTCGCCCAGGGCGCGGGCCATGCCGATAATGCCACCGGTAAGCATCCCGGGCATAGCCAGGGGCAACACATGATGGGTGACGGTTTGCATTTTCGAAGCGCCAACGCCAAGTGCTGCTTCGCGGATCGAAGGCGGCACCGACTTAAGTGATGCCCGACCGGCAATGATGATCGTCGGCAGTGTCATAAGGGCAAGAACCAGTCCGCCAACGATGGAGGTCGAACGAGGCAGCCCGAAAAAATTGATAAAGACGGCAAGCCCGAGGAGCCCGAAAATAATCGAAGGCACTGCCGCCAGGTTGTTGATATTGACCTCTATGAAATCGGTCCAATGGTTTTGCGGGGCAAACTCTTCCAGGTAGATTGCTGCAGCCACACCAATGGGGAAAGCGAGCGTGAGGGTTATGAGCAGGGTCAGAAACGTTCCCTTCACACCTCCGAGGATGCCGGCCATTTCCGGGTCGCGCGAGTCGCCGCTGGTAAAGAAAGTCTGATTGAACTGTTTCTCCAGTTTGCCCTGATTGTGCAGATTATCGAGCCAGGCCAGCTGGTTGTCCTGGAGACGGCGGTTTTCCTGAGGAGCATTTCGGTCGATTTTGTTTTTCATGAGCATGTCGACATCACTTGCCGCGGGCACCCAGACCTTCTGACGGGTCCCGATGATTTTCGGATTGGCCGAGACCATTTCTTCCAGCTTGTAGGCAGCGCCCGAACTCACCAAACCGAAGAGGAGCTTTTTGTCGTTCCGGCCAGTTACCTCAGGAAATAACTCGGAAAGAGATTTTTTCACCAGAGCCGGATAATCGGCAGCAGCCAGATTTTCTTTGGCAAAGGTCTGTTCGGAAAAATCAACCTCAAGCATAATTTTTGTCTGGATAAAGGCGGTATAGCCTTCAGTGATGATCTTATAGAAGAGCAAAGCGATGAACGCCAGTGCCAAAGTAATGGCGGTGATCCCTATGCGCTGGAACCAACGGTCGGTTCGATAGCGCTTTTTTAAGTCTTTGCCGGGTTCAAGCAGATTGGGTTGAGTTATCATGATGTCAATGTGTACTTAAATTTTATTCGTAGTGTTCGCGATACTTTCGTACCACCCGTAAGGCGAAAAAATTGAGTGCCAGGGTGAAAACAAAGAGCAGTAAGCCCAAGGCAAAGGCGGCCAGGGTCTTGGGACTGTCGAATTCCTGGTCACCGACCAGAAGGGTAACAATCTGCACGGTAACTGTGGTCACGGTGGCCAGCGGATTAAACGACAGATTGGCCGACAGGCCGGCGGCCATAACGACGATCATCGTCTCGCCGACGGCTCGTGAGACGGCAAGCAGGATGCTGCCGACAATTCCCGGAAGTGCAGCGGGGATGACGACGTGCCGGATGGTCTCAAAATGGGTGGCGCCGAGAGCGAGGGAACCATCGCGCATCGATTGCGGCACGGCATGAATAACATCCTCGGAAAGAGAAGAAACAAAGGGAATTATCATGATTCCCATGATAAGGCCGGCTGCCAGGGCGCTTTCCGAGGAAACTGTAAAGCCTAAGGCCGTGCCGAGTTCTCTGATGATCGGGGCAACGGTCAAGGCCGCGAAAAAGCCAAAAACGACGGTGGGAATGCCGGCGAGGATTTCAAGCGCCGGTTTGGCCCAGTTTCGCAGGCTGGAACTGGCATACTCCGAGAGATAAATGGCCGCAAGAAGACCGATGGGGATGGCCACCAGCATAGCAATCATGGCGATAAGAAAGGTTCCGGTTAAAACCGGAACGGCACCAAATGCCCCGGAAGAACCGGCCTGGTCGGCGCGCATGGCGATCTGTGGGCTCCATTGCAAACCAAAAAGGAAATCCGTCAACGGCACCGCTTGAAAAAACCGCAGGGCCTCAAACATTACCGAAAAAACAATGCCGATGGTGGTGAGAATCGCTACCCCGGCGCAAGCGAAAAGAACAATCCGCACTGCACCCTCAACCAGGTTTCGTGCCCGCAGATCTTTACCGATACTTTTTATGGCAAACCATGCCGGGATGATGCTGCAGAAAACGACAAGGATGCTGACCATATTCCTGGCTGAGGTCAGATGTGCCATGTACGCAACAGCGGCTTTTTCGATGGCCGGGTTGCCGCTTGTCGCGGTGAAGCCGCCGAAGGCGACATTTTTCACCTCATTAATCACGAGAGTGAGTTCGTTTGCCGATTGCCGCAACAGGTCCGCCGGGAGGTTACCGGCAACCATGGAAGTGATGACCTTTTCCTCAAAAATCATCCATAGAACAAGAACAAGGAGTGCAGGCATTGCGCAGCAGAGTGCCGCGAACACTCCGTAGTGGGTCGGCAGAGAGTGCAGTTCGCTCAGACCGCCGGAGTATGTGGCGACCTTTTCGGCTCGGCGCAATCCGAGGATATAGACTCCTGCCGAGAGGGCCAGAATACTGGGGATAATGTAGGGATAGATCATTGACGATTGCCGATAATTATTTGTTTTGTCTCATGAAGTCAGTTTACGCAGCACTCATCCCGGTTAATGGACCCGAGTGATTGTCCCCTCAACGAGATAGATGACTTCTGAAGCGATGTTCACGGCTCGGTCGGCAATACGCTCGAGATGGCGACCGAGGAGGAAGGTATTGATATGATATCCTGGATGTTCCGGGTCATTTCGTATGCGTACTTTTATGTCTTCGTAACAGAGGTCCTTCATGGCATCGACTTCATCATCGTCGACAAAGAGTGAGCGGGCGAGAGTTGCATCACCGCCTACCAGGGCATCGATGCATTTCTTCAGCATGAGCACGGCTTTTTCGCTCATCTTGGAAAAATCATAGGAAATCGCCCCGGCATGTTTGAATTTTGAGATGTTTTGTACTCTTTTGACGATATTCACGGCGGTATTGGCGATTTTTTCCATCTCGCCGTTGATCTTGATGACGGTAATGAGAAACCTCAGATCTTTGGCAACCGGCTGGTGCAGAGCAAGGATCTTCAGGCAATCCTCCTCTATTTCTATCTCCAGGTCGTCCACTTCATAGTCGGAGCGAATGAGCGCCTGCATCACCTCCTGGTCTTTTGTCTCTATTATCTGCGCCGCTGTGCGGACGCGCTCTTCAACCATGGCGCTCATCGTCAAAAGCTTTTTATTCAGTTTCTCAAGTTCGTGGTGGAAGGTGAAATGATGTTCCATTATTGAAAAATGTCCTTTTCGGGCTGGAGTTGGTTGCTTGGGCGGAGAAAACTTTGCCTCGTAATGTGATTGACAAGATAGAGGGGGTTTATTTGGAATAGATTAGGGAATTATTAATTTTAGGTTAGATTGCCGGGCGAGACTTGCGGTCAGGTGAAAAATGGTACACGATAAAGGGGATTCTTCGATGAGAAGGAAAGGCCGAGTATCGCCTGCTCTTGCAGTCGGGCATCCGGAGTATATACAAGCATTGCTGTATGTCACAGCAGCACCGGGAAAAACCGGTTGGAATGGTAAACACTGATAATCTGCGATGGCAAAAATTAATGTTTTAGTAGTTGAAGACGAGGCGGAAATCCAGCAGCTGGTGAGCTACAATCTGATCAAAGCCGGCCTTAATGTCACCTGTGCCGATTCTGGTGAAGAAGCTCTGGAGCGGTTGCGTTCTGAAAAAATAGATTGCGTTCTTCTCGATCTGATGTTGCCGGGGATGAGCGGCATAGAGGTATGCAGTGCCATGCGCCGAGGCGAAGGCAACACCTATCGATCGATCCCGGTTATCATGCTCACCGCCAAAGGCGAAGAGGAGGATATTGTTGCCGGGCTCGAATGCGGTGCTGATGACTATATCACCAAGCCCTTCAGCCCTAAAGTTCTTATTGCCAGGGTAAAGGCAGTCGTCAAGCGGGTCGTAGCCGACCGTAATAAATCCGATGAATTGCGAAAGACGGTAATCATTGTCGATGGTCTGGAAATCGACAAGGGTCGGCATGAAGTACATTTGCACGGTGCTGAGATGCTCCTGACTACCACCGAATTCAGTATCCTCAGCCTCCTTGCCGAAAAAACCGGCTGGGTCTTCACCCGTCAGCAGATAATCGACTATGTGCGTGGTTACGATTTTCTCATCACCCCGCGGGCAGTTGATGTGCAGATTTTTGGTTTACGGAAAAAACTCGGCGAATACGGCAAGATGATCGAAACCGTACGCGGCATTGGTTATCGCTTTCGCTCGACTTTGGATGAGGCATAATCCCATGATCACCCCGAAAAAACTTATCTGGCATATTTTTCCGGCCAATGTCCTGACTATTCTCCTGGTTATTCTCACGGTCAGTTGGTTTGGCGTCGTCTCTCTTCAGGAGTTTTATCTGCAGGATACTGAGGCAGACCTGGAATCTCGGGCTCATCTTATCAGTTCTAAGGTCAAGGAATATCTGCGCGACCAAAAAATCGGCGAGCTGAGGGAGTATTGCATCCAAATCGGGCGGACTTCCGGAACTCGGATAACGATTATCGACCCTCAAGGAAAAGTCCTTGCCGACTCCAACGCAGATCCGGAGACCATGGAAAACCATGGTCAGCGTGCTGAGATTACCGGGGCCGTGGCCGGCCAAGTGGGTATATCGCGGCGGTTCAGTAAAACCCTTCAGGAAAATATGGTTTATGTGGCGATTCCACTCACCAATATTTCTGCTAATGTGCTCCAGGAAAATTCCGAGAAACGAATCGATGCAATACTCCGAACCTCGGTTTCGGTTGCCGCCCTTGATACTACCCTGAAGCGCATCAAGACCCGAATAATTCTCGGTTCTCTTGCCGTACTGTTACTCGCCGGGGCGGTGACTCTGCTTATATCAAGAAATATCAGCAGGCCGCTCGATCAGATGACCAGAAGTGCCGAGCGCTTCGCCGGTGGTGATTTCAGTCTGCGTATGCTGCCGGCAGTGAAAAACACTGCATCTCTTGAGGTAGCTACTCTTGCCACTGCCATGGATCGCATGGCTGAATTGCTGGATGAAAAAATTGAGGCAATCATCACCCAGCGCAATCAGCTGGAAACCGTTTTTTCCAGCATGGTTGAAGCGGTAATCGCCATCGATACTGAAGAAAGGGTGATCAGCATCAACGATGCCGCAGCCGAGTTGTTTGGAGTAGACAAAAAGGCTGCCCCCGGTAAGATAGTCCAGCAGATTGTCCGCAATGTGCAGTTGCAGCAGCATATCAGTCAGACTCTCGCTGCCAGGGAATCGGTCGTCGATGAAATTGTCCTGAGGGGTGAGACCGGCGACAGGTTTTTGCAAACCAACGTGGTAATACTCGGCAATGGTGCCGGTGAAAATGCCGGGGTGCTGGTGGTGATGAATGATGTGACGAAAATCAGGCGGCTGGAAAACGTTCGCCGCGACTTTGTCGCCAACGTTTCCCACGAACTGCGCACCCCCATCACCTCCATCCGTGGCTATGTTGAGACGCTGCTCGATGGGGCCCTCGACATCCGCGAGGATGCCATACGGTTTCTTGAGATCATCCTTCATCAGTCGGAGCGGCTGGCTACCATCATCGATGACTTGTTGGCCCTGTCGAAAATTGAAGATGAAGCAAAACGAGGGGCAATACCTCTCGCCTCCGGACCTCTTCGCCCGGTCCTTGAAGCGGCGGCACAAACCTGCCAGCTGCAAGCAGATCAGGCCGGAATTGTTTTAGTAATTGATTGTCCTGAACAGGCAATGGCGGAAATGAATGCCACCCTTCTTGAACAGGCGGTAGTGAATCTCCTCGTTAATGCCATTACCTATAGCAGGCAGGGTGGCGAAGTGACCGTTGAGGTTGTGGTCGGCCAGGCAGAACAGGCGGGAAAGGTGCGCATCGTCGTTCGTGATAACGGCATCGGTATTGCCAAGGGGCACCTGCCACGCTTGTTTGAACGTTTCTACCGCAGCGACAAGGCCAGGAGCCGTGCCCACGGCGGCAGCGGCTTGGGGCTGGCCATTGTCAAGCATATCGCTGAAGCCCATGACGGTGCGGTAGAGGTGAAAAGCGTGGAAGGGAAAGGTTCGGAGTTCGCCTTGGTCATGAGAGGAGAATTGGTCGGTTGATTTGCAGACTGTTATATTAGAACCGG
>JAABQY010000265.1 GCA_011391225.1 Desulfobulbaceae bacterium | reverse complement strand
AGGCTATTAGTAAGGCTGATTTCATCCTCTATAGTGGTCAAGGCCCCATGTCGGACGAGAGAAATTTCCTGGGTCTCCTCGGAAACCACCATGACGACTGCATCGGTCTCTTCCGTCAAACCGATAGCCGCCCGGTGTCGAGTCCCGTACCTTTTGTTGATGTAGGGATTTTGGGTAAGCGGAAGAATACAACCGGCGTGTTGCACCCGACCTTTGCTGACAATCACCGCCCCATCATGGAGCGGTGAAACCGGCATGAAGATAGAAATGAGTAATTCTTTAGAAAGGCGAGCATCCAGTTTGAAGCCTGATTCAATAAAATCCCCAAGATTTGTTTCCCTCTCGATGACGATAAGTGCCCCGATGCGACGTTTAGCGAGATAAAACAGGGTGCGAATAATTTCTTCAAGATCCTTTTCGGCAACATCGGTATGCTTAAGAAAGGGTGATTTGCCAACCTGAGTCAACGCCCGGCGAATATCGTGCTGAAAAACAATGATGACAATCAGCAGGATAGAGCTGAGAAACGTCTGCATAACCCATTTCAAGGCAGCCAGGTCGAGGACACTTGCCAGGAAGTAGACAAGGGTAAGAATCCCAAGTCCTACCACCATTTGCACGGAGCGCGTACCTCTGATAATGGAGATAAGCTGGTGAATGACGAAGGCCACAATCAGAATATCGACAAAATCCTGCCAGCGCAGATAGCTGAAGAAATCTACCATCGGGGTGTACGTTTTAACCTACAGTGGGTGTTTCGTGTTAAACCTGAAAAGTCGGATTGTTGTATCATAGCATCCAGCGGATAAGATGCCAATGGCCTTATGTACGAATATTTTTTGCACATAGAGGCTTTGACCCTTGAAAAATATGCGCAGTCAGTGCATATCTTTAATTTACAGATGCCTTCCAATGCGATAAACATATTGTCCCTGATTTTTCTGAAGTCCATACCAAAAATTGCTCAGCTCCACTGCAAAAAACAACTTCTTCCGCTCTTTGGTTTTAACTGATATGCCTGATCGTTTCGGAAAAATCTCCATCCACACCGCTGCTCCCGTCACTCCAGTCGTCAAAGAGGTCAAAAAGCCGACGCCTGTATCTTCGCCTGAAAAGCCAAAGGTGACAAAACGGCCATCTCCTCGAAGGAAAAGAGGCGCCTTCCTCAGTCTGGGCGCTGTTTTGGCTGTCTTCGGCTTGTATAATGCCATAGGTTTCCTTGGTGTCCCTTACTATTTGGCCGGCATTTTGCCCGATAATTTCAACAAAAAGACCGGTATGGTCTTTGAGCCGGGGCGCATCTCCTTTAATCCATTTACTTTTCACTTTGTCATTGAACAAGCGCGAATCTCATCTGAAACCGGCACAACCCTTGCTACCCTTCAGTCTCTGTCTGCTGATCTTGCCCCATTTTCCCTACTGCGTCTTGATCTGGTATGCAACACGGTAACCCTTGCCGGACTCACCCTAAACATTACCAGGCAAGCAGACGGATCTTATAATTTTGCCGAACTGCTCCGTCAAAAACAAGCCGGAGGGTCTTCTGAAATATTGAATTTCTCGGAACTCCCCTTCATGTTTTCCCTTAATAATATTGCCATTAAAAACAGCAAAATACTTTTTCTCGATGAACCTGCAGGCAAAACGCATACCATTGAGAAACTGCAACTGGATCTACCGACCTTTTCCAATATTCCCTTCCAGACCACTCAGTATCTGCGCCCAAGTTTTTCAGCGGTGATCAACGGCAGTCCTGTTGAACTCACCGGGCAAGCGCATATGGGAGACCCCGGCGGTAAGGCTACCACTCTCACCTGCAATCTCCACGCACTCGATGTGCCTTTCTATGCCGAGTATCTGCCGCTCAATCTCCCTCTTCTCTTTACCGCCGGCAAAGCCGATGGAACAATAAACCTGTTGTTCGATCCGGCATCCCAGCAAGAGGACAAACTTTCCATCGATTTTGAATTGCACCTCACCGACGCTGAGCTGCAAACCGCCGATGAAAGGGTTTTTGTTACCGCTCCCGCAACACAGGTCAAAGGCAAATTGAATCCGGTTAGAAAAAATCTAGTTTTTTCAAATATATCCACCAACAATCCGCTCATCCAATCCATTGGCAGTTCTTTTTTAAAAAGTGTCGACATCTTGTTTAAAAAAGAAAAAAAGACTTCTTCGACCGACATTCCATCCGGCGCACCTTTTTCTCTTTCTCTTGATGACTTACTTGTTAAAGACGGCACATTTCATCTCTGGAAAGAGAAAGGAATGAAGCAACCCGAAGCAACATGGAATGCACTGCAGTTGAACGTCAAAAACTATTCTTCAACCCAATCGACTGAGAACAAAAAAGACCCTGGATCTTTTCATTTAAGTGGCCAAAAAGACAACACTTCCTCTTCTTTTTCATGGCAGGGAGACTTGGTGACAAATGAGAATCTCAGCGGCACCTTGATTCTTGACAAGATGGACTTCAAGGAATTTTTGCTGTCTATTGGCGCTGATCAACATCTTGCCGTCAAGGGACTGGCTTATCTTAAAGGGCAGCTGTCGGTATCCTTTCCTCAAGATTCCGCTTCAGTCATTGGCTATAAGGTGGCCGACGCCGAACTCGTTGTTCAGGATTTCCAGTTGGTGGATGACAAATTGACCATCCTCTCTGCCCCTTCTTTAAAAATTTCATCGCTCGGTACGGCCTATAAAACCGTTCATTTTGGCAATATCGTCCTGGAGAATGGGTCGGCAGTTTTGCCCATCAGCCGCATACCGGACATTTTCAAACAATTCACCGTTGGCAAATATCTCCTGCAAGATTTTAGTTTTAATGGCAATATTAGTATAATTTCCGACGAAAAAGGCAAACAAAAATCTACCTATTCCGGTATTTCGTTACAGGCCAAAGACCTTGAAACCCCGGAAAAAGCCAAAGATAATTTTTCCCTCTCAGCCAAAACTTCAAACGGCGGAACCATCCAGGGCCAGGGTGATGTACGGCTATCACCCTTTTCCCTGACCATAAACACCGAATTCAGCGGGCTTGCCGCAACAGACGTTTTCCCCATAATGACCCATTCCCCGCTGCTGAACAACCTTACCGGGATTCTCGCCGGAAAAGGCTCCTTCAGCCTGCCGAAAAAAAGCTTTGCCGGGGAACTGCAACTCACCAAGGCCACCGTCCGCAAAACGTCGGATTCATTTTTTTCATGGAACGACATGGTGTTGCAGGGCGTAAACTTCACCTCTGAACCCTTTCACCTAGGGATCGTTGCGACAACAATCAATCAACCGCAATTTTCCTGGCAGATTGGTGAAAATGATCCCGGCCCGATGCAAAAGCTCGCCT
>JAABQY010000264.1 GCA_011391225.1 Desulfobulbaceae bacterium | reverse complement strand
CCTCTTCGAGAAAATGTCCAAGCAGATCCCGGATTTTGCGGGCCGGGGAGATGAGTTCTTGAACCGAGTGGTGTTCTTCGATTTCCCGGACGATTGAAATAGGGGATTTGCCCTGTAGTTTCATGAGGTCGCTGGCGGTGATGATTCCTTTCAGACGGCCGTTATCGAGAACCAGCAGGTGGTGGATATTGTAGTGGATCATCTTGAAAAGAGCCTCGATACACAGTTCTCCCGCTTCGGCCTTGACCAGGGAGAGACTCTGAATTTTTTTCACCGGCTGGCCGGTGTCGCGGCCTTTGGAAACCACTTTGTCGCGAAGATCTTTGTTGGTGATGATACCTGCCGGGAGACCCATAGCATTGATGAGGACCAGAGAGCTGACCTGGTGTTTGGCCATGATCTCGGTTGCTTCGCGGATGGAAATATCTTCCGCTGCGGTGATGAGTGTTCTGGTTACCAGTTCACCTACCGGCGTGGTGAACAGGAGGCGATCGCCGCCGCCGTAGAAGAGTTGTTTTTTTGCCAGTTCCCGGTAAGGCTTGGCGACATATTTATGGAGAAAGGTGACGAAGAACTGCTGGGCAAAAGCGGGGTGCCGCTGCAGCAGACGGAGAATTGTGCGTCTATCAATGCGATAACAGACACTGTCCTCAAGAAAGACAATTTCACCCCGGAGTTGATCTCCGGTCAAGAGAGCCAGATATCCGAAGAGTTCTCCTTCACCTCGATAGTCGACCAGAGCCTCATCGTTTCGACCAAAGGGAATGGTAACTTTGACCGCACCTTTCTTGATGATCCGCACGGCGGTGCCGTTTTCGATATCTTTATCTAAGATCGCGGCGCCCCTGGCATAGATCTCTTCGGTGATCGTTGTCACAAGCTCCTGGAGCGTCGCCTGATCGAGTTCCTGGAAGGGGGGGGATGCCTTAAAAAGGCTTATGGCCTCGGTTGGATTCATGCCGATTGATCAAGCAAATGACATGCCAGTGCCCTGGGGCTCTTGATGATATAATTATCTCATTGATATACAATATAAAATATTCAAAAATAGTGGAATCGTTTAAGCCCCTTTGGGTGGTCTTGCTGGGCGGGAGTCGGGGGCTATGTTACCGATTGTAACGAAATACTGAGATATATAAGATTTATATAATAAAAACTAATATCTATTTGATGTTACAAAAGGTTACATTATATTGAGTATGTAACTATTGGTTACTGCGCAAACTTCATGTTTAGCACGATTATGAAAAAGCCAGAAATGAATTTCGAATGAACAAATAAAGGAGTCCTCAGAATGAAAGATGACCTTCAGAAACTCATTACTATTTTTAAGGCCATGGCAGACGGTGTCTGCATTGTCAACCAGGACTTCACCGTTGAGTTCATGAACTCGGTAATGGTGGATAATTTTTGTGATGGTCTTGGGGGAAAATGTTACGAGGTTTTGGAAAGTCGCGGTGAAATCTGCACCCGTTGTGAGGCAGCGAGAGTCTTTAATGGGGAAACACTGCACCACGAAGCGTACAATAAAAAGGCTGACAAGTTCTTTGACATCGTTGAGATACCCCTTAAAAGCGACGATGGAACCGTTTTTAAATTAAGCATTTTCCGGGATGTCTCGTCCAAAAAAAGACAGGAAGAGAAGCTAAAAGATTCAGAGCGGCAATATAGAAGGTTGTTCGAACAAGTTGGATGCGGTGTATATATCAGCAGCAAAATAGGGAAATTTCTCGATGCCAATGTCGCACTGCTTGGCATGCTGGGCTACCCTAACAGGGAGGAGTTTCTAGAAATTGACATCGCCAATGATCTGTATCTCCGGCCGGAAGACCGCCAAAAATTTATGGAGACCATTGAACGGGAAGGACGTGTTATTGATCTTGAAGTTGACTTTAAAAAGAAGGACGGCACCCCTGTGCCGGTGCTCCTCACCGGGCATGTGTGCTATGATCATAAAGGGCTTGTGCTGGGCTATGAAGGCATCATTGTCAACCAAACCCACAGAAAACAGATGGAAAGGGAGGTCCGGGAAACAAACGATTTTCTCAATAATATTATCCATAATTCAGCCAACGCTATTATGGCGGCAGACATGAAGGGGACCATTATTCTCTGGAATCAGTCGGCCGAAGAGATCCTCGGATACAAAACAAAAGATGTTGTCGGCAAGCTCAATATTACCAAAGTGTATCCGGAAGGGATGGCTAAAAAGGTGATGGAGAAGCTTCGAACAAGTGAAAACGACCGCAAAGGTCGACTTAAATTTTATCCTGTTGTTTTTATCAAAGAGGATGGAGGAATTGCTGAAGGTAACCTCGCTGCGTCTATTGTCTATGACGAAAACCATTATGAAATAGCCACCGTTGGAATATTTACCGACCTCAAAGAAAGATTGGAGATGGAGAGAAGATTGAAAACAGCTCAAGAACAGTTACTTCAATCGGAAAAACTTGCAGCTATGGGTCGCCTTACCTCGCAAATCGCCCATGAGTTGAATAATCCGCTTTATGGAATAATGAACACTCTTGAGCTGATGAAAACTGAAATTTCGCCTGACAATAAAAGAAGAAAGTTATTGGATATGGCGCTTTCGGAAATTGTCCGGTTGAGTGAATTGCTGCGCAAAATGCTGACCTTTTCAAAACCCGACCAGAAAGAAAGACAGCCTGTTGATATCAATACCATTCTTGATGAGATGCTGCTTTTGCATGAAAAGCAGTTTCGAGAAAATGATATTTTAATTTCAATGGCCTTATCCGATGGATTAGTCCCGGTCAATGCTTCAAGAAATCAGCTGCGGCAGGTTTTCATCAATATTTTTAAAAATGCCGGAGACGCAATGCCGAAGGGTGGGACATTAACCGTAAAGACAAGAGCTGAAAATGGAGAGATCGTCATAGAAATAACAGACACTGGACTAGGAATTAAAAAAGAAAATCTCAATAAAATCTTTGACGCTTTCTTCACCACAAAAAGCAGTGTGAAAGGCGTTGGCCTTGGTTTGTCGGTTTGCTATGGGTTTATCGTCGAACATGGCGGGACTATCAATGTCACAAGTGAAGAGGGCGCAGGTGCCAATTTTACGATCACACTGCCCGTTCACATTCCTCCTCAGTAGGTATATGCTTTCTTCATAATTAAAGCTCGCCTCTTCATCTAAATACCACTCCAGCTGCGCTGTACTCATATCTTTGTCGGACACCCTCAAAAAAAACTTGCAATTCTATAAATACTATAATATATATAATAACTATACAGCGAATAAATATTGAGCCAACAAAATATTTGCTGTATATTTGGTTATATAGTTATTTGGTTGAAGAAATTAGCATTATTTATGCAATTAATGCTTGACGAAGAGT
>JAABQY010000263.1 GCA_011391225.1 Desulfobulbaceae bacterium | reverse complement strand
ACCGCTAAATACGTCATCAATGACAAAGACAAAATAGGAATCAGGATGTATCCGCCTTTCGCCTATTACATCGCTAAGCTGGTTAAAAGATCCCCTGCCGAACATGATTTTCGGGACAATACTAAAATTTTTGAACATACCTCTACCATTCCTGGATGAATTATTAATAAACGCCACGTAACCGGCGGTGTCTCTCTGTCCTGTTCCCGTAACAAAATTTCCGGTAAAACTCAAGGGCGATTTCCAATCATAATCGTCCGCCCCTCCTCACTGGCAACCCAGTTCTTTTTGTTCTGGCCTTCTTGCCAATAGACGTTAATATTGAGGTGAAAGATGAAAAGCGTCGCATTACAGAAGTTCTTTAACACCTCTACACCTTTGCACCACGGAGCAGAAATGTCTGTAATTACTGAAGACAGTGTATTCACTTCCCTGCAACAGCATGGACCGCTGGCGGTGGAAGACAAGATTGATCTGTCCCAACCTTTTTCAAAAAAGACGAGGATGTGGGTCAGAAACCTCTCTCAGCAGCGCATCAACGCCACCAAGTATCGGGCCTTACGCAGTCAAATCTTCGAATTTCTGGGGATCACCAGTTTTACTCAGCTTTCCGAACTGCTGCAAAACTACCGGCACCAGGAAGAACGCAGCCATCGTGCCTGTGCCCTGCTCGGCAACATGTTTGGCCTTGATGGCACCGTCCGGGAAATCGAGGCCAGAGTCCACGAATACGCCCGCACCGCCGACGCGGTTGTCAATTCCCTCAGCGGCAAGATGCTTAAGCCCTATGCCTCTTCCATTGCCACCACCAACGAGATCGAGGTGGCTAATGACCCGGTGACCCTGCTCCTCATCATGTTCAACAACCGCTATCACAAAAAAGCCCGCTTCGAGGCACGGCGCAAGCTGGTGCTGATGAATCTTGCCGGCAGCATCGACCAGCGCGAACGGGAGACGGAGATAGAGCAAAAGTTCTCAAATTTCCTGCACTTTCTCAACGACTATGTGTGGAGCACCAACCTGAAAATCGGCGAACATGACATTGTTTATCTGCACTCCCAGCACACCGAAGAGGACTTTCGCTGCACCGAGGTGCAGATCCTCAGTGCCGGGCAGGCCCTGGCGACTCAGCTTGCCAAAGGCAGCAAGCTCACTTTGCTGAAACGCCGGCGCTTCACCACCGGCAATCGGGATATCCCCATCTATGTCTCGATCCGCAAGAAACCGCCTGAGGCCAAGGTTCTGAAACTCTTACGCAAGAATGAAAAAAACCCGGCTGTGGCGGTAGACGACGAACTTGGCCTGATGGCGGTGCTCGACTCAGTTGCCGATATCAAGACCTTTCAGAACCACCTGACCCGCAGCGCCTCCAAGGCCGACAGCTTCATGGTCCTCGAAGACATCTCCGACACCCTCACCGGCAGCAGCCTATACAAGGCCACCGCTGTCGGTTCCAGCCCAAAGACCGAGATGCTCAAATTCTTTGCCCGACTGGGTGGGATGCGGGTTGAATTTATCATCCACACCAACCGTTCATGGCTCAACTACAAGTACAAAAAAGATGTCGCCCACGACGAGTATGAGATTAAAAGGATCTTTGACTCAGGGGTCATGGAACTGCTGTTCCCAAAGGATATCTTCCAGCTCGACCACGACAGCATCCGCGACGATATGATCGGGCGGTCGCGGCGACGCATTGAGGAATAAGGGTGCAAAAACAGTAAGTAACGATAGATACGTTATCCCGATGACCCTTGATAATGACGGTAGGCGTCCGCCAGCCCCTCCTTGAAACTGAGCGATGGTCGCCACCCCAGGCTGTTGATCCGCCCGGTATGCAGGAGCTTCCGCGGGGTGCCGTCCGGCTGATCGCTGTTGTAAACGGTTGCACCGCTAAAGCCGACCATATCGGCTATCAACGCTGCCACATCACGGATGGTAATATCCTCACCCGTGCCGACATTGACAAAGGACGGATGCGGTGCCTGAAAATCTTCTTGCCCCAGCTGCATGATATGGATGCAGGCAGCGGCCATGTCGTCAACATGGAGAAACTCCCGCCTGGGCGAACCGGTCCCCCAAAGTAGCACTTTCGGTGCATGGCTGGTATCCAGCCTGTCCAGATCCGGCCGGTAACCGATAGCCCGACAGATGTCCTGCGGAATGACACCATAGCGTTTTTCATCGATACGAATCGCCGCCATGTCCCCAGCCATCGCCAATTTCGCCAGATGATATTTCCTGATCATTGCCGGAATTACATGACTGTTTTCCAGATGATAATTATCGCCCGGCCCGAAGAGATTGGTCGGCATGACCGAGCGGTACCGAGTGCCATACTGGCGATTATAGGCCTCGCACATCTTGATGCCGGCAATCTTCGCCACCGCATAGGACTCGTTAGTCGGCTCAAGAATACCGGTGAGCAGCTGCTCTTCATCCATGGGCTGCGGTGCAAATTTCGGATAAATGCAGGAGCTGCCGAGAAAAAGCAGGTCCCGCACTCCGGCTCGGTAGGCCTCGTGGATGATGTTGGCCTCGATCATCAGATTGACATAGATGAATTCCGCCGGATACGTATTGTTGGCGTGGATACCGCCGACCTTGGCGGCAGCCAGCACCACCCGATCAATCCTCTCAGCCGCAAAAAAATCGCGAACCGCCGCCTGACAGGTCAGATCGAGTTGGCCATGTGAGCGAGTGATAATGTTCCTGCAACCCATCTTTTGCAGGTGCCGAACAACAGCTGCACCGACCATACCCCTATGTCCGGCGACGAAGATACGGTCATCAGGGGTGATGGGGTGAAACCTAAGGGAAAGGGGGGTCATTTTCCTTACCCCCTTCACTCGTGATGATTCAGCACGATAAACCCTTCACTCTTACAAAGCTCATCGCGCCTGGCGCCTTCCAAATCAGAACGCATCATCTCAGCAACCAGTTCGGGAAAGCTGGTTTTCGGCACCCAGCCGAGCTTCTCCCGCGCCTTGGTCGGATCGCCGAGCAGGGTTTCAACTTCGGTAGGACGGAAATAACGCGGATCAACCCGAACAACGGTATCACCCACCTTCATGCCCTTGGAATTGGCTCCCGGCGGCAAGCTGGTAACAATCCCAATCTCATCACTGCCCCTACCCTCCCAGCGCAGGGTTATCGCCAATTCCGCCGCAGCGGCATTAACGAAGTCCTGTACCGAATGCTGCACTCCGGTAGCGATAACATAATCATCCGGCTTGTCCTCCTGCAGCATCAGCCACTGCATCTGCACGTAGTCACGGGCATGGCCCCAATCGCGTTTGGCATGCAGGTTGCCGAGATACAGGCAATCCTGCAGACCAAGGAAAATGCGCGCCAGCGCCCTGG
>JAABQY010000262.1 GCA_011391225.1 Desulfobulbaceae bacterium | reverse complement strand
AAAACGGCAAGCTTTCGGATATTTATCCTCAAAACCTTTGGTGATAGAACCAGCAATAATATTGGCAATTTCGCCATACGAATCTTCAACTTCCTCCCGATACTCCTCCCTCCCGATAACTTCCTGCAACTCCATGTCCGGCAACATGATCAGCGTGCCACCCAAGCGGATTGCATCTTTAATTCCAATCAACACGCAGCCTTTGCCGGTAATATCACCGACAATGTCGAGATGAGCGCAAACTTGCTTTCCCAGAAGCCGGGAAAAGGCCTCTTCTTTACTGACAAGTTCCTTGTTGCCGCTGACAACGGAGAAATCGCTGCCAAGAAGGGTTCCGACCTCGTCTTGAATCCTGGCCTCAACAGCTTCCAGTATCTTGTCAATGAGTTTTCTTTGATCCATACTGAGAGTTCAGAAAGAGAGAAAAGAGAGCGTCGAATGTATAATCCGACAGTATTTCTATGTATCGGATGGAATGCCCGATAACTTAGGAGCCGTTACGAATTTAATTAACCATCCTTCCAATTTTCATTACGCATCCTGACACCAAGAAAGTATAGAAAAGAGTGCCGGTTCAAGCATTTCATCGCGTATGATATTTATTTGACAACGACTTCACAGGCGAGTTGAAGTTCGTCAATGCACGACATACATCAATTCTATCCAAAACCTTTTTCCAGCCATTAGCAGTGGGACGATTACCCTCTGAGCCTTGGCTGCACCACACACATTAAACGATTCACCTACAACAGAGGTTGGTATAGCGAGTTCTATATTGACGTTGATTGTTGCATAAACAACCTTCAGATTGCCGGCAACCATATTGGCAATTTCACCAATTGCATCTTTAACATCATCATTAAGCTCTTCAATTTCCATGCCGAGAAAATTTCCGGTAATAGCCTTCGCCACATTTGCCGGACAATGAATAGCCAAAACTCCACGAATTCCCCCACCTAAACCAATCATCGAGGTAAGATTGGCATTAATATCCGCCTGTTTATTATAAATTGCATCTTCACTCTCAAGTTCAACCATCAGCATGGTCAAAAACACATCCTGAGCGGCTTTTAAGATTTCACTAGCAACATCAAATTCAACTGCCATAATACATTCCTCGTTGCTGAAAAAGAAAAAGGCAGAAACCGAACGTTCCATGCCGCCTTTCTTGTAATTATTTTTTGCAGGGCTGCTATTTTTCTAATTGCAACTCAACTGAGAATTGCCCGGGTTCACACCTAAACAGAATAGAGAACCTTTCTGCGTCTTTGTTCGACTGGTAGTCGTAATGCCTGCCGGAAATGGTGGTCGGCATCGACAGGTTGATATCCCTGCCCTTCTCGGAGAGAATTGACTTCACATTCCCCCCAAGCATATTGGCCAACTCTCCGACTGCATCCTCGACATCAGAATTCATTTCCTCGACATCCATGCCGAGGAAACTGCTGGTAATAGCAAGCGCCACTCGGTGAGGCAGATGAACAGCTAAAACGCCTTTATGGGTGCCGGCCAAACCAATCACCCCCGAAATGCTGTCGGTGTGAGGCAGTGCCTCTGTCTCGTTTTCGTCAATTTCGGAAATTTCCATCATCAGCATTGTGGAAAAAATCTCTTTGGCAGATTCAATTATTCTTTCGCGCACTTCAACTCCCTCCTCATTGTTGTCCTGAAAAGTCAGCTCTCAAGATAATAGTATTCTTGGAGGTGTACTGAAGTTCATAATTACAAACGGAAATTGATCAAAAACATGCAAATATTTTATTTAAGGGACTAGAGAAGTGGTCCAAGTATTTCGTTTACCTTGTCCGGAGTAAAAGGTTTCTTGATTGAGCCTAGGGCGCCGAGAGATTTGGCTTCGCCGATAATATCATCGCCTGTTTCCGTTGAGATCATCAAAACCGGAATATTTTTAATAGCCGCACGATTGGCTTTTTCCCTGAGAAAGGCAATTCCATCCATATTTGGCATATTGATATCACTGAGGACGATGTCAACTTTTTTGCTTTCCAGAATTGCCAGTGCTTCCAGACCGTCGGCAGCTTCATATATGTTGTCAAAATCGATCCCGGCCTGACGGAGTGAACGTCCAATGATCTTTCTCATAGTGCTTGAATCGTCTACCAGCAGTACATTCTTTCCCATTACTCTCTCCTGTATTAAATGCTTGCAGCATCCTTCAGCCACACCTGAACTAGCGAGTGTGAGGTGACACCTTCGTTCTGATTGCCAAACCACATTAAAATTTTACCTTCGATCGATTAAACTGCACTCTGCTAATCTTACCAAGAAGCAATTGGAAAAATCAAACAAGTAATGCAAAAAAGTAATTCAATACACTATTCTTTCATCCGTTCCCACCCCATCGGCATGTTGTCAAATATTTGTCACACACCGTCGGCAACGCATGATTATTCCTTGCTGAACTGGCATTTATATTGCATAAATTGTTTTATGAAAGCTCTAATATTCACCATATTTCTGATCTTCTGCATTGTTCAAACTGCAGCAGGGGCCTCTCAACTCAACAAGGTATCGCGCCTCGATTCAAAAGATCTGGTGCAGATATATTTTACTTTTGATAGTACGCCGACCTTCAAAGCTACGAATAACAACCGCCGTGTCGACCTGATATTTGCCGACTCAGCTCTTCCTTCGGCAGTTACCTTCTTCCCCCCAGACGAAAATATAGTCAAAATATTGCCACATTTGGAAAAAACCGACCTCGTTGTCTCTCTCTTCTTTCGCTACAAACCACAAAATATCAAACTGACAAAAAGTGCTGACGGCATAATCGTTTTTGAGACCCTTCTTTCAAACGAATACAGTAAAACATATCAAGAGCTTGCCGAACGCTTACGGGGGGTCGGTGAATTAAGCATGAGCTCAACGGATCTCACCAACCCTTCCGTCCAATCACCCTATAAAAAAGATTGGATGTCATTTTTTTCTAATTATGAATCGCCTTTTGAGATTAATGTTCCGGTAAGATTCATACCCCCGCCTTTTCCCGTTATTCGTTTTCTGCCTCCGGGACGGGAAATGAATCTAAAAGTCCTCCCTGCCGATGTGATCGAACTATCCCAAAAAAACTCATGGGCTCAAATCAGCGATAAAATTTTTGAGATCCTTCCTCAGACTAAAGATCCGGAAACCCAAAAATTATTGGCACTCACCCTTGGGGAATCACTGCTCCATAAAGGCGATTTTGAAGAGGCCTACAGCCAGCTTTATCTTCTCAAAGAGAGCTACCCTGATGAGTTGCTTGGCACCTACGCCGATTTTCTTCTCATTCATCTTAAAGCAAAATACCAAGATACCAATATCGCCGAGTATGAGTTCCAGACGCTCGAATCAACTTTAGGCCGCAA
>JAABQY010000261.1 GCA_011391225.1 Desulfobulbaceae bacterium | reverse complement strand
TAGACCTGATTCTCGGCGGCCACAGCCATACCACTCTGGAGAAACCCATGCGGGTGAGGAATACCTCCATCATTCATGTTGGTGCCCAAGCTTCGCATATCGGCAAGTACGATCTGTATTATGACATGGAAAACAGGGCTATCACCGACAGTCAGTTTCAACTTGTTGCCAATACGCCTGACACCATTCAGGGCGATGAAGGCATGAACAAGGCGGTGGCGAATATTCTGAACCGCTATCGACAGGAACTCCATGAGACGATAACGGAGGTGAAAAGTGACCACGGACCTCACGCCATGGCCCTCATCGCTGCTCGGGCGGCAGTGCAAAAATTGCGAATTGATGCAGCATTTGTCAGTGTCGATTCGGTCTGGGATAAGTGGCGATCAGGCGGACTGACCCGTCAGGATATCCTTGATGCCTTCCGGGTGGAACGTGAACCGGTGGGAACACCTGGAACCAGCAGCCTGTATCTAATGGAGATGACCGGTGTCGATCTCCAGCATGCCAGGAATATTTTAAAGGATGCCGCCTACTGCGGTCCAGCCGAAATAGATCCGTTTTCCTTCTACACGGTTACCATGCAGAAACCGCAGGCAATTAATCAACTGCGACACTTTTCAAGAAACATCGCAATTGGCCTGCCACACCCGGTGGCAGAACTCTGGGAGGTGGTCGTTTCCTTCGCAGGCGACCTTCGTGCCCGTAATCTCGCCATGGATGATGCGGGCGAGGATCGCTGGAGCGAGAATCTCGTTGCTCTGTTAACAGGACAAAGGAAGGAGCACCCCGCTCTGTAGATTGCCCAAAATCTTACCATCAGCAAAAGGAATGACTATGCCGCACGTTTCTTCATCCGTACCAACCCACTCTTTCTTTATCGGCGATATTGCCGTAAAAGGCCTGGCCTGGTGTCTTTGTCTTACTGCAAGCCTCGCAGTGTTCCTCGCCCCTGCCCTGTGGAACGGTTTTGCCATCGTATTTTTTGACAGTGGCGGTTATGTGGGCCGAGTCCTGGAGATGACCCTCGGCTTCGGCCGGTCGTTCTTTTATGGCGTCTTTCTCTGGGCGGCTTCTCTTAGCTGGTGGTCTTTTTTCGGTCCGGTGGCGGTTCAATCGCTGCTCACTGTGTGGTTGATCCATCTCATGCTCCGCTGCCACAACCTACCGGCCGGCCCGCTGACCACCACCCTTATCTGCGCCGGGTTGGGATTCTTTACCAGCGTCTCCTGGTATACCAGCCAGTTGATGCCTGATCTGCTCCTGCCCCTGATGGTTCTCGGTCTGTGGCTTTTTGGCTTTTGCTGGGAGAAACTCGGAGGGGCTGAACGGATAGGACTAGCGTTTGTCATCCTCCTGGGCTTGATGTCGCATATGACGAGCATGGGGCTGGCCATCGGTCTTGCCGGAATCCTGGTTACAGCCGGGATCTGCAAAAGAATATGGCTCTGGCGTCTGCCGCTGACCCCTCTACCCCCTGTGGCCATCGTTATTACAAGCCTGGTACTGATGCCACTCATCCACTTTTTTTTGTTCGGTAAGGCAGGGTATACACCCGGCGGACCGGCCTTCATTTTTGGTCGACTGGTTCAGGATAACATAGCCCAGCGCTGGCTCGCCGAGCATTGCCCTGTCCAGGGCATCAAACTCTGTGACCTGCAGGAACGTCTGCCTAATACCGGAGATGATTTTCTCTGGAATGGTTCTTCACCATTTATGGATATCGGTGCCTGGAGCGGAGAGGCCGACGCCGAACTGAGTTTTCTCGTGAAGGCATGTATAAAAAGCTATCCCGGTGCGACACTTTGGACAGCTCTTGTTGCCACTGCCGAGCAAATGACCATGGTCGCAAGCGGTGATGGACTGGATAAATATCACGGCGCTGCGCGGGGTACTTTCAGTAACGCTCTCACTCCGGCCGTATCCCTGGCGTTCAATGCCGCCCGCCAGCAGCAAGAACTGATCACGCAGTCGTTGTTTGAAGCCATGAATCGGCTGCATATTCCCATCGCCCTGCTTTCTACCTTTGGCTTGCTGATCTGCATAGGCTGGGGGGTGTATGCCAGGCAGCAAGGCCTTGCCTGTCTGGCCGGTTTCATCCTTTTTGCCCTCATCGGCAACGCCTTTATCTGCGGCGCGCTGTCCGGGCCCCATGACCGCTATCAAAGTCGAATCGTCTGGCTGGCACTTCTGGTAGTTGTTATGGCGATCATCGAATGGTGGCGCATCTGGGATCAATCCTGGGTTTCCGGAATCACTCCCAGAATGCGTAGTGGTATTGGCCATGGGGATGGCCGTTGAGCGTTGCCGGGGTGCTCAGGTAACGCATCCTTTTCATTTCGCTGCGGCCGCGAGAAACAGTATCAAGGATCAGGCCGCAGGCAAAACCGAGAAAGCCGATAATCATCATACTCATCGACAGAACAGCCGTCGGCAGACGGGGCACTAACCCCGTCTCAATAAATTCAACCATGATGGGGAACATCAGGGCAACCGAGGATAAGCAGAAGAAAAGGGCAATCGACGAAAAAAAGGCCATGGGCTTTTCCTCTTTGATAAAGACAAAAATTTTCCACAGGATGCGAAAGCCGTCGCGATAGGTACTGAGTTTGCTGAGTGAGCCGGCGGGACGGTCTTTATAGCTTGTTTCCACCTCGGCGATGGGCATGCGCAGATGCAGGGCATGAACCGTAAGCTCCGTTTCGATTTCAAATCCTACGGCAAGCGAAGGAAAACTTTTCACGTAGCGGCGGGAAAAAATCCGATAACCCGACAGCATATCCTTCAAGCGATTGCCGAAGGTCATGGCGACGATTGAGCTGAGGAGCCGGTTGCCGAAGCGATGCCCCAGACGATAGGCCTCCTTGATGTCGGTGACCCTCGCGCCATTCACCATATCCAGCTGATTATCAACGAGAAGCTTGATCATCCCCGGGCTAGCGGCTGCGTCATAGGTTGCATCGCCATCGACTAAGACATACACCTCCGCCTCAATATCGGCAAACATGCGCCGCACCACATTCCCTTTGCCTTGCAGGGGTTCGGTCCGCACCACGGCCCCGGCATTTTTCGCCATCTCTACGGTTCGGTCGGTTGAATTGTTGTCATACACAAAGATCTGGGCCTCGGGGAGACTGAGACGAAAATCATTCACCACCCTGGCAACGGTGGCTTCCTCGTTAAAGCAGGGAATCAGGACGGCGGTTTTCGGTGTTATGTTCATAATATTCCTTGCAAAGAGATTGGCTGGCTGAACATCACGCAGTTGAATTTGATGAATTGCCCAGATCACAAATTGGTATCTTGTGCCGGGAAGAGGCCCAACCTGCTGACCGGTAGTTGAACAAGTGCAACTCTATCCGCCGAGATAGTAGACAGATCGGAAG
>JAABQY010000260.1 GCA_011391225.1 Desulfobulbaceae bacterium | reverse complement strand
GGTTTCGCTCATAGCGACGGCAAGCTCAATCAAGTGATCAAGGTACAAAACATCAACTCAAATAAAACGGTACATGGTCGAGTTGCCGGGCCGGGTATCGTGGAGGTGATCCTTTAGTATGAAAAATAATATATTCTATTTCTTTGCCATTGTCCTTCTGTCAGCATGCTCAGCCACACAGAATGCGCCGTTGGTGAGTCGTGAGCCACTTGAGGAAATACAACCGGCAGCAGATCAAACTCAGGAAGCAGGGTCGCTGTGGCTGGAAAGCAACAATTCCGTGTTCTCCGATCGTAAGGCCAAGTTTGTCGGCGATATTGTCACAGTTATCATCTCCGAGAAGGCCAGCGCCTCCAAAGAGGCGAAAACTTCAACGAAGAGAACCAGCAATATGTCCGCCTCCATCCCAAATTTCTTCGGCCTCGAGAATGGTTCATTCATAACCGATCACACCATTGATCTTGAGAATTTAGTCAAAGCCGATTTTGCCAATGGTTTTGACGGCAACGGCACCACCACCAGAAAAGAAGACCTCAGCGCCTTTCTCACCACCCAGGTGGTCGGGCGCTATCCCAATGGCCAGCTGAAGATTCGCGGCGGCAAGGAAGTTATGGTCAACAACGAGGTACAGGAAATCTACCTGACCGGCATCATCAGACCGGTGGACATCACTGCCGCCAACACCGTCAGTTCAACTAAAATACTCAATGCCCGGATCAGTTATACCGGCAAGGGAGCGATCAGTGACAAACAGGAACCCGGTTGGATGATGCGTGCACTTGATAACGTCTGGCCGTTTTAAGCCGTCGTTCAAAAAAAAGTAATCCGTTTCTATGCTATGAACGGCATAAGGGGCCGTAAAGAAATGGTTGAAATGATAGTAGTTATTTCTTAACGGCCCCTAAATACAGTTAAAACTTGATATCTCCGGTGTCCGGTATGAAACCTTCTCTCACATTATTAATCACTCTCATCCTTTGGGCGGTGCTTGCAGCTCCCTCGGCAAATGCAGCCCGGGTAAAGGATCTGGCACAATTGCACGGGGTCCGTAACAACCAGCTTCTTGGCTATGGACTGATAACCGGCCTCAACGGCACCGGCGATGATATGAAGAAATCGGTTTTTACCCTCCAGGCGGTATATAATATGATGACCCGGAACGGAATCACCATTAATCCCGACAACATCAATGATATTAAACTGAAGAACGTCGCCGCGGTAATGGTAACCGCCCTTCTGCCGCCCTTTGCCAAGTCCGGATCTACCATTGACATCCAGGTGTCATCGATGGGAGACTCGAAAAGCCTTGCCGGCGGCACTCTCCTTATGACCCCGCTGATCGGACCGGACGGCAAAACCTATGCTGTGGCCCAAGGATCACTGTCGACCGGCTCTTTTGCCTTTGGCGGCAAGGCGGCACAAGTGCAAAAAAATCATCCGACCGTCGGCAGTATTTCCGGAGGCGCGATCATTGAGCGGTCGATAGCCGGAGGAGTTGGTGCCGGCGGCAAGCTTGAATACCAGCTGCGTGATGCCGATTTTACCACTGCCGCCAATATGGCCGAGGTAATTAATAAAAGATTCGGTCCAGGCACCGCTTTCCCTGATCCCTCAGGAACGGTAAAAATGGCAATTCCAAGCCAATTCAAGGAAGATGTCGTCGATTTCATAGCTGCAGTCGAGGTCCTTGATGTAGAGACCGATTCATCGGCCAGGGTGGTGGTCAACGAACGTACCGGGACCATTGTCATGGGAAAAGATGTCCGACTGGCAACGGTTGCCGTTTCTCATGGCAACCTGAGTCTCATTATCCGCGAGGATGCCGGTGTTTCACAACCCAACCCTCTGTCTGAAGGACAAACCGTCGTCGTCCCACAAACCCAGGCAACAGTGATTGAGGACACCGGACAGCTTGTCCTTCTCGATATGAAAAAAGGCGTATCCATCGGCGAAATTGCCAACGCCCTCAACGCCATTGGGGCCACACCCAGAGATCTCATTGCCATTTTCCAGGCTATCAAGGCCTCCGGGTCCTTGCATGGTGATTTGATCATCATCTAATTATCGACAAAAGGAACGATATGGATTTTCAAATTGATCCGCGCATTGTCGCCAGCCGTGCAACACAACCGGTCACTGATAAAAAAGCCAAAGATCTCGCATCAATCCGCAAATCCAGTCAGGAATTTGAAGCACTCCTGTTGACGGAAATGCTCAAATCAATGCGCAAGTCCGTGCCGGAAGGCGGACTCTTTGAAAAAGACACCTCCACGGAAATCTTCCGCGACATGCTCGACAGCGAAACGGCAAAAGCCGCCAGCCGCGGCAAGGGCCTGGGAATCGGCGAAGCCATGTATAAACAACTGGCTAAACAGGTCGAAATGAAAAAATAGCCGCGCCTGACCGATCATCCCCCCTGACTCTGTCTTTTTTTCTAAAGTATTTTCTTTCCACCTCCGATAATAATCGTGAAGAAAGACCTATCCCCAGCCCCAAGAAACGGGATACACGGTAAAGCCGGTACAAAAATGCCGGAAGAAGGTACGAAGTGCCGGAAGATATAAGTGCAAGGATGCACGATCTCATACGCAGGGAGGCAAAAAATGTTAGCAAACTCCAGTATCAATGCATATCAACCAGCAGTAAATTATTCCAGTCGACAAACCGGCAACATTGCCTCATATCAGCGGAGTGGGCAAATAAGTGAAAAGGAAAGCTTCAATCTTGCCACCGACAAGGTGACGCTTTCCTACAGCAGCGAATCGGTAATGACCTACGACAGTTCCATGACTCTGCAAGGCAACAAGGGCGACGGTTTTGATCTGCTGCGCGGCCTGGTTCTCAATATGCTCAAAGAGCAGGGAATAGATTACAAGATCGCCACCGGCGATACGGAAATTGATATCAGCACAATAAGCCCTGAAGAAGCTCAAGACTTAGTTGCGGATGACGGGTATTTCGGGGTAGATAAGACATCACAACGTATTTTTGATCTCGCAGTCGGCATCGCCGGCGGTGATCCCGCAAAACTTGATGCCGTTCGGGCGGGAGTTGAGAAAGGTTTTCATGAAGCCTTCGAAGCAATGGGCAACTGGCTTCCTGACATTTCCTACAAAACCTATGACGCAGTAATGCAAAAACTGGACGACTGGGCAGGCATTGAGAGCAGTCAACAATCGAACAATTAGGTGACGTCATGAGCGTAGAGTTTTTTGGAGTCGGCGGTCCGGGACAAATCGGCAGTCTGAAAAAGTCGCAGAAGATACAAGGCGACAAAAAGACTGAAGGTGCGGGAGAAGACAAAGTGCAGTTTTCCTCGGTACTCCAGGATGTCAATCGGGCAAAGCGGCAACGGCAAGTGGCGATGCGGAACGAGCTGCACGGGTGAAGGAACTGCAAGCTCAGATCAAGGAAGGTTCCTACC
>JAABQY010000259.1 GCA_011391225.1 Desulfobulbaceae bacterium | reverse complement strand
GGAACCCGTTACCGCAGACTATTGCCACAGTTGCCGGATGATGGCCAACAAACCCGAGTCCTATGTCAAGCTGCTCAAAGACGCCCTGATGGGTGATAAAACCCTCTTTGCCAGTTTTGACGAACTGCATGCCCAATGGCGAATCACCGATGCAATAAAAGCCGCCACTCGGGAGGCTCCACTGATTACCTATCCGCCCGGCATAAAGACTGTCGCGCCAAAGGGAGGATCGTCGTGTTGAACTGGATACGTCTGTCGCTGCCGATCAGTGAAGGGATGGCGGTGTATAAAAATCTTGATGAAAAACGGCCGGGTATTGAAAACACTCGAAACTTTGCTGCTCATGGCATGCACGAAAGCACGCTGCATCTGCCTTTGCACACCGGTACGCATGTCGACTATCCTCTCCATGCCCTCCCCTCCGGGAAAAACTCCAGCGATTTCAAATGCTTTCCTGCTCAGTTTACTGCCTACGTCCTTGATCTCGCCGACTCTCCACCTCCATGCATTGACCTTGCGCTGCTAGAGCATCTGCCGCTCGGGGATGTCGAAGCTGTGTTCTTTAGGACCCGAAAGAACATCCTTACGGTATTCGACCCCTTGTTTCCGTGGCTTACAGGCGAAGCAGCCGCCTGGCTGACGACATTTCCCCTGAAATTCGTCGGCATTGATCAGCCGGGGATTGAACGAAATCAACCGGCACATGAAACCCATACGCACTTGCTGAAAAAAGATATTTTGATTATTGAAGGCCTTGATCTGTCCCGGATCGCCGGCGGATCGCGAACAATACACGCTTTTACCCTCGGCATCCAAGGTGTTGAAGCGGAACCGGTGATGATCTATGCCTCTCCTGACCAGGCTTGACGTGCCGAGTATGAGAGATGGTGAAGCCACTTGCCAAGGATTTCAAGCCCCTGTGCGGCTGACCGAAGCAACAAGCTGTCTCAAGGAGAGCCAATGAAACCAGCAGTGATTCTCGATTGGCTCTTGGCTGGGTTTATGGGCCTGCTCCTCCCATTTTCGTCATTTGTCGCAAGCGCCATTGCCTCGGACCCATCATACATCCGCCACTGTTTCAAAACCACCGCCAAAGCGGCCGGCCATCTGCATGGCCAGGTCAAATCCCGCGCTTTTTCTCGCTATCTGCTTTACGGGTCCGTTGCTCCAACAAAGCCGGAGAAGGTTGTCGGCCAATGCACCCACTGCGGCAACTGTTGCCTCCATCGCAGCTGTATTTATCTCGACTGGAGTACGAGCGGCGAGTCGCGCTGCCTTATCTACAGCCAGCCATTTTGGAAGAAACTTGCCTGTGGACGCTACCCCGAGAACCGTCGAGATATCGATCTTTATGCCTGCCCGAGCTTCAGCAGTGAGGCGGCAAAGGAAGGGGCGCCAGAGTCAACGTCACCTTGATCCTGGAATCATTCTAAAAACATCAAGGTGAGGAACATTATGCCATCTATTTCCGTGACCTCAAGGACCCATACTTTTCTTTCAACCGTCTGTTGCCTGGTATTGCTGCTTGGCGTTTATACCCTGGGTGCGGGAACCTGTCAGGCGGCGACAGTCCCGTCCGGCAACCTCGTCTTCATCCTTGACGCTTCCGGCAGCATGGGGGCACAAATCCAGGGCAAAATGAAGATCGACATTGCCAAAGAGGTTCTCAGCGATCTCATTCAAGAGCTTCCGGCGGGGGTTAATGTGGGTCTATTTGCTTACGGACACAGGCAAAAAGCCGACTGTAACGATGTTGAAGAACTGACCCAACTTGGCCCACTCGATCGGCAAGCCCTTGTTGCAAAAATCAAGAATCTCAACCACAAGGGGAAAACCCCCATTACCCTGTCGGTACAGAAAGCTGCCGAGGGTTTGAAAACGCTGGAGGATGAGACAACGATCATCCTGGTAAGCGATGGAGAAGAAACCTGTGAAGGTGACCCCTGCGCGATGGTGAAAGAGTTGAAGGCGTCGGGAATCAAGTTTGTCATGCATGTTATCGGTTTTGATGTCACCGAGAAGGAAAAAGCGCAGCTCGCATGTCTTGCGGAGGCGGGAGGAGGTTCGTATTTTACCGCGAAAAACGTCGGAGAACTCACCTCTGCCGCCAAAAAAGTGGTTGATAAAACGGAGCAGTCGTCGGGGAAACTGAAAATCACCGCCCAGAGAAATGGCAAACCTATCGGGGCCTGGTACGAGGTGTTCAGGGCCGAGACGGAAGGAAACAGCAAGAAAATGAGTGTGGCGACAAATCCTGTCAATGCGGCAGGTGAGGAAATCAAACTCATCCCAGGCACTTATGATCTCCTTATCAGAAACCAGGATGATGCCGGAAATCCGACAATGAATTTCCCAGGTATTACCATCGAGGCCGGAAAAACCATCGCCAAGGTCGCGGACTTCTCGGGAGGCATGCTCAAAATAAAGGCCTTAAGAAACGCTAAAGCCGTCGGTGCTTGGTACGAGGTCTTCAAGGCCGAAGCGGGGGGAAACAGCGACAAAGAAAATGTCGCCTCAAATCCCCTTGGCGACGAAGGGGTAAGTATTAACCTTATCCCGGGGGTCTATGATTTAACAATCCGCAACCAGGAGGACGCCGGAAATCCAACGATGGATTTTCCTGGTCTTACTATCGAGGCAGGCAAGACCGTCGAGAAGGTTGCCAGTTTTTCGGGAGGAACTCTGAAGATCAAAGCCGTGAAAAACGGTAAACCCATCGGGGCATGGTACGAAATCTTCAAGGTCGAGGCGGCAGGCAACAGCGACAACGAAAGCGTCGCCTCAAATCCAGTGGGTGATGAAGGAGAAAATATTAAACTCGTTCCGGGTGTGTATGATCTGACAATGAGAAACCAGGATAATGGTGAAAATTCCATTAAAAATTTTCCGGGTATTACCATTGAGGCCGGAAAGACCATAGAAAAAGTTGCTACGTTCTAAAACGTTGAGGGGGCAAGTTCGTGAATCTGCACTTCTCCTGATCCGTCCAGCTGCCTGGCCTCGTCGACAATGCGCCGGTGGTGGGTGAAAAGAATCACCTGGTTCTTTTCACCCAACTCGGCAAGAATTTGCAAAGTTGCCCGGGAACGCACATCATCGAAGTTAATAAGAATATCATCGATAATAAAGGGCATCGGCTCGTCGGTCTGCAGCCGCCAGGTAAGAGTCGCCAGGCGAAGAGCGAGAAACATCTGGTCGCGGGTGCCGGAACTCATTTTGTCAACGGTGAGACGGGAGCCGTTTTCCCGCACCCCAACCAAAACCGGTTGCCCGGCATCATCGACATCGGTGCGTAATCCGGCAAAAGAACCGAGAGTGAGTTTCTGAAAGCAGCCGGCGGCGATTTTTAAAACCGGGTCCTGATGCTCTTCCCGGTAGCGCTCGATTGCCTGCTGCAGAACCCTTGCCGCCAATTTCACCAGGGCATATCTCTCGG
>JAABQY010000258.1 GCA_011391225.1 Desulfobulbaceae bacterium | reverse complement strand
GAACAGTAGGCACCGACAGTTTTAATGTTTTTCTGAAAATCAAATATTCTGTGTGGTACTATCAACTCTTCGCATAACCAGTTGCTGAATTAACCTGTCAGCCCTTCAGGACCTCGCGCAGCTTCCCCCCCAGGTCACTCATTGAGAACGGTTTCTGGATGAAGTGTGCGCCTTCGTCCAACACGCCGTGGTGAGCGATGACGTTGGCGGTGTAGCCGGACATGAACAGCCGTTTGAGATCCGGGTAATGGGACAGCAGGTTTTCGGCCAACTCTTGGCCATTCATCTCCGGCATCACCACGTCGGTCATCAACAGGTCGAAGCGTCCCCGATGCTCATGAGCCAGGCGGATGGCCTCGCCGGGGCTGGCGGCGGCCACCACGGTATAACCGAGCCTGCTTAGCATTATGGTGGTCATTTCCAGGATTACCGCCTCATCTTCTACCAGAAGAACGGTCTCGTGTCCATGTTCGGTCGGCCGGTCCGGCACCTTTGCTACCTCACCGGTTGCTTTATCCGCATATGCCGGCAGGTAGATCTTAAAGGTCGTTCCTTGGCCGGGTTCGCTATAGACGTTGATGAAACCGTTGTTCTGCTTGACCATGCCAAAAACTGATGCCAGCCCCAGTCCGGTACCCTTGCCCTGTTCCTTGGTAGTGAAAAAGGGTTCGAAAATATGGTTCAGCAAATTTTTGTCCATGCCGCAACCGTCGTCGCTCACCTCCAGCAGGACGTATTCTCCAGGGAGAGACCCCAGGTGGTCGGCGCAATATGCTCCATCAAAGGTTTTTGCATCTGTTTCTATGGTGACCCTGCCCACGCCGGCGATGGCGTCCCGGGCGTTGACACAGAGGTTGGCAAGGAGCTGGTCTATCTGCGAAGGATCGACCTTGACCGGCTTGAGGTTTCTGCCGGGGTGCCAGAGGAGGTCGATATCCTCACCGATCAGCCGGCGGAGCATCTTGAGCATCCCCTCCACAATCTCATTCAGATCGATGATCTTGGGGGAAATAGTCTGCTTGCGGGCAAAGGCGAGCAGTTGCCGGGTCAGGGCGGCCGAACGTTCGGCGGCATGTTGAACTGCCTGTAGGCTGGCATGGAGAGGTGCCGTGGGATCCAGATCCACAAGGGCCATTTCGATATGACCGAGAATTACTGCGAGCATGTTGTTGAAGTCGTGGGCCACCCCCCCGGCCAGGCGGCCAACGGATTCCATCTTCTGGGCCTGTTGAAGTTGTGCCTCCATTCTTTTCAGTTCGGTAATATCTGTGGCGATCTGGATCCGGCTCAGGCGTCCGTCAGTCCATTGAATGGCCCGGTCATGATTAATATAATACCTGCCGGTGACCGGGTTTTTGTCATGCCAGATACACACACCGGCCGGGTTGCCATCTTTGTCGATCAGCTGATCATTTGTGCAGCAATCGCAGGGTTGTGAATTTTTTCTGAAGGCACTGTAGCAGAGGTCACCGGTTTTGTTCCCGCCGAAATCGGTTATCATCTTTTTGTTCATGAACAGGATTTCATAGGTGTCCATGTCTGCTACGTAAACAGTCGAATCAATACTGTCCAGAATGGTCAGTAATTTTTCATGGGCCAATTTCAAATCTTTTTCAGCCCGTTTACGTTCGGTGATGTCCATCGCGACAGTTGTCATCTCGCCGTCTGGATCATTAGGAACCAGCGATGCTGATAAAAGAAGCATATCAAGGCGCTGTCCGTCTTTCCGGCGCCAGGCCACCTCCATCGTCCCTGTGCCTTGTTGATCAATTTGCGCATACAGCCTTTCCCCAACTCTCAGATACTCCTCGTCGGTCGGATACAAAAGACGAGTTCTTTGCCCAAGCAGCTCTTCGCTGCTATACCCGATCATATTACACATGGCCGGGTTCACTGCAATAAACACCCGCCCTTTAGTGAGACTGATCCCTACGTGCGCGACTCTTAAGATGCTGTTTAACTTTGCTTCGCTTGCCGCCAGGCTCTCATCGGCGATTCTGCGTTTCGCGATTTCGCTCTGCAAATCAAGCAGCATCTTGTTGAACGATTCGGCCAAGACTCCAAGTTCATCACGACTGCCGGAGGGTGCACTAACTTTACCAGCATGGAGGTTATCAAGCGTTACACGTTCGACCGCGGTCGTCAGCTCCGCGAGCGGCTTTTTCAGCAAACGAACAAATACCAGCTTGAAGATCAGCCATAACAAAGCGATTTCAATGGCCGCCTTGATCCCCAGCATCAAAAAGCTCACCTTAACCCGGTTAAAAACGACAGATGTATTCGAATAGAATGTCACCCGTCCCAAAACCCGCGGTTGCTGATTAACGGGATAGATGACCGGAAAATCGGCCTCGAACAATTCAAACATATACGTCTCCCCCTTATGAACCTGCTCGTCCTCGGGGGTGCATCCTTGCAGATGAACATGTATGCCAGACTCGCCTTTGTCGTTTCCAGTGTTCACAATACCGCCCAGGGCGATGGTTTTTCCGCTTTCGTCGGCAATTTTCATCCCCACTATGACCGGCAGCTCGATGATCCCCTCCACCGTAGAACGGAGCGCATTCTCGTCGAGATGCCACATCTGCCCGGCCAGGACATGCTCAAACGAGGTTTGAATATTCGAAAATTCCTTGCGGATACTATTCTCCTGATACCGATACTCGATAACCATCTGCGCCATCGTTAAACAAATGACGACCGCGAGGAAGAATCCGAAAACGACCCCCAGCAATCGGGTCGCCAGCGGACGACTGATTCTTTGATCTAACTCACTTTTCATCAGTATGCCCATCCAAAGCAATTCCCTGCGTGGCCTCGTCCCATAAAAGCTTCATCCCATTGCGGTCCCGCTGGGAATAGGTTTTCTGCAGGATTCGATTCCTTTCATAGAAATTCGGGAATCCGAGTTTCAGCCGCCCAGCCTCTTCGGAAGTCAACAGATCTCCAATATTTGTTATGACTGGGGTGAGAGACATGTCGCGCAGAATGTGCCCCACCTGATAGTCCGCCGTCAGCAGTTCATTGATGTATTCTTCCGCCACTGTTTTTAAAAACGGTTTGTCCCGTAACGCCCAGGTGATTGCATAGTTATCAACCCAGCAAATTGTCCCTTCGGCAGGCTCGGCAATTTTCCATTGCTCGCCACGCGCTTTAAGTGGCCCCAAAGAATCGCCCCAGGAAACTGCCAGCGGCCGGCCTGCTAGATTGTCCGGCTTATCCACTCCGACCCAGAACGAATGGGCATTGACGACGAGCGAGCGCAGCTTTTTCTTGAATTCCGGATTGTTCAATGCATCATAACTGCCGATCTGTTCGCGCGGATAGCCCAAGGCCAGCGCCGTAATGTTGACATTGTAAATATGCTCATTAGCCCCCAGAACGTACTGCCCCTTGAATTGGGGTTCCCAGAAGATATTCCAGCTCTGCGGTTCACTTTCCAGCAACGCGGTGTTATAGGCCAGCCCATAGGGGCCTTGACTGACCGG
>JAABQY010000257.1 GCA_011391225.1 Desulfobulbaceae bacterium | reverse complement strand
TTCGGTATGGCCACAGCCAATGCCGTCGCCGCCCTTGAGGCCGGTGCCCGCTTTGTCGACACCGTCGTCCTTGGTCTTGGGGAACGGACCGGCTGCGCCAGGCTTGAAGAAATCGTCGGCTTCCTTTGTTTTGCTAAGGGAAATACCCGGTTGCAGGTGGGGCAGCTCAAACCCCTTGCCCGATATGTGGCAGATATTACCGGCAGGAACATCGAGGGCAACCGGCCGATTGTCGGGAAAGACATCTTTACTTGCGAAACCGGTCTGCACCTGCAAGGCTTGCAGAACGACCCTAACACCTATGAACCCTTTTCCCCCGAGAAGGTCGGTGGTAAGCGCAGGCTGCTGCTCGGCCCGAAGTGCGGCAGGCGGGCGATTATCGCCCACTTGGCCGGGCTGGATGAAAGGCTGGTGGAAAACCTCCCGGACAATGTGGTGCAGAGTGTCCGCGAGGCAGCCACAGCTCTGCGTCGACCTTTAAGCGATCTTGAACTGCGCCGGTTGCTCGCGTTGCCCGAGAAAAAAGTCTCAACTCCCGAGCCAAGTTCAGCATAGATATTTCTTATATGCATGCTAACATTGGGAACCGTCGTCTGGAAAAGCTCGGCGATCAGCTGTTGTGGGAGCCATACCGTTTTATCAGCCAGCCGAACCTCGATCTTGACGCGACCGTCCTCGGTGTCGTAGACCAAATTTTTTCAGCTTCATCTCTTAGTTTGGCTGATAAAAGTACAATTTTTTCTATCGCTTTCTGCCATTTATCGGATATGAGTGGAACCCATATTTTTCCCTAAGCGTTCGTGAAAGGTGGTTCACCATGGCAAAAGCCTTGTCAACCGTTTGTCCTCCGTCCTGATTGACGAGGCAGCAGGTCGCCGGCGAGAGCATGCTTTTTGAGATGATATATTCGATATCCAAGCCTTTCTTGCCTAAATGCTGCCATATTCCTTCAAGCTTCATACTGAGAAAGCCCAGGCTTTCTTTGGAGAATGCTTCAAGACCGGTGGGGATAATCCCCCAGACGATGACGCCGCCTCGATCGAGGAATTTTCTGATTGATCCGGCGCATGAGGAAAAAATCTCGGCATTGGTGTAGATGTCCATGGAAAGGATATCCATGTCGAGACCGAGGAGGAATTCCCAGTCGGGATTGCCGCAGAGGTGGATACCCCTCGGCCCGTCGACCATGGAAAAAAAAGTGTCGAGATCGCTTTTTGCCTTTTGGTCGCCATAGCCGGACAGCGCCGAGAAGATGAACTGCAATCCCGGTTCGTCGATGAACATAAAGGCGTTGGCATTGCGCTCTTTCAGACGGGCAAGTTGCGCATTGATTCTCTTGGCCATGAACTCAAACATAAAGGGTCGGATCGAATCGTCGAAGAGGATCGGTCGATCATCCTGGTCAAGAACGTTGAAACCAAAACTGATAGGTCCTTCAAGCTGGCCGCGGATAGCCTGTCTGTCGCCAAGATCCCGGGCTAAGAACTCATGGTATACCTGCGAATATTGTCGGCTGATATCGAAGTATGAGGGGTCTTCAAAATGGCTCATGGTTGTTTCAAATTCGCCGATAAACTTGTCCATGGAAAAGCGCAGGGTTTTTTTTTCAAGATCGAGGACGATACCAGGGAAATGCTCTGCCGCCTGGACATACATATCTTCGTAATAGTTCAAGTTCGGCAATTGCGGCCAAAACGGCACATCGAGGGTCAGGGCCGCATCAAGGGCCTCTTCGACATTTTTGTGGGGCATGACGGCCATGGCCGTGGTCAAGAGATTTCCGGGTATTGGCATGGGGTGTTCTCTTTTAAATGAGGCGTATGGTGTTTTACTACAGCAAGCCCTGTTCGCCGGCATTCAGCAGGGCCGCCTGCCTGAGGCCGTCGCTGATGCTCGGGTAAACGTGGACTGTCGTGGCCAGATCGGTGACGGTCAGTTCGAAGCGCACCGCAAGCGCTGCTTCGTGGATAATATCGGCAGCGCGTGGGCAGAGCATCTGCACCCCGAGAACCTTGCCGCTGCCCCGTTCGGCAGTGAGCAGGACGCCGCCGATCATCTCGCCCATGACGTGGGCCTTGGGGATTCTGTCGAGTTGTAGATAGGTGGTGACGACCCGGTAACCGTGCGCTTCCGCCTGGTCGTGGGTGAGGCCGACGGTGGCGAATTCCGGATCGACGAAGACCGCCATCGGCGAGAAACGGTGGTCGATGGTGTGGCCGGCCTGGGGATACAGCATGTTGCGGACGGCGATCTGCGCCTCCCTCGCCCCGTTCGGCGCAACCATCGGCGGGCCGGTGACGTCGCCTGCGGCCCAGATGCCGGGGACGCTGGTGCGAAGCTGGCTGTCGACCGTGATAAACCCGGCCGGGTCTGTGGCAACACCGATCTCTTTCAGGCCTATACTGTTGGTGGCCGGTTCGGTGCCGACCGCCAACATCAGCCGCTCGGCGACAAAGGCCACCTCGGCCCCATCAATAAGGGCGTACAGGCAGGTTTTGTCGCCGACCTTTTCCACGCGCTCGGCGACAATATTACAAAATATCTCCACCCCGTCGCGTTGCAGCATCTGCTTGAACTGCTCGGTGAGCCGTGCGTCGAACTCGGCGAGCAGACGCGGGCCGCGTTCCAAGATGGTGACTCGGGTGCCGAAGCGGGCGAACATCTGTCCCATCTCAAGAGCAATAACCCCACCGCCGAGAATGGTGATCGATTCAGGGAAGCAGGGCAGGTGCATGGCGCTGTAGCTGTTGAGATGGTTGATCTGGTCGAGGCCGGGCAGGGCGACAGAGCGGGGCTTGCCGCCGGTGGCGATGAGGATCTGCGAGGCGCGGAAAAGGTCCCGGTCGATCTGGATTTCCCGGCTGGAAACAAAGCGGCCGTGGCCACGCACCATGGTCATGCCCGCAGTGTTGTCCAGTTCGTGCTGGTAATGGTTGGTGCGGATGGTCGAAACCGCCGCCTCTTTCAAGGGCATGAGCGTCCCGCAATCCGGGGCGCCGGCATGCAGGTTGAGTCCCCAGCGCATGCCCTTGCGGGCGGCATAGTACATCTCGGCTTTATGGATCAGGGTCTTGCTCGGGATGCAGCCCCAGTTGACACAGGTGCCGCCGATATGCGATTGCTCAATCAGCAGCACCTTTTTACCGGCCGCAGCGGCAAGCCGGGCCCCGGCGAAGGCAGTGGTGCCGGCGCCGAGGATGATGATATCGTAGTCATTGACCATGAAAATCTCCGGATAAATACACGAATATTACTTACCGGCCATCATCGCGGCGATATCTTCCTGTACCGTGCTGATGGGCTTGATATTGAAGTTGTCAACAAGCACCTTGGCAACGCCCGGCGACAGGAATCCCGGCAGCGTCGGCCCAAGACGGATGCCCTTGACGCCGAGGAAAAGCAGGGCCAGCAGCACCGCCACCGCCTTTTGCTCGTACCAGGCGATATCAAAGGAGATCGGCAGCTCGTTGATATCGGCTAGACCGAAAACCTCCTTCAGTT
>JAABQY010000256.1 GCA_011391225.1 Desulfobulbaceae bacterium | reverse complement strand
AGAGTGACAAGATCGACATCCAGAAAAAGGCCTACTATAACCGGGGAAACAGCTATTATCAGAAAGGTACCGAGGTGCGTCAGGCCGATGCCAAAGCAGCGGCAGGCCATTGGCGACAGTCCTTGAACTCTTTGAAATCGGCGCTGGAGCTTGATCCGACCGACCCCGACGCCAAATATAATCAAAGCATTGTCGCCAAACAGCTGGAGGAACTGGAAAGGCAGTTGGAGAAGGAGAAGCAGGAAAAACAAGACCAGCAAGGCGAACAAAACGATCAGCAAAAAGACAAAGACAGCGACAAAAAAGACCAGGGGCAACAAAAGAAAGAGGAAAATGGCTCCGACCCGGCAACCGAAGATCAACAACAGGCCGAACAGCCATCTGAACAAAAGTCGCAAGGGCAGGCCGATGGCAATACCGACAAAGCGGATGCAAAAGAAGGGGTCGAACAAGCCGGAGACGAACAGCCAAAAGAGGCTCAGGAGCCACCGGCTGAAACCGGAAAGGCCCTAGAAGATCAGAACAAAACAGAAGAACAGGCAGCGAGTGATGCCGTGCGGCAACAACTCGGCAAAATGACCAAGGAAGAGGCGGAACGGCTGCTCAATGCCTTGAAAAACGAAGAGGGCAACCTGAATTTTATACCGTCGGGTCGCAGGACTAAAGAAAAGGCAATCGACAGGAACTGGTAATGCAACACGATCGAAAACCACTCATTTTTCTGATCTGCCTGATGGTTCTCTGTTGTGGTTTGGAGGCCTGGGCGGATATCAGCCTTGAGGCCTCTCTCAGCCATCTCTCCTTCCCGGTCGATCAGGGTGCCATGCTGACCATTACGGTGAACGGTGCCAGCCGCATCTCGACCATCGAGTTACCGGAAATCGCCGGAATAACCTTTCAAAACCGTGGCCAGTCAAGCCGGATCAACGTCATCAACGGCAGCATGACCTCTTCACTTTCCAATAACTACCTGGTCCAGGCGCAAAACCCGGGGATCTACACCATTCCCCCGATAAAGGTCAACGCCGGTGGCGAAATCGCCTCGACCAAGGCCATGAGTTTCGAGGTGACCGGCACAGCGAAAGGGAACTCGACAAACAGCGGAGGAGGGGAAGGTTCGCCGAAGGAGGTTGCCTATATCCGCATTCCCGAGTTTGCCGACCATTACCCTGGAGAAATCGTTCCCATCAAAATAAAGGCCTATTTCAATCAAAAATACCGTGCCGATATCAACTCTCTGCCGACCTTGCGGGGCGACGGAGTGGTCATGCCGCAACTGCGGGAAAAACCGGTTCAAACCCAGGAAATAGTCAACGGCATCCCCTATCATGTCCTGTCTTGGGATACCACCCTCGCCGGTATTAAGGCCGGCCGGCACCCTCTTACCTTCAGCATGGAGGCCTCGCTTCTCATCCAACAGAAAAGGCGGTCCGTTTCCCCCTTCGGCGGCGGCCTTTTTGACGATTCGGCCTTCAACGATCCCTTTTTCGACAGCGTTTTCGGCGGCGCCCAACGCAAACCCATTGACGTTGTCAGCCCGGAGGCGGTGTTTAACGTCATCCCCCTGCCGACTGCTAATCAGCCGAAGAACTTCAGCGGCGCCATCGGTGATTTTACCTTAAAGGTTACTGCCAACCGGCAGGACCTTGAGGTCGGCGAGCCGCTGAAACTGAGTGTGGAAATATCCGGTAGCGGCAATTTCGACCGGGTCGAACCACCTTCTTTTGCAGACAACCCCGACTGGAAAACCTATACCCCCACGGCATCCTTTACCAGCCAAGGCAACAGCTATACCGGGACCAAGGTCTTTGACCAGGCGATTGTCGCCAAAAACGACACGGTGCATGAAATTCCCCCACTTTCCTTCAGCTATTTCGACCCGATGAAACAGGACTATATTACCGTATCTAGTGGTCCAA
Source organism: Desulfobulbaceae bacterium (assembly GCA_011391225.1). Lineage (GTDB taxonomy): Bacteria > Desulfobacterota > Desulfobulbia > Desulfobulbales > Desulfocapsaceae > Desulforhopalus_A. Next base: position 1,654 of record JAABQY010000256.1, on the reverse strand, counting down.
TCCCCGTGAAACTAGCTAAAAACACCATAGCCCCCACCCCGCCGCCACCTCCACCACCCAGTGCAGCCCTGCCGCCGCCCAGCCCGGGTGCCCCGGACAAAACGAATGGCGGTTTCGAGCAAATGGCGCCGCTTAATGTGCAAATGGGCGATTTTCAACAAGAGATCATACCACTCTTTCTGCGGAGCTGGTTCCTGACACTTGTGGCGCTTTGCATCCTCGTCATCGTCGCCTCGTTTTTTCTGCAACTGCGTCGGCAAAACCTGCAAAAACATCCGGAAAAACAGCTGCAACGACGGAAAAACCATCTCCTCGCTTCCGACCTGAGTCTTGTCGAGCAGGCCTATACCGCCGGCAACAGTACTCTATTTCTTGCTTCTGCGAGAACGGCCATGCAAAACCAGATGGGCCTCTCCTGGAATATGGAACCGACCACCATCAGTCTTACCGGCATCAAAGATCGGCTTGGCGCGGATGCATCGCTTGTGGAAATATTTGCCGCAGCCGATGCAGCTGCCTACGGCGGCGCCACGCTGTCCCGGGAAAAGATGCAGGCCTATCTGCAGATTATGAAAAAGGAATTGGAGGCATTGCCATGAATGGTCGAAACTTTTGCAGCATTCTCCTGATGATCACCAGCCTGCTGCTGTGGCAGAGCTTAGAAATCAGGGCAAGCACAAGCGAGGAACAGCTTTTTCAACAGGGCAACGAGGCATATAGTCGCGGCGACCATGAGCAGGCGATTGCCCGATACGAGGAGCTGGTCGCCGCAGCCGGATTGTCCCCGGCGGTGCTGTTCAATCTTGCCAATAGTTATGCCCAGAACGGAAAGATAGGCCGGGCGGTTCTCAACTATGAACGTGCGCAGCGGCTTGCCCCCGGCGATTCCGATATCATCGGCAATCTGGAACTGGTGCGCAAGGAGAGCGGTCTTTTTACCGGCGAACCGCTCGGTGCCGACAAGGTATTTCATCTCCTCAGCCTCAACCAGTGGGCGATGCTTGGTCTCTTGGCGCTGCTTGGTTTCACCCTTTTCCAGGCCGCTGCCAGCAAATTCCAACTGGGAGGCAAAACCCGTGTCGGGGTGCGAATTTCCTGCCTCCTGGTACTGCTCGTTGCCGGAACAGGAACGGCCGTCCGCTACCAGGGTTTCAAGCCGTCGGTGGTAACCGCCGCCGATGCCCGCTTGCTCATCTCACCCTTCGCCTCGGCAACCTCGATCGGCGCCATCCAGGAAGGTCGCCTGGTATTTCCACAAAAAAATCATGGGTCCTTCACATATGTCAAAGATGAAACCAACCGCCAAGGCTGGATTGTGTCCTCCAGTCTGGAAGCTGTTGTCAGATAGGGGGGTATTCACACAAAAATTTTTCCGCCGATCGATACAATAACGCTCCCCGGCAAGAATTGAAATTCCCCCAATGGCCTGCGATCTATCGTCGGGCTCTTTAAACCTCACCAGTTGAAATCTTCCTCACACAATCTTATGGTATACCAGTATCAATGGAAATTCCGCTCTGCTGTACTCAATCACCACAACTCTCCAAGGAGATGATATGAATTATCCTCTGCGATTTATGCATTTAATTCTGCTTGCCGCTCTTGGGATGGTATTCACCTGCACCTTGGGTGCGACTGCGGAAAGTGATGATGA
>JAABQY010000026.1 GCA_011391225.1 Desulfobulbaceae bacterium | reverse complement strand
TTCCTGTAGGTCACTGACCGGCGGCCATGGCCCCGATGCTCTGGCTGCGTCCGTTGCTGGCGTCGCCAGATCGACCTCCTGCAGGGAACGAACCTCCCCGGTCTCGGTGAGAAAGATGCCACTCGCCTTTACACTTCCCAGGATTGCTCCACCCTGACTTTCCAGTTGAAAATCGGTACCGGCATGGACAATACTGATCGCCCCGACTCCAGCCTGCCTGAGCGACTGCAAGGATTCCCCGCCCTGACCATCCGGCCTAAAGATTAAAAGTTTATCGAAGATGGGATCATTCTCATCGATCCACTGATTGGCGTCGCTGTCAAATCCTGCCAGTTCGCTAAAACCTTCCCCGGTTGCTGGGCCAAACAACTCTAAGCCATTGCCGATAACTCCGTCACTGTTGCGATCCATGGCAAGAAAACCGCAACCCTTGCCGGGACAGGCAAGTTGCTCCTTTCGGCCATCACTTCTCAGATCAAAGCTGAAGACGCTGTCACTCAGCAGGGCTGTGTCGGTGCCAAACCTAAGAACCAGCGGGTCAATGAACATATTGAGACCGATGGCAACCGACTCAGTTACTATGGTCTTCCGCTCCATAGACAATCCTAAATTAAAAGAAATGTCACGGCCATCGGTTGTCTGCACTTGGCCTTGCGCTGAAAACATAATCTTTTCTTCCTGACTGTAGACGATACTGCGGATCAATTCCGCCCTTTGTACAGGCAACGCGGTATTGCGAGAGGCGCTTGCCGACACCGAAGGTGGAACAGACCTGGCATTTTCTTTGACCTCAGTGATGCTGACTGGTTGCCCGACCAGCTGTTCCGCCAATTGCGACAAGACTTTTTCCGCATTGGCAGAATTGCCTGCCTCCTCTAGAGCAAGTGGCGAGCAATCGCCACTGACTCGGCTCACTACTGATTGACTGGTGCTTTTTGTAAGGCTTGAGCTGCTCAGAGAACGGGACAAGCGGATACTGAAATCATCGGCCGTTGTTTCTGTATCCGTACCATTCGTCGGCCCGAAGCCCGATATACGTTGTTCTACTTCCCTGTAGGTTCGTGCTGCATCCATGCCGACCGCGGTCGCAGCAATTTTCATATTTCCTCCTTTTTTATACTCCTGGTTGATTGTGATATGAGGGTTTATTCCCACTATATCGGTCAAATGAAGCTAATGGATTAATAATAATCTCATTATGAGGGGGGGGTGAGTCAAGGAGGCGATGAAGATTTTGCATAAATACGACCTCCCAATCCTATGGATAACCTACAACGTGTATTCTCTTTACTGCGGCGCGCATAACAAGTAATTCTGCTGATCTGTATATCTCCCCGCTCGTGCAGGGACGGTTGCATGTTTCCGATGCCGACAAACAAGGCTCTTTACCTCATTGACCCGGAAAATTGTTGTAATGTATCAATATTTCGTAAAATATTCTTGAAAAATATGCAATAATCGAATGTTCGCTTTCCTGCATATCATCCGGATTGGCAGGGTTTACAATTTTTGGAGAATTTCATAGGATGCTGATCCCTGTGCAGTGTTGGTACGTTTCGGGGCGTGCTTTGGGGTTGCCGGGCCGAACCTAAATTAAATTGGTATCTGCCTCAGCTTGACATGCCTGCCATTGTTCTGAAATATTCCGGGGAGCCGATGGAAATCCCATCACAACGCAACAGGTCGTCTATGTCGGCATCCTTTACTTAACATTTAAAAGTGTTGCATCGATATAACGAATTGAATACCTTACACGAAAGGTTGGTTTCTGAACGACATTGTTCTGTTGTGGAAAAGCTGAAATTTCATATTTTGGGTTTGGAGATAGGCAATGAAAATCACTGCTGCCAGTATCATGACTACGGAGTTTCCTACTCTTCTTCCCGAAACACCACTCATTGATGCAATTCGCATTTTTCGTGAGTCCTCCCGACAATACGGTCGTCGGCTCTTTGGCATAATCGTCACCGATAAGGATCGACATTTGGTCGGCATGCTTTCGATGTATGATATTCTCCTGTATGTACGACCAAAACACATCCAGGTCTGGGGCGCCATGGAAGACCTTGATGTAAGCGGGTTGATTGATGCCGCCAGCAGTCGGCTGAAATCGATCCTGGTTGGGGATATTATGACCCCTGATGTCATTACCATCGGTCCTCAGGTCGACCTGTTGATGGTCCTCGATATTATGATAAAAAAGCACGTCCGCAGACTACCGGTGGTGGAAGAGCAACACATCATTGGTATTATCTATATTTCCGACCTGTTTAATCACTTGTTGGAGCGAATCGGCGACTGAACAATACATCCTCGATCCATGCAAGGCCTGCCGGGTAATGGTTTTCATGGGTATTCTTTTTGCTGGATGGAAACGCAATCTGGAAAAGATATGGTACAGTCAACCAATACCCTTCGCAATCTGAGCGTCAGCCGAGCCATGCGCCGGCAGATCATTTGCCTTGATCACAGCAAAACCATCGGCCATGGAATTAATGTCATCATCAAACACAAGGTCAATGCCCTTCTCGCTGTTGACTCGATACAGCAGCCCGTCGGTGTGGTGTCGAAGACCGATATTATGGGAGCCTACTATGCTGGTTTGCCGATTGATTCTCCCCTTGAATATATCATGGTTGCACCCCCACTTTTTTGCAAGGCTGGAGATTCATTGGAAACTGCGCTTGAGCAGATGCGCACCAACAAGGTATACCGCCTGTATGTAAGCGACGACGAATCAGGAAAGCTCGTGGGGGCTTTGGCATACCCCGACATTGTCGGACTTCTTTACCGATATTGTCGCCAGTGTGAATACAGCCATCTGAACCGAAAAAAACATCTCAGCGAAACCGATGCCGTCCACCGCTATAAGGTGAGAGAGCTCATGGCCACCAGTGTGAAAAGCCTTCCCATGCATGAAACATTAAACACAGTCATGGAGTCCCTTTCCGCCTATAGGTTCGGGGCCATGCTGATTACCGATGGAAAAGGCTTGCCCCGTGGAGTGATCTCGAAAACTGATCTGGCCCTCGCCTATAAAAGGGACATAAATCCTGCCGAAATTGCCGAGCAGGTTATGTGTACTCCGGTTCATACCTGCGACCTCGATTCATTGCTGGAAGAGGCCGTAAAAAAAATGATCTTAACGGATATCCATCGATTGTTCATCCATGAAGGCAATACTGATACTATTGTCGGTGTTCTTTCCCTCTCGGATGCGGCCCGCTGCCGATCCGGTTCATGTCATGGGTGCGTCTCCAGTCGTATCATGGTAGAAGACAACGAATAGGTGCCAACCTATTACTTTTTTGCAACTTCCTGAAAAAGCCCTTTCCTGGGAAGAACCATCTGACTCGATGCTCCAAAATTATGAGAGGAATGCAGGGTCTGGCTTGACATATGGCCATTTATTTACCCAAGCCTGAATACATATATCGGGGGACTCCTCTGTTACCCCACTTTTTCGTTTCATTTGACTACAAAGCGCACTTCCGGTGTTTCAAAGGGGGCCCTTCCTGACTCTTGCCAGACCCGGGCCTGGGCCAGATGGCTACCCCGCGCCAGCGGCCACATAAAACGGTCTTCATTTTCTCCGGTAATTCCTGCGAGCTGGCCGTCGACGTGCCATTCCACCCGTTTGGCGGCATGCCCGGCGGAAATCTTCATCGGATAGGCTTCAATGCTATCTGGAATATGGGGGTCCATGGCCATTTGCAGGTTAGGGGTAGGCTGAAGGAGGTGCATCGGTGCAGTCACTTCAGTTTTTGCAGTCTCGGCGACCATGGTTTTGTTGCTGTCCACGGTCGTGTGTCGGTCGCAGACCGTTTCCGGCAGGGTGCCGGGCATGAATTTTTCGACAACCGTCGGGCAGAAGGGCCCGGCCTGCCGGCCGGTATGGCTGCAGATATCGACCACAGCGAGAAGTGGGCTCTGCTCGAGGGGTTGGGCTTCCTCAAAACGGTTCAGCTCGGAAAACACCGAGCGGAGAATAAGGCCCGGTCCGGCAGTGCCGGTAAGGCCGTTCGTCGAGTGGCCGTCAAGGTTGCCCATCCAGATACCGACGGTATAGCGATGGTTGAAACCGATCGCCCAGGCGTCGCGATGGTCATTGGAGGTACCGGTCTTGACCGCAGTCTGCACCGGAAGTCTGAGGATATTGCCATTGCCGAATTCGAGTCGGCGGGCCTCCGGGTCGGAGAGGATATCGGCGACCAGCGATGCCGCCTCGGGGCTGTAAATACGGTGACGGGCCGAGCCATAATTCTTGCCGCTCGCGGTAAATCGCAAGGGATGGAAGACCCCACCCCGCGCCAGGACGGTATAGCCCTGTACCAGCTCAAGCAACGTTACCTCGCCGTTGCCGAGGGCCAAGCCTTCGCCGTAATGTCCCGCAGTCCGGTCGAGGCCGGCCATCCCCAGGCTGTGCAGGCGGTCAAGAAAATCGCCGACCCCGGTGAACTGGATGGTGCGGATGGCCGGGATGTTCAGCGAATTGCCGAGGGCCTCACGCAAACGCAGAGGGCCGTAGTGTTTGCGGCTATAATTGCGAAAGGGATGCATACCATCGCCGACCGGTCTTGCCAAAGGCGAATCATCGATGATAGTTGCCGGCGTCCAGCCGCGTTCGAGGGCGAGACCATAGAGGAAGGGTTTGAGGGTTGACCCCGGTTGTCTTGGTGAGGTCACACCATCGATCCAGCCGCCGGAGTTTTCATTTTTTTGCCCACCGGCATTGACCCAGGCAAGAATCTCATCGGATTGGTAATTGACGACGAGGACCGCGCCGTTATGTACGTCGAGGTGTTTCAGGTCACGGAGATGCTGATCAAGGATATCCTGCACTTGACCCTGCAAGACACTGTCGAGGGTGGTCAGAACCCTTGCCGGTCCGATTGCAATTCTGCCATCACCAGGCGGGAGGTGCTGTTCTGAAAATTCATGGCGTGTCAGTTGCCGAATAAAATGGCCAGCCTCGATCGGTAGGTGCAACTCGGTCAAGGCAAAGCCGATGGAATTGAAGCCTGCTGGAGTATGTGCAGCCATGTGCCCGGTGCGGCCGAGAAAATCGCCAAGCCGTTGCAGGGGCTGGGCCAAATTGCCTTCACCCTGCTGCCGCCCCAGCCGCCCTGGAGCACGGACCAACACCGCCAGAGTGAGCGTCTCGGCAGGGGTAAGGGTGTCGGGATCCCGGTCGAAATAGAGCCGCGCCGCCTGCAGGACCCCGCGCCGCTGCTGGCCATAGGGTACCTGGTTGAGATAGAATTCGAATATCTCGGCCTTGTTGAAACGTTCTTCCAGGCGTGCCGCTTCGATCCCTTCCAGCCACCTGGACCAAAGGGTGCGGGGACGGGGATGAAGGATGCGCACCACCTGCTCGGTAATGGTGCTGGCCCCGCGCACGCCGCGAAAGGCGGCGAGATTCTGCACCAGGGCATGCCCTCTGGCCAGCCAATCAACCCCATGATGCTGGTAGAAACGCCGGTCTTCTGAGGCAATAAATGCAGCCTGCAGCAAGACCGGGATGTCATGCAGCGGCAGCCAATCGTGGACATTCAAGGGGTTGTCAAAGGTCACCGACAGGGCAATGCCGTTACGGTCGAGGAACTGGTGTTTGCGAAACTCTAGGGACTGGGGACGAAGGGTTTCCTGAAAAAGTCGAAGATCCTCCCCGGTCTTTTTCAGGAACCATCCGGCAACAGCCGCCATGAACAGCAGAAAGATCGCCAGACAACACCTCCGCGCCTGGCCTTTATGGATAAAACCCTGTCTTCTCCGCATGGGCCCTCTCGCCTCCTCTCTGCCTCTCCCGGCTACTCCGCCGCTATGATCTTCAGTCGTGCCGGAACCCCGGTGCCATAAGTCTCCGGGGCGTACATCTCCTCGGCATGCACGGGCAAAACCTGGAAATCCCCAGGAGAAATGGCCTGGGCGATATAACTCAGGTGATATCGCCCCGCAGCCAAGCGCTCCGAATAGAAACGTACGGCATAATGGCGCAGCTCGCGGTGATAAAAGCTCGAGCGGCCGGAGGTGTCCTCCTGCCAGTCGGCAAAGGTGTTGCGGTATGATCCTTCAACTTTTTCCTCGCCGCTGTCGGCATCCTGCTGGGAGCTGGTCGCCAGATCCCTGTTAACCGGCTCAAGGCCTCCCGGCACCGGATCTTCGAGAACGACAAAATAGCGCTCGGCCGGAAGAGAGACAAAGAGGTCGACCTTCACCACCTCGCCGCTCTGCAAGTCGATGTCACCATTCTGGACAAGCCATTTGCCCTGGCGCTTGACGCTGTATTCACGAAACACCTCGATCCCGGCATTAACGGCATCAAGCCCCAGGTAAGCAGGGCTATAAGCCAGCCGAGCTCCATAATAAAGTCGGCCTTCGCCCTCTTTCTCCATATGCAATTGGGCTTTCCGTCCGGCATCGCCCCTGTGCATCGGCCGTTGCAATACCAGCGGTGGGTCGGTGTAGGCATTGAACTGGCCGCTGCCTAAAGATTCCTTGTCGAGTCGTCCGGATACCGTCATCGCCGGCGCCTGATCCTCAAAGAGCCGGGCATAGTCGACAAGGGCCTTGACAACAAAGAGATTTTCCTGGGTACTCGCCCAATGATCACGACCTTTGCGGCTCATGGTCAGCCCCCGCACCTGACGAACAACCAGCTCGCTTACGGCGGTGTCGGCAGGATTCGCCTTTAGCCAAACAAGAAGGCCACCAAGAATAGCCGCACTGTCACGTACCGGCGACGCAAGCAGGGCCTGAAAACCGCTGTCCGCGGCCTCGCCAAAAACCACCTGGCCGGAGCTCTGATCGGCATGGGAAAGGATACTGTCAAGCACTTCCTGCTGCTGGTCGATGAAGCCACCGGTGGCCATCAAGGCCCTGAGGTAGAAGGATTTGCCGAAGAGATTCATGGCCGGTAGATGGGAGCGATAGCGCAGGACATCATCCAAGGCGGCCTTGCCGCGTTCTGCCAGGGCGAAAAGAGCCACGGCCCGAACCGTCGCAGTCATGCCTTTGCTGAACTCCTGTGGCAGGGCGTCGTGACGAAGCAGGTTGAGAAGATAAGCATGTAGTCGTTGTTCGATGTGCTCCGGCGGTTCATAGCCCTGTTGGCCAAGCCAGTTAAAGGCCAAGGCGGTAAAGGCGCTGAGGTAGGGGGAAACGAATTCGTCTTTTGCCGTGTAGTAGGTCATGCCGCCGTTCGGTGCCTGGTGCATGGTGGCCAAAGCCAGAGTTTCCTGCACTGCCTTGTCGCTGTCCGGCCAGAGAAAACCCTCATTCAGATAGGGTTTCAGTGGCGTGTACATGGCCGCCATGACCCCGCGAGAAAGCCTTTGTTCCCAGCAGCTGTAAGGATACTCTTTAACATAGGTAAAGGCCCCGGCAACCCCGCCGATGACGGTCGGCGAAAGCTGCAACGATAATTCACCGCTCTCTTCACGCATATTTTCCGGGAAAAGGATACTCTCGCTGGCCGTGCCCTCGCTGGTCATGCCGTAACTGGCCGCCACCTTCAGCTTCTGACGTTTTTGAATTGTCAGTTTTTGCGAGAGGCCATCCTTGTCGCCCCCGTCACCGGCGGTAAGGCTGAGGCTCATGACGCCCGAGCCTGTCGTCTGCAGAGGAAAGCGGAGGGTTTCTCGCTGGAAGGGTGGCAAAAATATCTGTTTATTGACGCGCACCGACCCAGTCTGTCCGACTGGGCCATCGACCGCTTTAACCGGACCTTCGGCCAGAAAACTCACCGCCAGGGAGCGGGGCGCGTCGGTACGGTTCATGAGGGTGAAGCCTGCGGAAAAACGGTCGCCCTCAAGCACCTGATTGGGCAGGGCCGGACGGATTTCCGTTGCCTGATTGACCTTAAAGACAGCCTCACCAAGCCCCATACGGTCTTCAGGGCTGACCGCCATGACCAGGACCCGCCAGGCAGTGAGATTGTCGGGCACCTCAAAGCTGACAGTCGCCTTTCCCTCGACATCCGGGCGCAGCGACGGGTTCCAGTAGCTGACAAATTTAAAAAGCGAGCGCATGCTGAGATCGGGGCCGCCGTCACCTCCGGCGCTGGCGCCCTTAAGCGCCAGATTCTCACGCCCGACCAGCTGCATCAAGAGGTTGTAGTTGCTGAGATCGAGTTCGTCGAGGGAATAAAAGGCTTGATAAGGATCAAAGCGCTTGCGGCCTTCGGGCAGAATATCAAAAACCGCTTCGTCAAGTACCGCCACCGCCAGCTCGACAGGCGGAACGGCCTGGCCCGCCGCTCCATTACGCGGACGAACCTGCAGATAGACCCGCACCGTATCGCGTGGCTTATAGCCCTCTTTGTCCGGTCGGACATCAACGACCAACTCCTTATAGGGATCCTTCACAGGAACCTTGACATAGCCCATGCGATAGGCCGGTTTGCCGAGATCTTCACCATGGGGGCCAGGCGGTTGTTCGACACGCGGGGCGGTGACCATGACTGACACATAAAAGCCTGGGAGATAGTCAGGAAGCACCGGGATTTCAACAATTTCCGAGCTGCCTGCAAAGGTTTTGGTCCAGTGGTTCATAACCCCGAAGCGTTCAACGGTGATCAAGGCCTGGGCGCCGGGGAAGGGATTCTGCACCAGGAAACGGGCCCTGTCGCCAACACTGTACCCGGCCTTTTCCGGATAAACACTCAGATGATTGCCGGGAGTCGATTCCCAGAGCACCGCGCCTTTGCCAGTCACCCAGCGTTCGATGACCGTCGAATGGCTGCGCCCAACCGAGTCCTCAAGGGTGGCAATCAATCGAAAATCGCCGGCCTGCCTGGGGGTAAATTCCAATTCCAGGGGTTCGGTGGTGGAAACCCCGTTCATCTCTTGCTCAGGTTCCCATTGGTGCTGGTATTCGGTGTAATAGCCGGCACCTGCCCCCTTAACCCGCGCGCCCCAGGTCTTTTTATGTTCGGTTTTAATGGTGATGGGTACTCCGGAGATGATGCCACCATTTTTATCAACCGCCACCACCCGCACCTTGGCCTTTTTATTTTCCTGGAGGGTCCAATCTTCCTGGAGTACTCCAACATAACGGTCGCGACCGTAGCAGGGCACTGAATTGCGGTTGGCTATGGATTTGCCCCGGTCGTCCTGGACCGTGCTTTCAACGATCAGCTGGCCGTAGTAAACGGGGGTTTCGATAATGGTAAACCTCTCTACCCATTGGCCATTGTCGTCGAGGTTGCCCTGATTTTTAAAAAGAACCGCCGCTTCCGTCGTCCGTCCTGCAGGTTTTTCGGCGCTGTCGAACTGAAAGCCGGAAATTTTCGGGTTGTCGGCAGGAAAGGGTTTAACTTCCAAGGTAGCACTCACCTTGGCCGCAGCCCGGCTGTAGGGACCTCCGGCATGGAGCTTGGCGGAACTGGTAACTGTGACCTTATCACCGGGAGTAAAGCCTTTGCCGTTCAGATCCGTTGTCACCTTGAAGGGAGCCGGAGTGAAATCGCTGACGAGAACCCGCATTGCCTCCCATTCTCCGGTGTAAAAATTGCTGCTGACAACGAAGCGGTACCAGCCGACGACGCCGTTTCTGGCAAGGGCCACCTCACCATGAAAGGCCCCGAAGGACGAAAGAACGATATCCTCCTGCAGAGAGACAACCTTTCCCAAAGGGTCGAAGACCTTCAGGAGGTAGCGTGGCGGTGCTTGCGCCGCAGGATCTGAACCAGGCTCTTTGGCCGGAGTGGCAACAACCACAGGTGCAGGCTTTTCTGATACCGCTCCGGCACTGGTGCTGTCGCTTTCGCTGATACCCGGCGGTCGCGTCAAGCGCAGGTTGTTTTGATCGCGTACAAAGATCTTATATTGCACGGTATCGCCGGCCCGATACATACCCTGGGCCGTTGCCCCCCAAACGCGAATATGACCGTACAGCGGCCTGAGCCAGTCGGGGATATACTCCCGACCGGCCCCTTTCGCCGCCACCTGATAGTCGTAGCGGACCGGCAGAACGGCAATGTCTTCATCTTTTTGGCAGGAGAGGAAAAGGCTCTGTTCCTCCCTGTCGTTTACATATACGTGCAGGAGCCCAGGGTCAAAGGTGGTGAGGCCAGGTAAGGTGGCAATCCCATCCTTTCCGGTTGCGGCGACCGCCAGGGCATCGGTTGGATTACCGAATTCCTTGAAGGTGCTTTTGTATACCCGTACATTCACATCGGCGACCGGAAGGCCTGTGCGCAGATCGGTGATCCACACCATGCTGTTGTGATGCCCCAGTTTCAGATGGACCTGAAAGGGTGTGACCTGGGCAAAAAACCACGATTGCTGCGGCGATTTTTCCGGGAGAGCCGGTTGCGTCACGAATTGTCCCTGCACCACGCCCGAGGGCTTGCCTAGAATCTGCCGAATGGTCAACGGCACAGGAATTGAGGTATCCTTTGGACCGACCGGTTTGATGACGCTACTGCCCGGACTCTTATTGCCATCGGCAGTTACCTTGTGGTAGCTCAGACGGAGTTCGTTCAGGTTCACGGCCCAGACATGGGCGTCGGTATCGAGATCTTTCTCAAGCACCGGCATGTTTTTCAGAAGGGCGTAATCGGGCAGACGGTGGTCGGTGGCAAAACTCATATCGACGTCTGCCGCCAAAGAGCGGCCGAACTCATCTTTTATGGCGTCGGCTTTAAGGTGTAGATTATAATTGCTGTATGGTTTGAGGATCGATTCCGGTAGCTCAAGGGTATAACGTTTGCCCTTTTTGAAAGGTTCGCTTAGTTGCGAATAGGAAGGTATCTGTTCCCAGGGGTCAACATCCAGAGAAACAGCAACAAGAGGTGGTGTAAAGTGCAGACCCTCGCGGATAGCTTCCGCCAGAACTGGCGCCGAGAAAAGCAGGGCAACTCCACTCGAAGGCAGGCAGCGCTGCGGCGCTAGAGAGGAGGACGCGGGCGAAATATCAAAGGATTTATTGTCGTTATTGGTACAGCGCACACCCAGGAAACGAAAGTCGGGGATGGCCTGGACGGTATCAAGAACGCGACGTTCACTTCCCGGCACCGTACCTTTCAAAGTCACCAATCCCGGCTCGACTTGCAGTTGAACCGGCACCCCGACAGGCAGGTCGGCGGATGGGCTGACTAACCAGATGAAGTTCTCTTTATCGTGTGCTGAAGACGGGTAATCAGGATCTTCTATAACCTTGGCCGGAATGCGGCGCCCATCGGCAAGATAAAAGAGATGTTCGGAGAGCGAAACCTTATCCATGGGCAGGTTACCACGCACCGAACTCTGCGGCAGCTGCGGACCGAGCCAGGCCTTAAACCAGGCATCGGTGATTCGCGGTCGCATCGTGGTAAAATTGTGCCGCACCGTTTCGGCAAGGGTCGCCTTATCCTCGGCTGTAATACCTGGGGCAATGGCAAGGTGATATTCGGTGGCCGGTTGCAGGGCATCTTTTTCATTGAGGTTGCAGGCCAGGTTGGCAGGATTCACCCAGCGCCACTGACAGTTAAGGGGCGGGTCAATGGTAATTGGCAATTCGGCGGCACTTCGTTCCATCCGCCCAAGTGGTACAACCGGTCGATCAAACTGGACGACGAGCTGTTGTCCCGGTGGTGCTTCCACCCCGGTCGGGGTGATGCGGATAATTTGCAGGTCCCTGCCGGGCGGCGCAACTTTTTCCTTGGCCCAAATCGGTGATGCCAGGAAAACGAGGGCGAACATGAGCATTGCACACCGCAGAATGGCCTGGGTAAATAGTTTGTAAAATGAAGACTTTGGCTTGCTGGCCTTCCTGGCTATCGGCATGGAGAGAACCTCCTGAAAAAGTTGCGATAAGATGTGACGAGATGTGAAGGAAAGGACTTTGTCCCCTTTTCCCTTGAGAAAACAACCTAACCCCGGCAAACGTCATTCCTAATAATACCCCAATGGGAAATAAGTCTCATCACGAAACAATCTTCACAAAAAAACATGCAAGTGTTTTTTTTCATTGAGATGGGACGGCATCTTTATCCGGAACATGTTAGTGTCAGTGGAAAGCCGCTTTTGTCGGCAGTCATGCTCGGTGTTAACGGACCTTTGTTATCGACATTCCATCATGGAGATCCTCTTACTCCTGCAAATTTGTCCAGCGGGAAAGAACTGGAGCTCATTATCTTCTACAGCGACAACCTGTCGCCTAATTTTCTATGATAAAACTTACACGCCTGAATAATAAAATCATTTTTCTCAACCCTGATCTGATGAAAAGCATTGAGGAAACCCCTGATACAATTATCAGCCTGATCAATGGCGACCAGTATCTGGTGCGAGAAAAAATATCTGAAATAATTAGAAAAATAATTGAATTTCGGGTTACAATACTGAAATGTTCAGAAAATCCGGAAGGGCTTCTTACTTCAGCGCCTCCTGCCAAAGATCAATAGAATAAAGCTTTTTAAATTGGTAATATCTTTTCATTCTCGGTTTTGATACAATTCTCTGAGCTCGATAAACGGAATTATTAATTCAACCTCACCTTTACTTTTTAATTTATGGATATTGCAACAATTATCGGATTGGTGCTCGGCCTTGGAGCAATTCTCGGTGGAGCTGTACTGGAAGGTCTGCATTTTAATTCGCTCATCCAACCGACGGCAGCAATAATCGTCCTCGGCGGCACCTTTGGAGCTGCATTTATCAGTTTTCCTATGGATACGGCTGTTCAGGCCTTCAAAGATTTGAAACTTCTTATCGCCTCTCCCCAGAAACCTGACGAAATAATTGCTATCGTCATAGAACTTGCCACCAGAGCCCGAAAAAACGGTATTCTGTCTCTTGAAGAGGATTCGAAAAACTCCAAGGAACCATTTTTAAGAAAGGCTCTGACCTTGTGTGTCGATGGAGTCGAACCAAAGGATATCCAGGAAATCCTTGAAACTGATCTTGCAACCTACGAAGAACATGCAAAGTTAAGTGCTGAATTCTTTGAAGCTGCCGGCGGCTATGCACCGACAATAGGCATTATCGGTGCAGTTCTTGGGCTCATTCACGTTATGAGTAATCTCGCAGACGTCTCAAAGCTCGGGTCGGGCATAGCTGTAGCCTTCGTGGCAACCATTTATGGCCTGGTCACTGCCAACATCCTCTGCCTGCCGTTTGCCACCAAAATTAAAATGCGCATAAAGGTAGAACTGCAGCGAAGAGAAATGCTCCTCGCCGGCATTATCGGCATACAGCAGGGAAGCAATCCGCGATTCATCGAAGAACGACTAAAATCCTACCTTGCCGGCGGCGGGGAACACGTCAAAGCTGAAGACGCGAAATAAGAGGTCGGAAAAATGGCAAGAAAGAAAAAACCTGAAAAACACGCCAATCATGAACGGTGGTTGGTTTCCTATGCTGATTTTATCACCCTGTTGTTTGCGGTCTTTGTAACCCTTTATGCGATGTCACAAACCGACAAGAAAAAGGTGGATCAGGTAGCCGCTTCGTATCGCAGTGCCTTCGGTATCACGTCAGGAAAAGGCGCCAGCAGCACAAACATTCTCAGCAGCAGTGATATTATGCCCCTTCCATCCTTGGAAGTTGTGCCTATACCTCCAAAAGCCAAGAAAATTGAGGAAGATGGCAACGAAAAAAGCGAGGCGGTGGAAACGGGCAAAAAACCGCAAGTTCATTCCGGTCAATTTCAGGATATAAAAAAATCGCTTAAAATTTCTCTGAAACCCCTTCAGCTTGTAGGTGATATTGTTGTTGAAGAATCGTCACGAGGCTTGGCGATCCGCTTGGAGGAGGAAGTCTTTTTCGAATCGGGCAGCGCTACGATAAAACCGGAAGCCTTGCCCATAATTGGGAAAATAGCCGGGGCAATTTCTTCCCTCAGCAATCAGCAAATACGCATTGAAGGGCATACCGATAGCACGCCTATATCGACCAGCCGCTACAAATCCAATTGGGAACTGTCACTCGACCGATCGGCAAACATTATGAAAATTTTCTTGGCTAATTATGACTTTTCGCCGCTGAATATCTCCATCGCCGGATTCGGTCAATACCGGCCCCTTGCCAGTAACGACAGCGAAGCAGGCCGAAAACGAAACCGCCGGGTCGATATTGTCCTCCTCGAAGGAAGGGGTGATAAACCGCTCCTTTAGCATGTGGTTGAAATCGCCCGTACCATTTATTGATTCCTTTCAATCCTGTTCCAATCTTTTCCTTAACCCCACGCTGCGCCTACCATATGAAAAAGACCAAAATCATTGCGACGATTTCCAATCAGATGTGCGATGTCCCTTTTCTTACCCGCATGCATCATGCCGGGATGGACGTGGTCCGGTTGAATACCGCGCATCAGGTGCCTGAAGACGCCCTTACGGTGATTAAAAATGTACGAAAGGTAAGCAACCGGATTGCCATCATGATCGACACAAAAGGTCCTGAGATCAGAACCACTCTCGCCAAGGCCGATATTCCGGTTGTGACTGGAGACATGGTGTGCGTCATCGGCGACAAAAATGGCGAATGCAAACCGGGTAGTATCTGCTTGACCTACGACAATTTTGTCGACGAATTGTCGGTTGGTGACAAGATCCTCATTGACGACGGGGAAATTGAACTGGAGGTGCGGGAGAAAGATCCCTTCCGGTTGATGTGCGAAGTGAAAAATGATGGCTCGATTAAAGGAAAAAAAAGCATCAATCTGCCCTCTGTAAAGATAAAAAACCTCCCTTCCCTGACCGAAAAAGATCGCACCTTCGTTGAGTTCGCGGCCGATCAGGAGATCGACTTCATCGCCCATTCCTTCGTACGCAACAAAGAAGACGTCCTGGCCATCCAAAACATTTTAGACGCTAAGGGAAGTGCCATCAAAATTATCGCCAAGATAGAAAATCAGCAAGGCGTCGACAATATCGACGAAATCCTCGACCACGCTTATGGCGTCATGGTCGCCCGCGGTGATCTGGCCATCGAGATCCCTGCTGAAAGGATCCCAATTATCCAGAAAAGGCTGGTACGCAAGTGCATCGAAAGGCGAAAACCGGTGATCATTGCCACCCAGATGCTCCAGTCAATGATCAAGTCGCCTCGACCGACCCGGGCGGAGGTCTCGGATGTTGCAAATGCCTGTCTTGACCGAACCGATGCGATCATGCTTTCCGGCGAAACCGCCTATGGCAAATACCCGCTCGAATCGGTGCAAATGATGACGAGAATCGCCGAGGAGATCGAGTCAAGCCTCAGCTCCTTTACCGACTCACCGTATGAAGCTGAGAACAGCGTCACCAGCTACCTGGCCAAGGCCGCTGTCAAAGCCTCTCTGCGGCTTAATACCAGTGCCTTAATAGCCGATTCGATCAGCGGCAAAACCATTCTCAGCCTTGTCGCCTACCGGGGCGAGAATCCGATTTTCGCCCAGTGTTACAGCAAGCGGGTGATGCGGGAATTGGCTTTGTCCTACGGTGTTTATGCATCATTTATGACCCCTGACATCACTTCCCATGAGTTTCTCCACACCGCACTCAACCGGCTGCTGGCAGAGAAGTTTTTTGATGAAGAGAGTCTCATCACGGTTCTTGCCGGACATTTTGGTTGCACTTACGGTGCTTCCTATGTCGAGATCAGCACGGCCCGGAATCTGCTTGAACGTAACTAGGAGTGGATATATGTGACGTGCGTAAATCCGCAATATTTTTCTGGCAATCCGGGTGTTTTTCTTTGACAAAGAATTTTCCGGCAAGAAATCGTCGAGATTGCAGGAGATTCGTTGATAACTCTATCAAATTTGAGTAGATGTATGAGAGATGGTAAAATTGTCCGCAGGCAATGGGCAAGGTGTTAATTCATGATGAAAGGAGAAGAGGATGAAGATTTACGTGGGGAATTTGTCGTACAACGTCACTGAAGAAGATTTGCGGCAGGCTCTCGAGGCATTCGGCCCGGTTAACTCTGCCACCATTATTAAAGACAAAACCAGCGGACAATCGAAAGGCTTCGGCTTTGTGGAAATGACAGCGGAGGCTGACGGTAAGTCGGCAATAGAAGAGCTTAACGGTAAGGAATTAAAAGGCAGAGCAATCGTCGTCAATGAGGCGCGTCCGCGCCCTGAAGGAAGCGGCGGGAGCAGAGGTGGCCGAGGCGGCGGTGGCGGTGGCCGTGGTGGCCAAGGCGGCGGCCGAGGTGGTCAGGGTGGTCCTGGCGGCGGTCGAAGTGGTGGCAGAGGCGGAGAAGGCGGAGGCGGGTATCGCGGCGGTCAGGGTGGAGGACGGTCCTGATTGTCCTGAAAACTTGAGGTTCTCTGCGCCCTGAGATCAATTACACTGTGCAGGTGGGCCAATGCTGGCACCGTAAAAATAATAGCACAAGGTGCAGTTGCATGTAGCCTATCATTGTCGGCCGTTTAACGGCTTACAACGGTAGGCTATTTTTTTCATATCGACAGCAAACTTCTTGAAACCCCTGCCGCAGAACGACTCAATGATTTCGTCAATCCGGCGATGATTTTTCTATAACAATCCGGTAACAAAGCTGTCTGTATTGCCAAGAGTACTCTCTCTCTGGAGAAAGAAATCATGAATCTGGTTGTTCTTGCTGCTCTTTGGACAGGATGGTGTGCTATACACAGCATCCTTATTGACACCGCCATCATCCGCATAGCTCAATCACGTCTGCCGCAACTGTTTCGCTATTATCGCTTATCCTACAACAGCCTTTCGCTGGTAACTTTTGTGCTCCTCGCCGATTACACCAGCAGAACACACGGAGAGGTGGTGTTCAGTTGGCAGGGATGGTGCGGTATATCTGTTCGTTTTCTTCTCTTGGCTATTTCGCTTTTGTTATTTTGGAGCGGAGCAAAGCACTATGATATGAGATATTTTTTAGGGATATATCAGTTGAGGGTAGGAGAAGCACCAGTGCTCTTGAGCAACACCAATGACTTTTCAGCAACGGGAGTATTCGGCTTAATCCGCCACCCTTGGTATCTCGGCTCGCTGCTCGGGCTCTGGACTGTACGATCCGAATATCCCCGTCCGATCTTTGTGGCGACCGTGGTGCTCAGTATCTATCTGGTGGTGGGCACATTACTGGAGGAGCGGAAAATAATCCAGGAATACGGTGGCAGCTACCGCCGCTACCAAAAGCAGGTTTCCATGCTTTTCCCCTGGAAATGGCTGAAAGTGCTGATCAAGCGGGCGTTAGCCCGCTTGAGATGAATTTGTGGGAGGAGGGAGAAGAGGTGAAGAAAACCTGGGGGGGAAAGCGATCAACTCACTGGCTTTCGAGGGAATGGAGCCTATCCATAATCTGTCGGCTAATCTGGTCAGTTCCGCCTTTGCGCGGCTGAAAGAAGCGGCGGACCTTCTGGATAACCTCACCTCTCTTCATGTCGCTATCGATCGCTGCAAGCAGGGCTGCTGTAAGCTCAGTGCCGTCGGCAATCTCTTGCACCAGACCGGAAGTGACGATATCCCGCCCAACCCAGGCAAAATCCTGCCAATAGGCGCCGATGATCGGTTTCAAGCCAAAAGCTAAGGGCTCGAGAAAATTCTGACCACCAAAGTTTACCAGACTTCCGCCGACAAAGGTCGCCGCCGCCAGGGCGTAGGCCCCAGCCAGTTCGCCAAAGACATCCCAGACAATGATCGTTCCCGGCGGCCTCCTGTCGACAATCTCGGAACGTTTTACCGCCTGCAGGCCGGCCGCATGCAAGAGAGTGAGCCAAGGGTCGGCCCGTTCGATATGTTTGGGGAAAATGCCGATAACGATATCGCGGCGCCGGGCCAGAGTGGCGATTATCGTCTTGAGAATCACCTCTTCTTCCTCGCGGCGCACGGATCCGAGAAGGACAAAGCGGGCGGTTTCCGGGAAGAGTCCGGCAATGGGACTTGCTGACGACACCTCACTTGTCGATTTTATCCGGTCGAACTTGATGTTATTCATCAGTTCGACCCGCTCGGCACCGAAGACCCCGGCAAAGCGCTCACCGTCCTGCGAAGAGATCGCCCAGATTCTCTCCGGGCCGTACTTCTTGAAAAAGCCGTGGAAATGTCGATAGGAGCGGCAACTCTTCTCGGACATTCGACCGTTGATAAGAAGAACCGGCACGTGGTTGCGGCGGGCGGTGACAAGAAAACCCGGCCACAGTTCCGTCTCAACGATTATCGCAAGTTTCGGGGCAAAGCGGACAAAAGCCTTTTTCATCAGGTACGGCGCATCGAAAGGGAAATAGGCAATCGTAATTTTAAGACTTTCTTGCAGGGGCAGCAGGTCCCGGCCTTTTTTCAGGCTGTCGATACCCTGCTTGGTGCCGGAAGTGGCGAGCACCCGCAGTTTTTTTTGCTGGGGCAACGTGGCGGCAAGGCGCTCCAAAACCATATTGGTTAAAAGAGACTCACCACCCGATGCCGCCTGGATCCAGATGTCGAAGGGTCCGTCCGGGACTTCCCGCAGAGTTCGCTGTGACCAGCCGATGGACACCCTCGGGGAGCGGCGCAAAAACGGCATGGCTGCAAACCAGGCAAGGTTATAGAGGGTAAAAATCAGGTTAATCAACGATATGATCCGCAAAAAGCGCCAAATGATGGAGGACAAAAACCATGCAAGAGCTGCGGCGATCCTAGCGTGTTTGATAGATCTTTTCAATGAAAAATGAGCTTGCTGTCTGCTTCTTTTATGGGTTCTATGAGTGTTTAGCAACTACCGATTGGCGCACTTTTATGGAAATGGCGGCGATCTCAACCAACACTCAACCAAATGATGCCGGAGAAGCCTTGCCGCTGCCGAATTTACCCATTATCATCTTCGACGAATTTCATGAGAGGTCTATCCACGCCGACCTGGCACTGGCCCTCTGTCTTGACCTGTGTCAGCTGAAGGAAAATTTGCGTATTTTGGTCATGTCGGCAACTCTTGAAGCCTGCGAAGTAGCCGCATTGCTTGGCAATGTTCCGATCATTACCGGTGAGGGGCAGAGTCGTGAGGTGCAGATCGAGTACCTTTCGCGACCAGCGGAGGGAAGGATCAGTGCGACCACCGTCGCCGGGATATGCAGGGTGATGCGCGAGCAACGGGGCGATATCCTGGCATTCCTTCCTGGAATCGGCGAAATCAAAGAAGTGCATAGGCGGTTGGTGAACGAGCCGGATTGCCGCTCTTTGGCGATCTGTCGCAAAAGGAACAAGACCAGGCTATCCTGGCGGATCCGACTGGGAGACGGCGGGTGATTCTCGCTACCTCCCTTGCCGAGACCAGTCTGACCATCGAAGGGATAACCTGCGTCATAGACAGCGGCTGGTCGCGACGTCCGAGTTTTCAACCGAGGAACGGCATACCTCACTACCGTCGGTTGAGTTGCAGGTCCGGGTTCAGCTTCTTGAGTTATGGCGAGAAAGGGGTGACGATGCAGTACGACGCGAGGGAGGAGATCCGGAAATATGCCGCCGCGTCGACCGCGACAGCCGGCTCCGGCTAAAACAGATTGCCTGTCAAAACGGCCCGCGCCGCATTGAGGCAAGCGGCAATCTTCTCGTTTACGCCTACCCCGATCGGCTTGCCCGCCGTCGACCGGGTCAACGCGAACGTTATCTGCTCGTTGGTGGTTCGCGGGGTGAAAAGAAATCAGCGCTGACATAATCATTATCGACAGTGCGGCTATCACACCTCTGTCGTTTTCTCCTCCTTCGGACAATTCTCCCGGTGCCAGGCAATCCCCACCTCAATCGCCCGCATATTCAGATCCACCAGGTTTTTCCGCTTGATCGCCAGCGGAATGACCTTCTGCAGCGTTTCGATAGTGATGGCTCCGGAAACCAGGGCATAAACTGTGAGAAGGATGACACTGGCGCATTGAATCCCCCCGAGATCGTTGGCTATGTCGCTGGCCGGAATATGATAGGCGGTCACGTCTTCTCGCCGCACCTTACGAGGTGCAAGGGAAGAGTTGACGTAAATGGCTCCGCCGGGCCGGACCGTATCCTCAAAGGCGTCAAGCGACGGCAGGTTCATGACCATCAAAGCATTGGGGAAAGAGACGATGGGCGAACCGATGGTCTCATGGGAGATATTGATGCTGGCGTTGGCGGTGCCGCCGCGCATTTCCGCGCCGTAGGACGGCAGCCAGGTGGTCTTCAGGCCTTCAGCGATGGCGCAGTTGGCAAGGAGTATGCCGGTCGACAACACCCCTTGTCCGCCAAATCCGGCAATCTTGAAGTTTTGTTCTTCTTTGAGCCGCACTGTCCCGGTATGCACCTCCTCCTCCCCTACCCCGAGAATTTCGAGGATCTTTCGGTCGCTGATCCGGGCCTTCTTTTTGTCCACCTGATCGAAGGGCCCTTTCGGCAGATCACGAAGATTGCCTACCGGGAAGACCGGTTCGAGGTTGTTTTCCAACCAGCGCCGCGACTCGACTGCCGTCATTTTCCAATTCACCGGACAGGGCGACAGGATTTCTACCAGGGAGAAGCCCTTTTTCTCAACCTGGTTGCGAAGGGCCTTGCGGATGGCCATGCGGGCCTTCATCACCTTAACCGGACCGGCCAGCGACACGCGCTCGACGAAAACCGGGGCCTGCAGGCTGTTGATGATCTCGGCCACACCCACTGGGAAACCCTCGTTGGCGGCAAGGCGGCCGGCAGGTGTGGTAACGGTATTCTGGCCCAGAATAGTTGTCGGGGCCATCTGCCCGCCGGTCATACCGTAGATGGCGTTGTTGATGAAAAAAACGGTGATATTTTCGCCGCGGTTGGCGGCGTGGACAATCTGACTCATGCCGATCCCGGCCAGGTCGCCGTCACCTTGATAGGAGATGACAATGGCTTCTTCGTGGGTACGGCGGATCGCCGAGGCCACCGCCGGAGCTCGACCATGGGCGCACTGAATATTGCCGACATCAAAATAATAATAGGCGAAAACCGAGCAACCGACCGGCGAGCAGAAGATGGTGCGGTCCTGAATGCCGAGATCGTCGATGGCCTCGGCGATAAGGTTATGGACGGTGCCGTGGCCGCAGCCGGGACAGTAGTGGCTGACATCGGCCCCAGGCGCCTTGCGGTCAAAGGTCGGATAAAGCGAGCGGGCCTTTTGGTGTTTTATGGTGTGCATGGTTCTTTTCTCCCTGGGTCCTCATAAAGCTGAGTTGAGCAGCTTGCCTGCTCGTACGAAACTTATGCCCTTGCGGTATGAAAATGGGGCTTGCTGGTCTTGCGATCTCAACCGGCGGCAAGGTCTTTTTGCAGACGCAGGACAATCTCCTCAGTTGAGGGAATGCGTCCGCCCATCCAATTATAAAGATCGACCGGCACCACACCCTGCACTGCCAGAAGCACGTCTCGAACCATCTGGCCGTTACTCAGTTCCGCTACGATCATCTTCTTCACCTGCCCGGCCAGTTGCCGCAGGCGGACACTGGGAAAGGGGAAAAGGGTTTTCGGGCGCAGCATCCCGGCCTTGACGCCTTTTTTACGCAATTCGCCCACGGCCGAATGACAGATGCGCGAACTAATGCCGTAGGCAACGAAAAGATATTCAGCATCATCGGTGAGGACCTCTTCAAAATCAACGATTTCCGTTTCCATCCGCTTATATTTTGCCTGCAAATGGAGGTTGTGCCCTTCCAGCTCTTCCAATTTCAGGTAGATGGAGGAAAGGAGATTGTGGCGGCTGCCCTCGTCGCCATACAGGGCCCAATCCTTATGCGGGTTGGTTTGTATTTGCCGCGGCAACTCGACCGGTTCCATGATCTGGCCGATATAGGCATCCGAGAGAATAAAGACCGTGCAGCGATATCGCTCGGCGAGTTCAAAGGCCTTGTAGGCAAAGTCGCACATCTCCTGCGCCGAGTTGGGTGCCAATACCACTCCGCTGTGGCTGCCGTGGCCGGCGCCGTGAACGATGAAGTTGTAGTCAGACTGTTCCGGCCAAATATAGCCAAGACCAGGACCCGCCCGCTGCACGTCGACGACCACTGAGGGCAGTTCCGAACCCGACAGGTAAGAAAGCCCCTCGGCCATAAGCGACAATCCCGGTCCGGAGGAACCGGTGATTACCCGCGCCCCGGCTGCCGCTGCGCCATAGAGCATGCTGATCGACGAGACCTCGCATTCGGCTTGGAGAAAATGTTTGCCGCAGCGCGGAAAAAGGTCGGCGGCGGCATGGGCGATTTCACTGGCCGGGGTGATCGGGTAGCCAAAATAATGGGTAGCCCCGCCGAGTAAGGCGCCATAGATCACCGCCTCGTTGCCTTTCATCAGATGTTGCCCCATATCATGCCCCCTTCCGTGGTTTCTTGAAGACAGTAATAGCCCCGAATTCCGGGCAGCTGTAGAAACACATGCCGCAGGCGATACACTTTCTCACGGCGAAGCGGGCGAATTGATAGCCCATCTGATTAATTTCCGAACCTATCTCGATACAGCCGTGGGGGCAGGCAACGACGCAGGCGGCGCAGCCCTTGCAGCGTTTCGGATTGATCTGACTGTAGTTGCTTTCTTCAGTGCCCATATTCAGATTCCTTTAAACATGTCGTCATGGAATTCGCCGAAGTAATTGATTTTTTTAACCCTGCGGCTGATTTCCTCGGGGATTCGCTGAACGACCAGGTCATGGTCGGGACAACCATGTTTGGCGCAGACGAGAATCCTATTGACGCCACCGGGCAGGTTGAGAAGGATGGCCAGGGCGCAGCCGCAGCCTTCATAGGTGCAAAGCCGCTCGGTCATCAGGCTGATTCCGCAATGTGGACAATAGGCCTCGGTGATGCTGTGCATGTCGGCTTCTCTCGGGATAAAGCTGTACAGCTTGTCATGGCCGCCCCAGAAGGCATCAAGGAATATTCGCCCCCGTAGCGAACCGATTTTGGCGTCTAGAAAAATCGATGGCTCGCCGTGCATCCTCACATGATCAGCCATGAGGCTGTGGCCGTCTTTGCAATAGAGCTGTTCAATAACGAGAAAATCTTTCCCCTGCTTTTGCACATATTTAATACCTTCCGGCAGGGCAGCGAGAAATTCGACGGGCACCTCTTTATAGACGAGCTTCATTTTTGCCTCCTTGGCAACACGCCATAACTGATGAGTTGATTCATTTTATAAGGATATACTCTTCCGGCGTAAAGCGGAAGTGGGGTGTTAAAAATAATCCTGATATTCCGGCAATGATTGATGATCAAGGAATATGCTCGAAGTATCGAGACCGGCAACGAGCGCAATTATTCCGTTACCGAGGTCTTTCCCGAGTACATCGGCAAAGAGCAGCAAACGGCAATCAGGGCATACCGCCACCGCGAAAACATCACGCAGCGGCAATTATCCACTATGACCGGCATTCCTCAGCGACATATCAGCGAAATGGAAAACGGAAAAAGAGTCATTGGTAAAGAAATGGCCAAACGATTGGGCAAGGCATTGAAAGCAGATTACAAAATGTTCTTGTAAAAAATCGACCCGGCCAAGACAAACTCAGGAAATAAACCGGCCAAGCGACCAAACAGGCACGAACCCCGAGTGGCATCAAATCGATGAATCCATAAAGCAGGAATGTTTAGATCACCTTCACCTCTTGAAGGTTGACGATACACATTCAATGATAGCATGGCGAAAAGCAGTCAGTAAGGAAGTTCGGCATATCACAACCCGATTAACCACAACTCAATGCAATTAAATGGGCTTCGAATTCGCTATCAGCCTTTTTGGTATAAACACGATCGACCTTTCTCTTATTGACTTGACACTATGTGGTAGGCAGGTAGAATTCCTCGCAACCGGCACTTTTCCCCTGATCCTGCAACCATTGCAGTTGACTCATGCGCTTGTCTCTACTGCGGTTGGCATATTCAGCATCTGTGCTGCGGTACCTCTGCTCTGCAAAGGCCATAGCCGAAAGCGAACTATGTGTTCTTGAACGGATCATGTCGCATTTTGCAAGTGCCCATCGAGCTTCCAGGGAATCATCGGGGTCGTGCGACAGCCAGCCATGATTATGCAGCACATACGCTAAGGTAACCGA
>JAABQY010000255.1 GCA_011391225.1 Desulfobulbaceae bacterium | reverse complement strand
GGACAAGTTGCTGTGCAGCCCGTAAATCGCATCGCCGACGTGGCTGGGATTGGTGGGGTCGTTGACTTTGATGACCTGGTAGGGCCAGAGGGCGCCATCCTTTTCATAAAATTTATTAAAGACCTCAGATCTGTCACCCTTGCCGTTGGTAAAACAGTCGAGGATGGTCAGATTCTGACTTTCAGCCAGGGGTCCGAGGAAAGAAACGACATTTTTCGGAGAGCGGTCGAAGGTGACATAGATCAGGGGTTTTTTTCGCGCCAGGGATTCCCTGATGAAATGGAGGCAAAAGACAGCGGAAAAGCTGCCGGCATCCTCATACCAGAGAACATTGTCACCGATAAAAAGATCGCCGAGTAGCCTGTCCAATTCGGCTATTCCCGAGGAAACACGCTTCTTTTTAATACTTTCCGATGCGTTAGTTGATGGCATAATCTTTATAACTCTTCCTTGCCAGCCTTCTTTCAGCTGTGGCCGTTGTCGATCGAGTATGCAAGAAAGTCTTCAAGCGAGGCATAATTCAAAGCGATTTCATGGGTTGCCGCCAGATTGACAAGGGGAGCGACTCCGTGGTCCAAGGCTTCCCGCCATCTTGCAGCACAAAGGCACCAGCGATCACCTGGTCGCAGGCCGGAAAATCCGGACATTGGTATGGGGGTGGACAGGTCGTTGCCGCGAATTTTGGAAAACTCCAGGAAATCTTCGGTCGCCTCAATGCAAACCCCGTGGACTCCATAATCATCCACGGTCACCTTGCAGCTGCCTTCGCGGGTAAAGCCGGTCATCGGCTCGATACTGCATATCTCCAGTGGTGTGCCGAGTACGTTTTTATGTAATGTCATACAGTTCTTCCTCTTTCATTTTAAGAATTGATCGCAGTAACCGGTAGGTGAAACCCCAGAGAAAATAGTCATCGATGGGGTAGGCCGAGAAAAGACGACCGGGCAACAATTCGACATTTTGATGCAACTCCAGCGCCTGAAACTGACCGGCGTCAAGCCACAGAGCACCTTGAATCTCTTTTGGGTCGAGGTGGAGCGGAGGTGGCTTGTGGAGTGTGAAGAGAAAGGGTTGCACCCAGATCGGGTAACTGAGAAGGCCTCCAGCAGGCTCAAGGACAAGGCTTTCTTGCAATTGGTCGGCATGGAGGAGAATACCTGTTTCTTCCACAGTCTCGCGAATACAGGTTGCCAGGAGATCTGCATCGGTGGTGTCTTTCCTGCCGCCGGGAAACGAGTAGTGGCCGGACCAGGGGTCGTCAGGTTGTGCAGCCCGCCGTAGGATTAAAAAACTGTCTCGCGGCGTTTGGCACTTTATGATGGCGACAGCGGCGGAGGCTATCTGTGGGGCCATGAGCATAATAAACAATCGTTTTCGAGTGTTGCAATAAGTAAAAGATCATGTTTCGTAACCGCTCACATTCAAAATACCCTCTTTTTTTGGAAAAGCAA
The DNA here is from genome assembly GCA_011391225.1 of Desulfobulbaceae bacterium. Taxonomy (GTDB): domain Bacteria; phylum Desulfobacterota; class Desulfobulbia; order Desulfobulbales; family Desulfocapsaceae; genus Desulforhopalus_A. The sequence continues at coordinate 2,124 of JAABQY010000255.1, read as the reverse complement.
GGCTCTGTTCAGTACTTCGGGTCAGGTTCTGTTGTCGATAGTAATCGCCGTAAGAGATGTTATAATGTGACGAGTACTGTGCGGGGGCTTGAGGTATTTTGCAATAACACTTTATATGGAGCAGCACATGAGCCATGATGTAGCCGTATTTCGACCCTATTCCTTCCACGTCGGGCAAAAAATGCGCATTATAGGTTCTCGGCGCGCTGGCGATTGGGAGATCGCTGCCATTGGCGAACATACAATAACCCTCAGATGTCCTATTAGAAATACAGAATTCGAATGGCCGGCGTTCTGCTACCTGGTTGAAGAGGAACACGGAGTGGTCTGGCCACAAAGGCATTAACGTGTTATCGCGCTATGTGTCTGTTGTTTCTTTCTTATAAGACAACACCCGGTTATCGGCTCGTCGTCGCTGCCAATCGCGATGAGTTTCTCGCCCGGCCGACTGCCCGCCTTGATTTTCTTGATCAGGATAAGACCCTTCTTGCCGGACGAGATTTGCAAGGCGGCGGCACCTGGCTTGGCATTACTGCAGGTTTACGCTTTGCCGCCATCACCAACTACCGCGATCCAGCTGCCAGTCGTTTCGACGCCCCATCCCGCGGTGAGATTCTCATGAACTATCTCACCGGGCAGATGGCGGCCGGAGAGTATTTGCAGCGCCTGGCGGTTACGGCCTCTGCCTATAACGGTTTCAACCTCATCCTCGGCGATGCCCGGGATCTCTATTATTATTCCAATATATTAGGCGATCCTCGCTTGCTATCACCAGGCTTTTACGGTCTTTCTAATCATCTGCTTGACAGCCCCTGGCCTAAGGTCCTGCGCGGCAAGGAGTTGTTGCGGCCGCATATGGTTGCAAGGGATTGCATCGATCCCATACCCTTGCTTGAACTGCTGACCGATAGCCACCGTCCGCCGGATGAGCAGTTGCCGGAAACAGGGGTAGGCTTAGCCTGGGAGCAACTGCTTGGAACTATCTTTATTGATGCTGCCGGTTACGGCACCAGGTCTTCGGCGGTGGTCACCGTTACCGAAGACGGAGCCGTCGAGTTCACTGAAAAAACCATACACCGACCTGCCTCCAGGGAGATGCGGCCCGAGGTGGTGCATTTGACCCTCAATTGCTGAACTCTTTTGATACAGACAACACAAACGCCAAGGCAGCCGGTCAATATGCCGACATCTTTATGGAGTGTTCGGGGATTGGGGCAAACTGATTTCTCTGCGTGGTCCTCAATCGCCTTTCAGAACTGCGCAATTGGAAGGGAAACAGCTAATATGAAACTAAAGGAATCGACTAATGAATACACCTGACACCCCTGATCACGAACTGGAAAAGCGTCTGTCCGCCCGTTTGCTGGATGTTTTCATCCGTGCAGGGCTAGTGCTGGCAATGACCATGCTCTGTTATAAGATTTTTGCCCCATTCCTGCCTTTGATGTTATGGGCTCTTATACTGGCGGTCACTATGTATCCGATCCATAGACAAGTCGCCAAGAGGCTGGGGGGAAGACAGGGACTTACAGCGACCCTGCTGGTGTTAGTGAGCATGGTGGTAATCGTGGCGCCGACCTCGGTGCTGGTTAGCTCGCTGGGCGATTCGACGTATGATCTGATCAGCAGTGTAAAGAGCAATGGCCTGCAGATTCCTGCACCGTCTCCGAGCGTGGCCGAGTGGCCGGTCATCGGCAAGAAGATTCATTCGTTCTGGTCGCAGCTGCATACCGATCTGCCTCAAGTGGTTTTGAGTATGCAGCCAAAGATCGGCGAACTGGCCAAATATTCCCTCGATATCGTTGCCGGCACGGGAGGAAGAATCCTCCAATTCCTTTTGTCTTTCATCATTGCCTTCGGTGAGCCGGGATGCTGTCGCTGATCACTCTGGTGATAGGAATCGCCGAGCTTCCCGCGTTTCTAGTAACCTTACCGGTGATCGGTTACATCTGGTACAGTGGAGACCACAGCACCGTTGCTGCGATCGGTTATACAGCTCTGCTGGTCGTTTCCGGTAATGCCGACAACGTGCTGAAGCCGTTTTTGCTGGGTCGCGGCGTCGATGCACCGATGCCGGTTATTTTGTTAGGTGCACTTGGAGGAATGGCAACCACCGGCATCCTT
>JAABQY010000254.1 GCA_011391225.1 Desulfobulbaceae bacterium | reverse complement strand
AGCAAGGATCCTCGCCTTGTAACCAACCCGCGACGCAAGATTGCGGGCAGCGGTCTCCGACTCCAGACTGTTGCCGATAGCAATAAAAAGAGTTTTCACTTTGGCAAACACGCCGGCGGAAAGCTTTTCTAAAGCCGTATAATGCGCCACCGCCACCCCTGGAAAACCCAGTTGCTTAAGGGTCAAGAGGTTTTCTTCGCCCTCACAGAGAAACAATGCACCATTCTCACAGCGCTGTATATCTTGGATATTATATAGATTAAATGGTTCGCGGCTGAAATCCTGATTGCCGTGCCAAAAAAAGTCTTCGGCGCGGTCGGGATGAACACACCGGGCAGAATAACAGTTGCCGTCTTCCTGGAAATAGGGGAATACCAGGTACCGGCCGTTGAACCCGACCCGCATCTCGAAAAGAGCAGCCTGGCCGATTTCGCTTTCTCTAAAGAGGCTATACAGCGCATCGGTTATCCTGTCCCGATAGGTATCTATTTCATCATTGATGTTTTCAACAGGATATCCCGGCTGCACCCCGGCAACCCCCTGTTCCGGAACATATCCCGGTACTTCACTCAAGGCGATGGCGGCAAGTCGGGCGAACCAAAGAGGAAAACCACCGGGAACACAACGATTCTGGCAGCGAAAATATCCATGAAAAAAACTCTGGCGATTTAAAAATATCGCCAATCTGCCGCTTTCATAGCCATGTTCCTTGCAGAAGGGGCAGGCGGCTGTCATGGTTTCCTGCCATTCTCCGCCAAGATGTTTCAGATAAAACTGAGAGATTTTATCATTGCCCTGAGTCATGACATCCCTCGCCAATAAGCCTGTCGGCAAGATCTTTGGTTAGAGATCCGGATCATTGCATCTGCGCTTCGCGATTGGCCGCTCTGATAATTTCCTGCAGTTTGCTATTGTCCAGCACCGCATCAAATCTGACGTGGACGGAATAGTCGCTCTCCATCTCATAGGTGCAGCGAACGGCAAGTATATCACCGGTGAGCCAGACGAAATCTCCAGGTTTCTCACCCGCCGGCAACTTCACCTGAACCTTGCGGCCCAGCAGGAGACGAGCATTTTCCTTTTTGGAAATCCTCACCTGATACGCGAGGCCCCCAATGGAAACATCGGACAATTCGGCCATGGCACTCACCCCGACACTCTGGCCACGGCTGTCTACCAGTGTTGTACCCACCCGGCCGGAGATCTTGAACCGTTCCTGCGCTCTCCTGTCCAACGAACTCTTTCTTATAAAATCTTCTATCCTTTCGAACTTGTTGCAAAAATCACGGAGTTTTGATTCAAGTTCAGGAAATTCCTCGCTCCAATCCCGAAGTTTATCCAGTTTCAGAGTGGAAATGTCCGAAGAACCGACACTGGCAACGGAGATTGTCCAGACCGATGCATCAAAAAAGGCCCCAGCACCAAATGTTTCACCGCTTCCCATGGTCGTGACCAACACTGCCCGCCCCGCATCCTCAAAATAGAGCTTGACCTTGCCGGAGTTGATGAAAAAAAGCGAAGTCTGCATCGCCCCCTGGCTGACAACGACCTCCCCTTCCCGGTACTGTTTATGCTTCTGGGCATGATACACCGCAGCAAATTCCTCGGAAGTCAAACATTCGTACAACCTGTTCCAAATTTCCAGGTGACTTCTGTCGACGGCCGCCACTTTTTCGCGGTCGATACATTCAGCCGCCCGGAGGATTTGACTGAAAGCTGTCATGTCAATGTCGATGAGCCATTCGCGCAAACTTTCAGCCTGAACAAAATTACGCATTCGCGCCGATTTTTCGATCAACTGCACCAGCATCTCTATGGCCGCTGATTTGTCTCCTTGAGCCAAAAAGGCACGAATCGCCTGTTCCTGAGGCAACCCGGTCATAATTCTCTTCTCTGGTATCGACTTATTTAATTTTCCTACCTGTTTTAGAGCATTCTTGCGCAATTGCCCAACCTGGAGATGTTTTTTCCGTGTCTCCTGGAGGTCATTCTCCAGGTAACCAATGGCCTTTTCCGCTTCAACCCAGACATGGTCGGGTATTTTTTTCGTCGAGCGTTGCCCTCGGGTCGCAAGGAATGACTCAACCCCTTTAAGCGCCACCGGATTCGTGCAACGCCCCAGGGTTTGCAGGAGTTGCAAGAGAATATCGGTGCGGTTCTTATCACTTAGATTTTCACTCGCCGCCAATACCTCAGCAAGTTGTGTCGCAACCTCAAGGTCGCAAAAGCCACTGAGGGCATCAATAATCTGCACTTTGATGAGTTCGGAAGAATCGGCCAAGCCTAGGAGCAACAGTCCCTTCCTGTTCTTGCCACCGATTTTATAAAGGCACAGAAAAGCCTCTCTCTGAACCCGAAAATCCTCATGCTTCAAATAGGGCAGAGCACATGCCGCATCATCCTCCGTGCCGGACTCGCTCAGCAGTTTTAAGAGATTACGTTTGCCGTACCAAGGCATATGTTCCGGTAGGCGCTCATGGAGTACCGATGTGAGAAAACTGCTGTTACTGGTCAATAAATCAATGATTTTTATGCGGTCGTCGGCGTCCTCGGTATTAATCAGCGATTCTACCAGAAATCGCACAGCTACAGGTCCCTGGAGTGCCAGACGAAGGCCAAGATCTTCGTCCAATGGAGCGGCAAGACACTCCGCTAAAAGGACCGGCAGTTTCGCCCGCTGAATTCCTCGATCCTGGATCTTGCCTATAATCCCTTTGAGAGCGTCTGATCGGCTGATCTGACCACTGCGAATCATATAAAAAAGGGTCAGGATTATATCTCCACGCTGATTGTCCCCAAGATTCCAGCTGGCTTGCATCGCCTGATGGAGAAAAATTGCGATTTTTTCGAAAATCGATTCTTCGAATGCCCCCCGCCGAACAGCTGCCATGAGTGGCTCGAGAAAAATGTCTATGCTGCCGATACGGCCTTCGGCAATAAGTTTCTCCCCCATGGAGATGGTGCTTAGCAAAGCTGTGTCACTGATCACTTGACCTTCCTGCCGAAGATGTGCGGCAATTCTTTTAAGGAGGGTTTCAACATCTTCATAGCCTTTTACTGCAAGTTTTTCAGTGAGCACATCAGGGAGGTACTGCAGCAGCTCCTCGCTTTTCAGGGACTTGAGGTTTCCTTGCAGTAAACCATAAAGCCCCGCTTCGAGGCGGCTTTTCTTTCGCGCTGATTCACCATCATGAATCAGGTTTCGGGCCTTTTCTGTACTGAGAAATTGTTTGCCTTTGCCGGTATTCGTAAGCTTGAACATGGCGTTGCCGAAAAACTCCACGCGAGGCGATTTATCCCCGGCGACGAGTCGTGCCTTGGCAAGATGTTCACGGAAAAGAACAAAAATGGCACTGAGGTTTTCAGCAGTCAGCAAGCCGATCAAATTGTCATAGAACTTCTCTCCGAATCCTTCCGGAAACTCCTGACACAATAGAACGCACAGCGCCGGTTCCTTGAGATTTTCAACGAGGATGCGCGCAAGACCGAGCCCCACTTGACGCAGCAACATGTCACCAACCGCTGCTTCTGTACCATGGAGCATTGCGGGAAAAAGCGGCGAGGCAACGATCTCCCCATTTTTGAGAATGTCCCGAAGAATATG
>JAABQY010000253.1 GCA_011391225.1 Desulfobulbaceae bacterium | reverse complement strand
GATGTACCCCGGCCAGAAAGCGATCATCGTCAGCGGTTACGCGGAAACCGATGATGTCAAGGAAACCCTGCGCCTGGGGGCTGGCCGGTTTCTCAAAAAACCGCTGATGATCCAAGACCTGGCGTCAGCGATCCAGAACGAGCTGAAGCCTCTGCACGGACGCAGAGGTTCGTGAGAATCTGATCGATCTGCGAGGGATCGATCTTTACCGCCCACAGGTTCTTCCCTGATTTCATAGCATGATTGAATCTACTTCGTTTCGTAGATATCCTCAATTCGGTCCTGCAGAGCGTTGATTCTTCCCGCTTCCGGCTTGCTCTTACTGAACATATCCCTGGCCTCGCCCTGACATCTCGGGCAAGCATTGAAGGGCACGGTGAAGGCATGGAGGTGGCGGTTATTGCCTGAGGTATTTATTTCAGAATAGCCGGGGCATTCCGGACAAAGGTGGTAGCTGGTCTTTTCCTGAACGTGAAAGCCGGTGGTGTCGTAGAAGATATTTTTTTGATTGGTGACAATACGTCGTTGTTGCGCTTCTTGTTTTTTTGAACCCCGGCCAGCAAACACGCCCAGAGCCTTGCTGCACAATGCCTCGATATATTTATTTATTTCCTGAGGTTGGACGAAATTTGTCGAGTCGTAGTCGGGCTCCCGCACCTGCGAGAAATCCATGCCGGCCATGGCGAGAATAATACCGAGATTGGTGTAGGGCAGGGCTCCTTCAATGGAGTAGCCGCCCTCCAGAACGCAGATATCCGGGTTGAGCATTCGGTTGAGCCGGGCGTAGCCTTGGGCGGTGAAGTTCATGTTGGTGATCGGATCGCTGTAATGGTTGTCTTGCCCTGCCGAATTGATAATGAGTTCCGGCTCAAATTCATCAAGGATCGGCATGACAACCCGTTCCATGACCTTGTCAAAGCCTTCATCGCAGGTGTTCGGCGGCAGCGGGATATTGATGGTATAGCCTTCCGCCGCCGGGCCACCGGTTTCATGGAGAAAGCCGCTGCCGGGATAGAGAGTTCTGCCGTCCTGGTGCATGGAGATGAAAAGGGTGTCGGGATCGTTGTAGAAAATATCCTGGGTGCCGTCGCCGTGATGGCAGTCGGTATCGACGATGGCGATTTTCCGCACCCCGTAGTGGCGGCGGATATACTCGACCATGATCGCCTCGATATTGATGACGCAAAATCCGCGGTCGCCAAAGACCGTTTGCATGGCGTGGTGGCCGGGAGGACGGACGATGGCAAAGGCCTTTTCCGCCTCTTTCTCCATGACCGCCCGGGCGGCGCGCAGGGTGCCGCCGGCCGATATGAGATGCGACTCGGTGAGCAGTTTTTCCGCCGAAGGTACGCACAAGTGGACGCGGTTGATATCGTGAAAGGTGGCAAGCTCTGGGTTGAAAAAAAGGATATTCTCAACATCTTCAAGGCCTTCTTCGATGAGTTGGTCGCGGGTGTAAAGGAGGCGTTCCTCGCGCTCCGGATGGTTGGGGCTGATGCACCAGTCAAAGGCCGGAAAGAGAATCAGGGCGGTTTTGTGCAGGGCGTGGGGCATATAGGAAGACATGGATATTTCCTCAGATAGTGGTGAGTCCGGGCCTGATCTGGGCCTTCAGCGTCAGGATTTTTCCCGAGGTTGCAAAACCGCGTACCACATTCATTTCCAGGCGCTCGAGAAAATCAATCTCCGGGCAGGACTTCATGCCCATCTCGGCAACCATCAGAGAAACTGCTCCTTTGAGGCGCTTTTCGGCGTCGGGCATGGTGTAGTGGGAAGAGATGGTTTCCAGACAGGAAAGCTCGGGGATGCTGAGGCGGCCGTCGCTGGTATCGGCGTAAAGGCTTGCCTGCACGGTCAAGCGGGCCCGGGCCGCACCGATGGCATTGGCAACCTCATAATTGGCGGGGACCGTGCAGGGCAGAAACAGGGCTTCACTGAGAAACGACTGAAGGGCTGAGGCTGGGCCGCCGATAGCGACGATGCGTTTGGGTTGTATGCGTCGGCGATGGAGAAGTGCGGCAATGGTATATACTGGTCTTGAGAAAACCTCTTCGATCATGGTTTCGACGGCCAGACGGATATGTTCGACGAAGGATTCGAGCAGCAGGGCGGCCGTGTATTCAGGGCTTTCCTTCGGGCAGAGTGCCAGCATGGCCATTGCCGCCTTTTGCGGCGAGCCGAAGGCGAGTTTGCCGAGGACCACCATGGCATCGGTCGGCGTTGGTGCCGAGCCGCCTTCGGCCATCGAAGTACCTTGTCGTTCAGGGCCGATGCGAAAAGTGCCGTTATGCCAGGCGACCTTACTGTCGCCGCCGAGGCCGATGCTGATGGTTTTTAGTGCCCGGATCAGGGTGGGGCGGCCGGCAACGTTGACACCGTAGGGTTCGAGAAGGGGGGTGCCGTCAACCAGCAGGGCGATATCGGTGGTTGTGCCGCCGATATCAAGGAGAATTGCGTCGTCCTGCTGTGCCGCCAGGGCCAGGCAGCCCATGACGCTTGCCGAGGGCCCCGAGTGGATACTTTCACAGGGAAATTGGCTGGCCCTGGCAAAGGGGATGGTGCCGCCATCGGCCTTCAGTACATGGCAGGGGCAGGTGATGCCGAGATGTCTGAGGCCCTGTTCCAGGGCGTTTTTGAAAAGGCTGAACTGCGATGACAGCGCGCCATTTAGCCAGGTGGAATAAACACGGCGCGGAAAATTGGGCAGACCGGATATGCGGTGGCCGAGACTGATATGGGCAAAATGTTCGGCTAGCTGTTCGGCTACCTGCACTTCATGGCGGTTGTTGCGATGGGAAAACTTGGTGACGATACCGATGGAATTGATGCCCTCGCGGCGCATGGCCACAGCGGCGGCGCTAATTTTCGCCGGATCGGGGTCACGGAGGATCTGGCCGCGGTGGTCGATGGCCCCGTCGAGAAACCAGGTCGGGCAGCTGCTGGCGAAAAAGTCGGGATTCATTCCCGGCCCGGCCTGGATCAACATGCCGACGGGCTCAAGGGCGCCTGTGACAATAGCGTTGGTACAGAGGGTGCTGCTCAGGTGAATCCGCTGCAGTTTACTGCGGTCGCCCGGCACAAGGTGTTGCAGCAGGGCAATAATGACATCGCTGAGATGCTGCTGATCAACACTGACCTTGTGCTTTGCCACCAAGGTGTCGCCATCGAGCAGCACACCATCGGCGTGGGTTCCGCCGACATCTATCCCGATCATCATGCCTGCACCTTTCCTCACTCAGAGTTCAAAACATGAAAAAGCCAATTCTTTTCATCATAGCGCAGTGGCATGTTTTGTCATCGAAAATATTCTTGAACCTGTCGACAGAACGTTTTGTAACTGGCATAAAATCAGTCACAACCCGAAGGTTTGCTTCTGCCATCCCGCAAAAACTCAAGCGACGGGTGCATCATGAGCAACAACCCAATACCGGTGGAAGTGCGCACGGCGATATGCGTTGAGGGGGCTAAACACTCTCACTCATTATCTTTTGCCGGCCCGGATGGCTGGAAATTTGTCGTGACTCCTGGTAGCCCAACAGGTAATATGGCTGAGAGATAGGTGCCTCCACCAGCAACAGGCATCGGGCCCGACAGGAAGTGACTCACAAC
>JAABQY010000252.1 GCA_011391225.1 Desulfobulbaceae bacterium | reverse complement strand
CTGCCGCCATCGCCCACCGCGTCTTTGTCTATACATCCGGATACATCGTTACGGTTATGTTGTTTGCTATTGTTATTCGTCGTATCGGTGCTCAGATCGAAACCGTGGCTTTGTTGCAACTGTTTGGACTCACTGTATTGTTGGCAGTAACTGCAGTGGCCGCCGTGCTTTATCGCAAGCAGGTCGCTGCCTATATCCTGGCCCCGTCTCCTGAGGAAAAGGGACCACCCTCTTTTGGCAAACAAAGTTTCGCCTCGATCTGGCATTTTTTTGCGCTCCTGTATCTGGCGATTTTCTGGTACGTTGTGGCTAAGACTGTTGTAGCTCAAGCTACCACCAGCAGTGCTAGAGGGGCATTTCTGATTAGTTTTTTCATCCTGCCAATCTGGCTGCTCGCCGATCAAGTGCTCCAATGGTTGGTCAAATACACCATGCTCAGCCTGAAACTGTACGAGGAATCTTCGACTTCACCGCCGAATGCCGAAGGAGATAAAGGCAGCGAACAACCTAACGGCATGGCCTTGTTTGTAAAAGTAAAATTTTACGCCCGGTTGGTCTTGATTTTTGCCATCGGTTTATGGGTTGCCAGCCTCTGGGGGTATACCATTCCTCTGGTATCGAGCCTCTCAGGTGTCATCTTTAATGCGTTGACAATCATGGCAGCTGCTCTGCTTTTCTGGAAATTCGTCAACTCCTGGATCGAAAGGAAAATCAACGAAACGGTTCCGCAAGACGCAGAAACAAAGGAAGACAGCGACGACGAATGGGGCAATGCCGCCACACGGGGCAGAGCCTACACTCTTCTGCCGATTATTCGCAGTTTTATCGCCTCGATCCTCGTGGTCATGGTGGTTCTGATCATCCTGTCTTCGATGGGTGTCGATATCGGGCCATTGCTGGCTGGCGCCGGCGTGGTTGGTTTGGCAGTTGGCTTTGGCGCCCAGAAGGTAGTCTCGGACATCTTTTCCGGCATCTTCTATCTGCTTGACGACGCCTTCCGAGTTGGTGAGTATTTAACAGCCGGCGCCATCAGCGGAACCGTTGAAAGTATCAGCCTGCGCAATGTCATGCTGCGCCACCATCGCGGCATGCTGCAGATCATTCCCCACAGCAAACTCGGAACAATCACTAACTATATGCGGGGTGGGATTATCGAAAAATTCAGCCTTGATTTCGCCTATGATGCAGATATTGATAAGGTTCGAAAAGTTATCAAGAGAGTAGGTCTGGACATGCTCGATGACCCAGAACTTGGACCAGGGTTTCTCCGTCCACTGCGATCGCAGGGGGTCAGTTCGATCACCAATTCGGTCATGACGATTCGCGTGAAGTTCACAGCCAAACCCGGAACTCAGTTTACCATCCGGCGCGAGGCGTTCAAACGCATTACCGCTATGTTGCAGGCCAAGGGCATTCAGTATGCCCATAAAAAGGTTATTGTCGACCTTCCTGAACATATCGTCAATCAAATGGATGCAGCTCAGGTCCAGAAGATTGCGCAGTCGGCTGGAGCCGCAGCCCGTGAAATTATGGACGAAGAGGAAAAGATTAAATTGCAGCAGCTTGCACAACCAAAACCTGGGGCATGAAAATGTTTTGACGACTTTTTCGAGCTATGGCGAAGCAACCTGTCAATTTCAAAGGGATATAATAAAAGCTATTGCCACAATATTCAGTTGGATTTACCCAAGAGTGGTTGGCTTTTGACCGCATAGATGATTTTTTCTGCTAAGGTTTGCTGGCATACTAGTATTTATTTTGGTAGCGGGGACAGGATTTGAGCCTGTGACCTTCGGGTTATGAGAACAAAAACTTTCACTTCCCTGGTGTTATCTGATTGTCCTTTATCTCTTGTTTTTATTGATTTTGAGCGGTGTTTTATCGTTCTTCGCAATCCCAAGGGCAATAAGGGACAAAAAATCCCGCTGAATGATGGGGCCAGGATGGTACTGACCAGTATGCCAATGACAAGCGAGTATGTTTTCCCCGGCAAGGGTGGTGCTCATTTAATGGATAAGCAACGTGGATTCAAATGTGAAATTATTATATTTATTCCAGAATGAAAGAGTGAGCGACGAAAGATTCTTGCTCATCATGGGATAATTGTAGCGGCCCGCAATGATAAACGCCCGGACCCGCCTTATAATCGCCACGCAATAATGACATCCAATCCGGTGTTCCGAAACCTTTCTTTTCTGCTTTTTCCATGGAGCACCTCCTTTTTGCACTTTCAACAAAATATGCAACAAAATGATTTTGTTGGTTTTTAACATTACCCAGATGCGTACTCTGGAGGGAAGCGTGTCTTTAACCTGGCACGTTGCATTGGCAATGGACTCCGTGTATCATCTGTGGATGCTGATATAATAAGGATGGAACCCTGAAGAAGGTATGATATATACTTTCTTGCCGTTTTTTGAACGAAGACGACTAAGGACAGCCATGACCGCACGAAAAAAAGATCCCAGCAAAGTGAAGAAGCAAGCATCGTTCGCAGGTCCCGGCGATATCCGGACACCCGAACCTCCGGCAGTTACTGAACAGACCGTGGGGCGGGAACCACCCGAAAAGTCAGCGATCGGTTTCCCCATCGTCGGTATCGGTGCCTCAGCCGGAGGCCTTGCTGCCTTTGAGGCCTTCTTCTCTGGCATGCCCGCCGACACCGACCCCGGTATGGCCTTCGTCCTGGTGCAGCATCTGGCCCCTGACCATAAAAGTATCCTCACCGATCTCATTCGCCGCTATACCCGCATGCAGGTTTTTGAGGTCGAGGACGGTAGGCGGGTGCAGCCGAATTGCAGCTACATCATCCCACCGGGCCGCGACATGGCCTTTTTGGGCGGTCACCTGCAACTCCTGGCACCTTCGGCCCCTCGCGGTCAGCGCTTGCCGATCGAAAATTCTTGAGCCGTACCTCACCCGGAGGATTGCCAAAGACGGCAGGGTTTTGGCAGTTCAGCTGACTTCCACCGCCCTGCTCAGTGCAAGCGGGCAGATATATGCGGCAGCCACCACCGAACGGGTAACGAGTTGACTATCAAGATTAAACCAGTAAAGAGGCAGGATCATGACCAACATAAACAGACACCCCGAAATCGCCCACCCGGTGGCGGTCATGACCGGCAATACCGAGGCCGCCCAGGTCCCTCGTCGCTTGGCGGAAGAGACATTGCGGCAAAAAGCGGCTGAGGAGGAAAAACACCTGAAGGCCATGACGTTCGAAGAAACCAAGGCGGCACTGCATGAACTGCAGGTGCACCAGATCGAGATTGAGATGCAGAACGAAGAACTGCGCCGGACGCAGTTTGAACTCGACGCTTCGCGGGCGAGATATTTCAATCTCTACGATCTGGCCCCGGTGGGCTATTGTACGATCAGCAATAAAGGATTGATCCTTGAGGCCAACCTCACCGCCGCCTTTATAAGGGTGTTGCAACAAATCATGATAAATAATGTAAAATCAATTGCTTAAAATACATAAAGCCTCTATAATGGACAAAATATCTTGCGAGAGAATTCAATCCAAAACGGAGGCTTTATGCACCACAAGAATATCAAGCTCATGATCAGAAAACAACTGAAAAAGCAATTCCCGAAATGGCATCGCCTTACCC
>JAABQY010000251.1 GCA_011391225.1 Desulfobulbaceae bacterium | reverse complement strand
TACATTCATTTTTTACCACATATCCTCAGTCAATTCTGATAATCTTCACACGGTGACCTACCCAGCCTGGAGGTAAATAGACCCTCCCGCTGTTGCCACTGAGCTTGACCTCCTTGTCGATCATTTCCTCGCCGAATACCTCAAATTTGACCAATCCGAGCTTTGAATTGGCCTGGGTTAATTGGACGGCGATGTCTTCAGGGTCATCAGTATCGTTAATCTCGCTTTCCATCTGTTCTACTGTCCAATTGTTTTACGTTGAAATCAGATTTAATGCATCAAGCCCGGGTATTACAGATCGTTTTTTGGCACGCCATCCAAGAATTGCAAACCAATCAGCGCCTAATAATCAGGTGCCATCTCCGGCCGCAAGTAAGAAAAATCCAGGTTGCCGACACATTTTAATGTATGCAGGTGACCGGCACTTTTGGATTTATTCAGCAATACCACCATTCGATAAGAGTACCTCAAACTTTTCAGATAATCCCTTATCTCGTAACATGACAAGACCGGATAGTCAAGGCGAAGAGCGAGATCAAACCACAGAGGGGAAGGTAATGGAAATCCGATCATCACCGCCTTCATGCCGTGACTTGATCTTCAGATCCATGCTGTTGTTACGAATGCCGAAGGCAAGGGTCGTTTTCTCCTTATCTTTTTCGATATGGGTCATCGCCCGCATCGCCTCGACGATCTTCCTGCCGACGGCCGGACCGGGGGAAGGCAATTCGCCTTGCCGGTATTCAGCCGTCACCTTGACTTTACCGTCCCTGGTGGTAGTCAGGGAAATCTTTTCAGCATTGCTGTTGATGCCGTGCAACACGGCGAGGGCAATCCACTTCAAGGCGGCCTCATCCTCCTCAGGAACACGGCTGATATCGGACATCCCCTTGAGCGGGTCGGTAGTAGCAAAACAATCGCAGAGTTCTTGAACTTTCAAATGGATATTGGCAGAGTCTTTCATGACGTTTCTCCATGTTTTATCGGCCCCTCAGGCTTTAGATACAACCTGTATATGTCTTCTAAGATAGTTGTTGGGCCGTTTCTTCTAGGATAAACACCTTTTAACCTGCCGCAATATTTCCTTACACATTCTCATTCTTCCAGGGGCGGCGGTATGATGATGAGCACGGTCTTTGCGACTTGAAATCGAGAGAATTTTCAATTTTAGGGAAGTGTCCCTTACTTGTCCCTTGTTTGTCGAGTGATGTATCATCGACTCTTATTTCTTTGGAAAAAACTTCACATTATTGATATTTTCAAAATCTGAATCCTGCGTCCAGATGACAGCGTCAAATTCTTGCGCCGTTGCGAGAATAATGCTGTCTGTCATAGGCAGATCATGTTCCAAACTCAGCTTTGCCGCGGCAAGCGCCAATGATGCGGTCAGATCCACGACAGTGCCCTTTTGCATAGCCATAACTGCTTGCAACGCATCGTTTTCGTTGGATTCCCGGAGAATCACCTTGAAAACCTCGTAGAGTGTAACAGTTGGGACAACAAGCGAAGCGGGATCATCTAAAGGGATCACAAAATGCTTGGCATTGGGCTCACCTGCAAAGTATGCGAGCCAACCGGAAGAATCCAGGATATTCATACTCGGTCTTTCTCTCGCTTGTATTCCGTGTTGATGCCCTTAACAAATCCGCAGAGTTCTTTGATATCGCGTTCCGGTATCAACTCGACGCGCCCTGCATATTCTATGACCTGCATTTTTTGGCCAGGCCGAAGATGCAGGGCCTTTCGAACTGCTTTCGGGATAACGATTTGATATTTCGGCGACACTGTTACCGTTTGCATGACGTTACCTCTATCGAAAAATTTTGCATGACGTTACCACAATCGATCATATTTTGTCAAACAATGATTGGTAGACTTCCCAAAAACAAGGGGACACCTTATCAATTTTAGATACTTTTCAAAAATTGATAAAGTTTTATTTAGGCCTTATCTAAGGACACTCCCTCTATTTTCTCCTTCATCCATGAATCCATAAACAAAACGACTCTTTCTCCTCGTAAAATTGGCAACACTTGGGGCGTGACGGCAGCTGTCAATCCGGTTTATAATAAGGTATTCTGCTCTGCTTCGCCGTTTCCAAGAAATTCCCCTGAAACTCCGAAGCGTTTACAGAGTAATAGACCAGGTGGAAAACCATGGCCCAGTCAATAACAATCGACCGCAAGCACCTGCAGGAAACCGCGAAGACAATCTTTTTGGCAGCAATCGAGGCAGTCGACCCGGTGGAATGCGTCAACCGCCGGTTGCGATGCTCCGGCACAGATTTATTGATAGGCGAGGATGTTTATCCTTTGGCCGTTATCCGCAAACTTTTCCTGATCGGGTTACGGCCGCCACCGCCCTCCTTGACCTCGTCGCCTCCGCCACCCCTGACGACCTTATTCTCTGCCTTGTTTCCGGCGGCGGCTCGGCCCTCAGCCCGGCCCCGGCTTCCGGCATTACTCTTGCCGACAAGCAGACCACTACCCGTCTCCTTCTCGCCTTCGGGGCGACTATTCACGAAATCAACACCATTAGTAAGCACCTATCGCGCATCAAAGGCGGCCGACTGTGCCAGGCGGCGAACGGTGCCCGCCTTGTTTCATTAATCCTTTCCGACGTCATCGGCGACGATCTAGACATCATCGCCTCGGGTATAACCGCTCCCGATCCCTCGACATTTGCAGATTGTCTGGCCATTCTCACCCGCTACAACCTGTTCGAAAGCATTCCCGAGACCGTGCGCCACCATCTTAAAGCAGGGGCGCACGGCCTGGTGGAAGAAACACCGAAACCAGGTGACCCGACCTTTGCCGGAGTCGCCAACCATATTATCGGTTCAATAACTGATGCCTTGACTGCCACAGCCGACAAGGCCAAAGCGCTCGGTTTTCAGCCTTTCATACTCACTTCCACCCTCCAAGGTGAAGCGAGGATAGCGGCCAAGGCGCTGTGCAACACTGCCAAGGAATCACAGCGCTCGGGAAAGTCCCTGAAAAGGCCGGTCTGCCTGCTGGCCGGAGGTGAAACCACCGTCACCCTGCACGGCGGGGGACTGGGCGGCCGAAATATGGAGTTTGCCTTGGCCGGGGCAGAAGAACTCGCAGGAACGTCCGGCATACTGCTGCTCGCAACCGGCACCGACGGCACCGACGGTCCGACCGATGCGGTCGGGGCCTTTGCCGACGGTGCCGGCCGCCCGCTCCGAGACTTTAAAAATATCTCTCGCCCAGCACCTTGCCGACAACGATTCTTATACTTTCTTCCAGCCGCTCGGCGATCTTTTCATTACCGGCCCTACCCGCACCAACGTCATGGATCTGGTGTTTTTTCTGGTCAGCGGTTGAACCCGAAAATTTTACAAATTCGATTCGTCCGACAACATGCTCCAGGGAATGACCTTGTTGCGGCCTGTTTGTTTGGCGTGATAGAGCGCCTTATCGGCCCGGTCGGTGAGATCTTCGAGGGTGTCGTTGTCCTGGTATTGCGCAAGGCCGATGGAGATGGTCATGGCAAACGGCAGGTCTGGATTCAGTTCGGTTTGAATGCCAACTCTTATTCGCTCGGAAAAGTAGAGGGCGGCCGGTTCGTCGGTTGCCCTGAGGAGGATAATAAATTCTTCGCCACCCCAGCGGAC
>JAABQY010000250.1 GCA_011391225.1 Desulfobulbaceae bacterium | reverse complement strand
CCCTCCTCGACATTAAGATGCCCGGCATGAACGGCCTGGAACTCCTGCAACACCTGCTGGCAAGAGACCCCTGGCTGACAGCGGTAATGATGACCGGCTATGGGTCTATTGAAATTGCCGTCGAGGCAATCAAACTTGGGGCTTACGATTTTGTCACCAAACCCTTTGACCGGGAGGTCATCTTTCGCACCCTCAGCAAAGCGATTGAGCGCAATCGTCTGCTGCGAGAAAACTCCTCACTGAAGGAACAGGTCTGTGGTCAGACTATTACCCACGGATTTGTTGGGAAATCGGCCGCATTTCTGAAGTTTAAGAGTAACCTTGAGATTATCGCCAGAACCAGTTACACCGTGCTCGTGCGAGGAGGGTCGGGCACCGGCAAGGAGCTGACGGCCCGGGCGCTGCACAACCTCAGCGACCGAAGCAAGAAGCCGTTGGTCATGGTCAACTGCCCGGCTATCCCTGAGCATCTTCTCGAATCGGAGTTGTTTGGTTATGTGCGCGGCGCCTTTACCAATGCCAATCAGGACCAACAAGGCCTGGTGGCGGCCGCAAATGGCGGGACACTCTGCCTCGATGAAGTAGGCGATCTGCCTTTTTCCATTCAAAGCAAATTGCTGCGGGTTTTGCAGGAACGAGAAATCAAACCCCTTGGTTCGACCAAGACCGTCAAGGTTGATATTCGGGTTATCGCCCTCACCAATCTCAGTCTTGAGAAAATGATAGCCGACAAGGTGTTTCGCGAAGACCTTTTCTACCGCTTGAATGGTGTGACTCTTTACACCCCATCGCTTCGCGAGCTGACCGATGATATTCCACTTTTGGCTGCGCATTTCACCGAAAAAGTGTGTCTTGAACTGAATCTCCCACGCAAGCAATTTGATCAACGGGCGATTACCGCCCTTATCAATCGCGATTGGCCGGGGAATGTCAGGGAATTGGAAAATGTTGTACGCCGGGCGGTGATGTTTTGCCCTCATCCCACCATCACTGTAGATGATTTGATATTTGTCGAAAGCCCACCCCACACCACCGGTAATGTCGAGGCCTCCTACGGTTTTGAATGGAACGGCAAATTTGAGGCATACAAGGATGCAAAAGAACGGGTGCTCGGTGGATTTACCAAAAACTATATTGCGGCGCTGCTTCGCAAAACAGCCGGGAATGTATCACAAGGTGCCGAAATATCAGGTATATCTCGCGTTGCTTTGCAAAAAATCATGAAACGCCAGGACATAAGCGGCGCCGATTATCGTTGAATTTAACAGCCACCGCTTGATATGCCGAACCGGCCTTTCACTGGTGCACGAACAGGCCGTCTTCTTCCGCCCTTTCGCCGAGACGTTGCGAAATGGCGGCAAGGGCTTGTTCCTCCGTGGCAAAGATATTGTCATTGCCGATCAGCTGAAAAAGGCCTGTGACTCGCATGACATCGAGGATTTGCTTCTTCAGTCCGGAAAAGACCGCTTCCACCCCCGATTCGTGCAGTCGGGACACCAGATTGTGCAACATTTCCTCGCCTGAGGAATCGAGATAATTGATGCCGTCTCCAACCACCAGAAGATACCGGGCCTGTCGTTTGTCGGCCACCGCGGCCAGGACCGCGTCCTCGAAGTGGGCAACATTGGCAAAATAGAGTGAGCCGTCGAAGCGAATAGCGGTAACGTGCGGCGAGGTGGCCAGCTGGGGGTTGACCTTGAGGTCGCGCAGGGTGCCGTCTTGGTAACGACCGAGGATGGCGATCCGTGGCGCCATCGTCCGGTACAGGTAGAGGCCGATGGACAGGGCCGTGCCGACCATAATGCCCTTGTCGAGATGCGGTGCGGCCAGGAGGGTGACGACGAAGGTCACCAGAGCGACAATACCATCGGCCCGGCTGGCCTTCCAGGTGTGTTTCAGGGCCCCGGGAGTGAGGAGGCCGGTAACCGCCAGGAGGATTATCACCGCCAGCACCGCCTTGGGTAGATGATACAGGCCGGGGGTGAGAAAGAGCAGGGTGACGGCGACGAAGACCCCGTTGAAGACCATGGCGAAACCGGTCTTGGCCCCGGCCTGGAGGTTGATGGCCGAGCCGGTGAAGGAGCCGCAGGCCGGATAGGCCTGGAAGCAGGAACCACCGATATTGGCAAGACCCTGGCCGATGAGTTCCTGGTTGGGATCAATCCGCTGTTTCGATTTGCCGGCCATGGCCTTGGCCATGGAGATTGACTCCATGAAAGCCACCAGGGCGATGATCAGTGCACCGGTAAAAAGCTGCAGTATGGCGTCGAGATTCAGGCTGGGCAGGCGGAAAGAGGGCAAACCGGCAGGCACCTTGCCGACCACGTCGCCACCGCCGGCCATTACCACTTCGCCTCCGGCAATCTTTTTAATATGCCAAATGCGGCCGTCGTCTTTCTCGCCCCCCGCTTCACCGGTCTGAAGAAAGCTGGCCCGACTGTCTTGACCGCTAATATCGCGGATGAAGGTGAGCTGGCGGATACGGCGCAGCCGCTTGTCGTTTTCCGTTTCCAGCGCCCGAAGGTCGAGCTCGGCGATATCCACTCGGTAGGCAAGTTCGGCTGCCAGTCGGGCGTCATGGGCCTTGTCCGCCTTACGGACCTTGCTGGAGAGAGCAGTGATGTCGGTGCTCAGCTGGGTGATCCGTTCGGCCGTCTTGTCATAGTTTTTCACGAGCTGGCGGGCCGAAGGCGTGGCAATTTCTTCGAGTTTTGCCGTTGCTTTTAGCTCATAGCCCGCCATATAACTGACGAGGGTGGTGACCGCCACGGCCATTAAAACACTGGGTTTAGCCAGCAGCGGAATCTTTTTCATGGTCAGCATCAGGACGGCAGCAAAGGCCGACATGGCGAGAGTCGGCAGGTGCGTTTGCGGGAGAAACCAGAGCATTTCCCAGACATCTTGGAGGAAATGGTCGCTTCGCCCCTTGGGAATGCCAAGCAGCATGTCGAGTTGCGACAGGCCGATGATGATCGCCGCTGCATTCATGAAGCCGAGAATCACCGGATGGGAGACGAAGTTGACGAGGCTTCCCAATTTGATCACTCCGAGGCCCAGTTGAATGATGCCCACCAGGAGGGTGAGGAGCATGGCCAGACCGATGTAATCCTCTGTGAACGGGATGGCGAGCGGAGTGACGGCAGCGGCGGTCATCAAGGAGATGATGGCCACCGGCCCGGTAGCCAGCTGCCGTGACGAACCCCACAGGGCACCGAGGATGGCAGGGACAAAGGCAGTGTAGAGGCCGAAATAAAGGGGCAGGCCGGAAAGTTGGGCATAAGCCATGGCCTTGGGCACTAAAACCAGGCCGCCGGTGATGCCGGCGATCAGATCACCACGCAGGATCGTGGCCTGCACCGGAAACCAGAGAAGAAAGGGGAAAAACCGGACGAACAGCTTGTTTGTCATGGGGATCACCTGATGTAGCCAAAAAGGGTTCCGTAGTGCATCGTCAGGTGTTCACCACCAGAACGGCGCAATGGGCTTTGCCGGTGACGTTTCTGGTCACATTGCCGAGGAGCTTTCTGGCAATGCCCCGCTTGCCCTGGCCGCCAATGAGGATCATATCCGTTTCCCTTTCCCGCGCCGCGCGGACGATGAGCTCACACGGGACGCCTGCCTGCACCAGAGGTTCGCAA
>JAABQY010000249.1 GCA_011391225.1 Desulfobulbaceae bacterium | reverse complement strand
TTTATCAGAGCCATGCGTTATTTGCAGATCGGCCAGGTCATTCGCGATGACGGGCCGGCGACGCATATTGCAAAACAAGGGGTTCCAACAATGGGCGGTGTTTTGATTGTTGGGGCAATAACCTTGGGAACAGTGATGTGGGCCCGTCTTGATAATGTGATGGTGTGGCTTGCTGTTTTCATCACCCTGTTTTATGGGGGGATTGGTTTCATTGATGATTTCCGTAAAATCAAAAAAAATAATTCTAAAGGATTAAGTGCGAAGGGGAAGCTGTTTTTGCAACTCATTGGCGCCGCCGTTGTCGGCATTGCCATCTATGTGCACCCAACTTTTGACGGGCACCTGAGTTTTCCCTTCTTCAAGAACCTTCGTCCTGATCTTGGCTGGTTCTATGTGGTTTTTGCCGTTTTAGTCATAGTTGGTTCCTCGAATGCGGTCAATCTCACAGACGGCCTGGATGGCCTAGCGGCCGGACCGACCGTCGTGACCGCCGCTGTCTATCTGGTTTTTTCTTACCTGGCGGGCCATGTGGTTCTCGCCGATTACCTCCAATTACCCTATGTGGCGGGAAGCGGTGAACTGGCAATCTTCTGCGGCACCATTGTCGGAGCATGTCTCGGATTTCTCTGGTTTAATGCTTATCCGGCTCAGCTGTTCATGGGCGATGTCGGTGCCCTTGCCCTTGGCGGTGCTCTCGGAGCGATTGCCATTATCATCAAACAGGAATTTCTCCTGGCTATTGTTGGTGGAATCTTCGTTATGGAGGCGCTGTCGGTTATCATGCAGGTTGGATATTTTAAACTCACCCACGGTAAACGGATATTCTTAATGGCCCCCTTTCACCATCATTTTGAAAAGAAAGGCTGGCATGAACCGAAGGTTGTCGTACGATTTTGGATTGTTTCGATTATTCTTGGCTTGTTTGCCATTGCCACCCTGAAGCTGCGATGAAAGAAGCAAAGATGATATCTTCCGGCACAAAAGTCGGAATTTTAGGGCTTGGTGTTTCCGGCCGGGCCGCGGTTAAATATGCTCTACAACGAGGTGCCCGGGTGCGGGTATCCGACAATCGATCGGAACAGCGGTTTGTTGCCGAAGAGGGAGCCTTTCTTGCGGCAACAGGTGTAATCTGGGAGGCAGGTGGCCACACTTACGATTTTTTACGACAGGCTGATCTCGTGCTCGTAAGTCCTGGGGTGGATTTTGCTTTGCCACTCATCAAATCGCTGCAGGATGCCGGGGTGCAAATGGCCGGTGAGCTGGCGGTGGCTGCGGGGGAACTGCACGTACCGGTTGTCGCAATCACTGGGACTAACGGGAAAACCACGGTGACGACACTGATCGGCGAACTTCTGGCGGCCTCGGGGAAGAGGGCCTTCGTCGGGGGCAATATCGGTACGCCTCTTTATGAATTTCTCTGTGAGCCTGAAAAGTATGATATGGTGGTTGCAGAGGTTTCCAGCTTTCAGCTCGAAAACGCTGGAAACTTTGCCCCTGATGTTGCAGTCTTACTGAACATTACGCCCGATCATCTCGATCGACATGGCAGCCTTCTTGAGTATGGTCGGGTGAAAATGCAACTCTTTGCTCATCAAAAACCCGGTAGTTTAGCGGTAATCAACGGCGATGATGCCCTCTGTCTTGCATTGTCATCAGATTTGCCTGGCGATGTTCATACCTTTGGCGCGCGGGATACCGATACAGCTGTCATAAGAGACCAGCTGATTTGCTTGACTGTATCTGGAAAGACGGAAGAATATCCCCTTGTCGGCACAGCCCTTGCCAACAGTGTCGGGTTGAGAAACAGCGCTGCAGCGATACTTGCCGCACGCTGGCTCGGCTGCACTCCGGAACAGATTTTCCAAAGCTTGCGAGAATTTCGCCTGTTGCCGCATCGGATAGAGTTTGTTGCTGAAGTGAACGGCGTACGCTACTATAATGATTCAAAAGCGACAAATACCGGCGCGGTACTCGGTGCTTTGCAGCAGTTTCCCGGAAACGTCATTCTTCTTGCCGGTGGCCGTGATAAAGGAGATGATTATTGCTTGCTGCGGGAAACGGTTTCCGAGCGTGTGCGGCAATTGATAGTGATGGGTGAGGCTGCGGCCTTATTGGAGAAGGCTCTGGCCGATGTGGTGGAGATATTGCCGGCACAGTCTATGCAAGAAGCCGTAGTTCTTGCAGCTGAAACGGCACGACCGGGTGACGTGGTTCTGCTATCTCCAGCATGTGCCAGTTTTGATATGTTTACCAGTTATGGTCACCGTGGCAATGAGTTTAAAAAAGAAGTGCTGGGCCTTCAGGCAGTCCGGAAGAACGATCTTGTGGAGCTTTAAAATTTGAAGGAAAGACTGCCAAATATTCGCTTGCTCCTGACCGGTGGTGGCACGGGTGGGCACCTTTTTCCAGCCGTGGCCGCTGCTCAGGAGTTTTTACGGCAGATGCCCGACACCCAGGTTCTGTTTGTCGGCACACGGCGGAAAATGGATACGAAAAGCCTTGGCGCCTATGGTTTTGCCAGTGACAATATCAGATGTTACGGGTTGAAAGGCAAAAACCCCTTAGAGCTTTTTAAAACTCTTGTCACACTGCCGGTTTCTTTATATCAAGCAGGACGGATCATTCGCCGCTTTCGTCCGAACATTATCCTCGGTGTCGGGGGATATGTCACCGGGCCGGTTGTGGTTGCCGGGAAAATTTTTGGGATTCCAACGGTTATCCATGAACAGAACTCCGTTCCGGGGCTGGCGAACCGAAAACTTGGCTACTTTGTCGACAGGGTATGTTTATCACTGCCCGGAAGCGGCAGCGAATTTCCTGGCGAGAAAATATCCTATACTGGCAATCCGGTGCGCAGGAATATTCTGGAACTCGCCAAGAATTTGCCTCGAAGGGCAACTTCAAATAGCAAGAAAACCCTGCTGGTGCTGGGCGGCAGTCAAGGTGCCAAGGCGGTTAACAAACTGGTATCGGAGGCCTTGCAGAGTTTGCCGTACACTGTCATGGAGGGGTTTCGGGTCATTCATCAAACTGGCGAGCAGGATTATCGGGCTGTGAGGGATGGATACGCAAGCAAAGGTGTTGAGTCCCTGGTCCAGCCTTTTTTTACTGATATGGCAGAGATTTATAGTCAGGCCGACCTGCTGGTATCACGGGCCGGGGCCACGACTCTTGCAGAAATTGCCGTGCTGGGGAAACCGGCCATACTCATTCCCTACCCCTCGGCTGCCGACAAACATCAGGAAAAAAACGGCAACCATTATGCTTCGGGAGGCGGGGCGGTTGTGCTCAGGCAACATGAGTTGACGGCAAGCAAGTTGGCCGATAATATTCAAATATTGATGAGCGACGAGGGCAGGCTCCTCGAAATGAGCAAGGCCATGAAAATGCTCGCGTTTCCCGATGCGGCAGAAAAAATTGTGGCGTGCTGTCTCAATGTTATGGAGATGAAAGGTAAGTGATGTATAGAAAAACTAAACATATTCACTTTGTTGGAATTGGCGGCATCGGCATGAGCGGTATTGCCGAGCTGTTGCTGAATCTTGGCTACAAGGTGTCGGGATCGGACCTCAATACGACAGGTATTACCAAGAATCTGGCCCGCCTGGGGGGCAACATATATCAAGGACACGACGGTGCGT
>JAABQY010000248.1 GCA_011391225.1 Desulfobulbaceae bacterium | reverse complement strand
GACATGACCATGCGGGCACTTGAGCTTGGCGCCTTTGACTTTATTCTCAAGCCCCAGAGCAAGAGCCAAACTGAGGGAAAAAAGGAGATCAGAGCAGCGCTCGAACCTATCCTTAAGGCCTTTGCCAAGTCGAAGTATGCTTCTTCGCTTATCAGCAGCAGAGGAAGGATTCCCAGCCCAACCTCAACCTTTCAGAGAAGTGTTGCAAGTCAACCTCCTGGGGAAGGACGTGGAGTGAGACCACCCCTAACCCCTAAACCGACTGCCGTACGCCGGGGAAAATCGGAAATTGTCGCAATCGGCATTTCCACCGGCGGGCCGAATGCTCTTAATCAGATGCTGCCGCAACTCCCCGGAAATCTTGGGGTACCGGTCCTTATCGTCCAGCATATGCCGCCGGTCTTCACAAAATCCCTCGCGGCCAGTCTCGACAAGAAGTGTGCCCTGACCGTGAAAGAAGCCATCAACGGCGAAAATATCCTCCCCAATGTGGTGTACATCGCCCCAGGGGGCAAACAAATGAAACTGGTGGCTGGGACAGACGGTCAGAATCGACGAATAAAAATCACCGACGACCCACCGGAAAACTCCTGCAAACCTTCTGTTGATTACCTTTTTCGCTCGGTTGCCGATTACTATGTGGGTAGGGCTACCGCCGTCATCATGACCGGCATGGGTTCGGATGGTACTCTCGGGCTAGGGGTTCTGAAACAGAAATTAGCCCATATTATCGGCCAGGATGAAGCTACTTGCATTGTTTATGGAATGCCCAAGGCACCCGCCGAGATGGGGTATCTGGATATAGTTGCTCCCCTTGGCAAAATTGCTGAAGAAATCGTTAACAGCGTAAAATAAGAAAGGCCCTAGTTGTCGTTTTACATAATCGACAAAGAAACCAGAATGATAAAAATCAACCCCGCAGAACTGAAGCTTGTGGCCCAATATATCCATGAAATTACAGGGATATATCTCGATCAGAGCAAATCATACCTCTTTGAGACGCGATTAAGCTCAGTTGCCGAGGCGCATGGCTGCAAGTCGTATCAGGAACTGCAAGCGAAAGCGAAGAAAGACCCATCTAAGGCCATTGAAAAATTGATTATTGACGCCATAACCACCAATGAAACACTCTTTTTCCGAGACAAAGGGCCATTTGAGCTGATGCAGCACAAAATTCTACCGGAGATAATTGATGCTCGGTCGTCAAAATCATCGCTTAAAACGCAAGTGAGGATATGGAGCGCCGCAGCATCTACGGGCCAAGAGCTGTACTCCATTGCTATAGTTATCAAAGAACTTATCAGAGATGCGCCCGGTTATGCCTTCACCCTTCTTGGCACTGATATTTCCGATGCCGCCATAGCTCAGGCGAGTTATGGGAAATATAACCGTTTCGAAATTGAACGAGGCTTGGATAAAAAATACCTGCAAAAATTTTTCACACTTTTCGGAGAGTCATGGAAGATCAAGGATGAAATCAGGGCAATGGTCAACTTTCAAAAGGTTAACCTCATGCATCCTTTCACCTCTCTGGGAAAATTTGACATTATTTTTTGCCGAAATGTCGCCATCTACTTTTCACTCGAGGATCGCAAGAAGCTATTCAACAAACTCGCCGACAGCTTGGCTGATGATGGGTATCTTGTTATTGGATCAACGGAGTCTTTATCCGGGGTTTGTCCCAGATTTATTCCCAAGCGACACCTGAGATCAATTTTTTACCAAAAGCAATAAAGAGGAATTCTCATGAAAAATCTCTCTATTCTGGTTGTCGACGATGACCCTGTTGTTCGGCGTTTGCTTGAGCAGCGGTTAAAAAAAGAGAATTACCAGGTCCAGGTTGCCGAAGACGGCTATGTTGCAGAGAAAATACTCAGACAACAGTTTTTTGATATAGTTCTTACCGACCTGATGATGCCGGGTGCCATAGGTGGCATTGAAGTACTTGAAATAGCAAAAGACATTAACAGCAGCACAGAAGTGATACTGATCACTGCGCATTCGTCGGTGAACACTGCAGTTGAAGCAATGAAAAAAGGTGCCATCGACTATTTGGAAAAACCGATTAATTTTGATGAACTCTTCCTGCGCCTCGACAAAATAGCCAATATGCAAACCATTCTACGCAGCGCCCAAGACCTGCAAATGGCCATGGATACTACGGAGAATGCCGCTTCGGCAACGATACAGAATCTGGAAATGCAAACTGCTAAGATGCGTCAATCACTCGACGAAATTGAAAACACTCTGCGAGATGATGGTATTGCCGATTATAACAAGATTGCCAGGTCCTTAGATATTATCAGCCAGTCGTAAAATGAACTGTAATTTTTTCTGAAAATCCTATCGCATGGCCCATATCAACACAACCTGCTTTTGCTTTTACTTGGCCGCAGCCCCGATCGCTTCTACTAAACCCACGGCAGAGGCGGTTTGGGCACTGTCAAAAAATGCCCCTTTCACCTTTGCCCCTGTTAGATCGGCACCTGTCAAATCGGCTTTGTAAAAATCGGCATTTTCCAAGCTTGCCTGACGCAAGTTGGCCTTTTTCAGCAAGGCACCCTTGAGATTTGCCGTATCAAGATCGGCCCTTTCCAAATTACAACCGCTTAGGTCGGCCTTTTCAAGATCCGCGCTTTTCAAGTTTTTTCCTGCAAGATCAAGCGCTGAGAGATCACAGCCATAACATTTATTTTTATCAACAAGGCGCGCCAGATTCTCTTCCTTAGTCTTGACTGCTGAAGGTTTTCTGCTTGTCACACCAGCTCCGCCTTCGACAATCGGTTTGACTTCGGTTACTTTGGAGGCTTTTGTTTCTTTTATTACTTCCACCTTATCCGTTTTGGCTGGAAGGTCTGATAGTGCAGAGCTCGTAAGCTTTTTCTCATCAGGTGCCGATACATCGACAATTGCCTCTTGCACAGGTGCTACTCTTTTTGCAATGGGCGCGGGTGCAAGTGTTCCAGATGCAGGACTTTGACGATCTTTGGGCACCACCTGCGGCTTGAGCGGCGCAACCTCAGATTTCACCTCGGACCTAACCTCACGAACAGCAGGAAGAGCCGAAGGAGGTGCCTCGACGACCCGCTGCTCAATAATATTAGCATCCTTGGTTGCAGGGTTTT
Organism: Desulfobulbaceae bacterium; assembly: GCA_011391225.1. GTDB lineage: Bacteria > Desulfobacterota > Desulfobulbia > Desulfobulbales > Desulfocapsaceae > Desulforhopalus_A. The sequence goes on along the minus strand of JAABQY010000248.1, from coordinate 533 downwards.
GCTTGGGTTTCACGGAATCTGCAATGAATACTTCCTTTTCTCCCCCAACTTCGCCAACATCTGCAGTCGGTTTTTCGGCAATAAATTCTCCATCAAATTGAGCCCCTTGACGATACGAGCTGTCCAACGATGTCCCACGCAGATCAGCCCCTCGCAGATCGGCATCACTTAAATCGGTACCACCGAACACTGCGCCACGAAGGTTGGTATTCCGCAAATTTGCCCTTGTCAGATTGGTCAGTGAGAGCTTTGCCGAAGAAAGATCCGCTCCCTCCAAATCAGCGTCAACCAGATCCAGTCTGTTGAGGGTGACACCAGAAAGGTCGCAACCCTTACAACTCTTCGTCGTTACGAGTTTCTCAATATTTTGCCGGGCTACGGCACTCTCGGCAGCAACTACCGATTCAACCGGGTAAGGAAAAAGAGGTAAGGCACATGCCATAATTAAAAAACTTGTTTGCAAATAATTTTTCATATTCACTCCATTTCTCATACTATTTCCGACGGCAATTTCGATATGCGTGCCGCCAAGG
>JAABQY010000247.1 GCA_011391225.1 Desulfobulbaceae bacterium | reverse complement strand
CATTCTCTCCCCGGAAGAATTCCTGCAGCGGACGATAAGCGGTGGATGGATACCCCCAACTCGAGAAATCTTCCCCTTCGTTATCGGTTCGATGTCCTTTGGCGCCCTGTCCCCGAACATGTGGCTTGGCCTCCTCCAAGGCGTCGCATATTGTAATGAAGTTCTCGGGCTGCCCGTTGTCATGTGTACCGGTGAGGGTGGCTGTCCGCCGTGGATTCTACGCAGCAAGTATCTGAAATACATCATCCTGCAAATCGCCTCCGGCTATTTTGGCTGGGATGAGATCATCAGGGCTATCCCGGAGATGCAGTGTAAGCCGGCGGCCATTGAAATTAAATACGGCCAGGGCGCCAAACCCGGCGACGGTGGCCTGCTCATGTGGCACAAAGTCTCAAAACTCATTGCCAGATTGCGCGGCGTTCCCGAGGGTGTCGACCTACCGTCGCCTCCGGTACACCAGACCCTCTACTCCATCGAGGAAAGCGTCATGAAAATGATGCAGACCCTTTCCATGGCTTTCCACCACGAGGTGCCGGTGTACCCGAAAATCTCCGCCTCGACCTCGGCAAAATCGGTTCTTAACAATTTGGTGCGCAACCCCTATGCCGCAGGACTGATGATCGACGGCATCGACGGCGGCACCGGTGCCGCCTACAACGTTTCCATGGATGCCACCGGCCATCCCGTTGCTTCTTGCGTACGGGATTGTTATCTCGATCTTGCCAAACAAGGCAAACAGAACGAAATCCCCATCTTCGCCGCCGGTGGCATCGGTAAAAACGGCAATGTCGCCCAGAATGGCATGGCCATGGTCATGCTTGGCGCCTCCGGTGTACACATCGGCAAGTATATCATGCAGGCCGCGGCCGGCTGTCTCGGCAACGAAAAAAACCGCTGCAACGTCTGCAACCTCGGTATCTGTCCAAAAGGCATTACCAGCCAGAACCCGAAGCTCTACCGCCGCCTCGATCCTGACAAGGTGGCCGAAAGAGTAGGTGAGGTCTTCATGTCGATAAATACTGAGGTGAAAAAGATCATGGCACCGCTGGGACGATCCCAGAGCCTGCCGATCGGCATGTCCGACGCCATCGGCATTGCCGATCAAGCGGCGGCCGACAGACTGTGCATTCAATATATTTGCTAATAGAGCCTAGGTTAAAAGATTAAGGTGGTGTACCCAAAGGTTTCAAACCCTGCACCGCTTAAATAAGGAGTTTCCAGTGACTACAACGGTTGTAAAAGGTCATAATGAAAAAGGTCAGCGCCTCAGCTCAATGGATTTCGAGAAACTGGTGCGGCAAGCTGCCACCTCGTCCGCCGACCTTCTGCTCGAGTCCTACGGCCAGCACAATATAGGAATTCGCCTGCAGCGGCAGGGTGGCCTGAAGATTACCGTCAAAGGCCCCTCCGGCCAACGGCTCGGCTGCATGGGTATGCCCGGCACGGTCATCATTTGTGAGGGATCAACCTCCGATGACGTCGGTTACCTTAATATCGGTGCGGAGATAGCGGTTCAGGGCGATGCCACCAACGGCGTCTGTAATGCCATGGCCAACGGCAAGGTGTTCATCGGCGGCTCCATTGGCGCCCGTGGCCTGACCATGACCAAGTGGAACCCGGAGTATACGAGACCGGAGCTGTGGGTTCTAGGCTCGGTCGGCGACTCATTTGCCGAGTTCAACTGCGGCGGGGTCGCGGTGGTGTGCGGCTTCAACGCGAAAAACCCAGCCAATGTGCTCGGCTACCGGCCCTGCGTCGGGATGGTCGGCGGAGCCATCTATTTCCGCGGAAAGATTGACAATTCCTATCCGAAAACCAACGCCAAACTCGTTGCCCCAAGTGACGATCAATGGCAATGGCTGACACAGAACATTGCTGGTTTTCTCGAAAAAATTCGCCGACCGGAACTGCATGCAAACCTTACAGTCCGTGAAGAATGGCATGTCCTCACGCCCATTACTCCGCAGGAAAGGGCGCTGATGTTTTCCGGCCCCATGCCCATGGCCGAATTTAGAAACGAGCACTGGAACAAGGCCTTTGGCGGAGACCCCTTACGCGATCTGGCACCGGGTCTTGATCGCAGCCGCATCGACTTCATCGTCAGCGGCGAGTTGCGCCGTAAAAAGCCTTACTGGGCCAATTGTGAAGCGGCAGCCCCGTGTACCTACTATTGCCCGGTGCACATCCCCACCGTCGACAGGCTGCGACTCATTCGCGAAGGGCGAATCGATGAAGCCTACCAGCTCATCCTCCAATATACCCCACTGCCTGCCTCGGTCTGCGGAGCGGTCTGTCCCAACCTGTGCATGGAAAACTGTTCCCGCGGCGGAGTTGATGAACCCATTGACGTGCAGATACTCGGTCGCGCGGTAAACACGCTCGAACCTCCAGCGGTTGCCCCTTCGATCGGTAAAAAGGTGGCCATCATCGGTGGTGGACCAGCCGGTATGAACGTTGCCTGGCAGTTGGCTTTGGCCGGAATTGAGGCGCATATTTTTGAACAGGATGACAAAATCGGCGGCAAACTTGCCCAGGTTATCCCTTGGGAACGTCTCTCTCAAGCTATCTGGGACCAGGAAATTAAAAGATTCCTGGCAACCCCCAACATAGCAGCCAGCCTGGGTGTGACGATGACCCGGGAAAAATTTGCCGCCCTTATGGAGGATTTCGATTACGTCGTCATTGCCGTGGGAACCCACACCCCGCGCCGACTGCAATTCCCCGGTAATGAAAAGGTGCTTGCCGCCCTCGACTTCCTGAAACAGGCTAAGGGCAGCACGCCACCAGCCGTCGGCAAAGAAGTGGTGGTCATCGGCGCCGGCAATGTCGGCTGTGACGTCGCTTGCGAGGCGTATCGGCTGGGAGCGGAAAAGGTCACTCTGGTCGATATCCAGAAACCGCTTGCCTTCGGCAAGGAAAAAATTGCCGCCGAGGCACTGGGATCTCAGTTCCGCTGGCCGGTGCTGACCCGCGAAGTGACCGAAGCCGGACTTGTTACCGACAGCGGCGAACTCATCCCGGCCGCAACGGTCATTGTCTCCATCGGCGATGTCCCGGCATTATCCTTTCTGCCGGAATCGGTTGAAACCGTGACCGTCGGCGGTGCCGCCTGGATTGCCACAGACAAGGCCCATGTCACCTCCGACAAGCGGATACTTGCGGTAGGTGATGTCGAGAGACCGGGCCTTGCCACCAACGCCCTTGGCGCTGGTAAGACCGCTGCCGAATACATTATCGCCCACTGCAAGGGACTTGAATGGAAACCCTTTGCTAAACAGGTTATTCCGCAAAAGGCACTGACCATCACCCATTATATCCCGATAGAGACAGGGACTTCACAACAGGATCAGGCAGATCGCTGTCTGTCCTGCGCTTCATGCCGCGACTGTCATCTCTGCGAAACTATCTGTCCGACCGGGGCAATAAATCGTCGCGATATCGTCACCGTTACAGGTGATGACCGGTATTCCCTGGCAACGGCCTATGAATATGTGTCGGATGATGATAAGTGTATTGCCTGCGGCTTCTGCGCCGACACCTGTCCCTGCGGGATCTGGACAATGAATGCTTTTTAAGCAGGCGGTAGACAAAACAAGAATAACAGCGGGAAAGCGCTTCAACCGGTTGGTTAGAAGCGCTTTTTATTCTATTATCTGCGGATAAGGCGGATAGTCACATCATATCTGGCGGTATCGATATCAGGAGGAAGAAGAG
>JAABQY010000246.1 GCA_011391225.1 Desulfobulbaceae bacterium | reverse complement strand
AAAAAAGCTTTGGATTTTCACGCAGCTGCCCTGATAATTGCCCATAATCATCCATCCGGGTCTCTCCAACCGTCAGCACAGGATCTGAAACTGACCAGGAGCCTCTTCATGTTGTGCAGCTCCATGCAAATTCAACTGCTCGATCACTTGATCATAGGTGACGGTTTCTATAGTTTTGCCGACAACGGATTGATGGTTGATATCAGCAAGCAGTGCAGTGCGATTCTCAATTCTCTTTAGCAACAGATGGTTTCTCTTTATATTCACATCCCTTTTTGTCAAAAGAAATGCCACTATTGTTCCTTTAGTTCAAGTGTCTGTGGAAACGAGATTTTCGCGCCTTATGTGGCAGCATTAAAGCAAGAGCTGGCGGATCTTGCCGCGACAAGGGAAGACCGGCAATTGCGGAGTCTTTTTATTGGCGGTGGCACGCCGAGCGTTCTGCCATGTTCCTTGATGACCGGGCTTATTGGTGATTGTCTGGCTCTTTTTCCACCTGTTCCCGAGGTGGAGATAACTGCTGAGGCAAATCCCGGAACGGTTGATGAATCGTATCTTCGCGAACTTTTACTTGCCGGAGTGAATCGCATGTCACTGGGCGTGCAGTCTTTCTGTGATCAGGAACTGCGTGTTTTGGGCCGGATACATGACAGCAACGAAGCGCTGTATGTGGTTCAAGCGGCAAAAAATGTTGGATTCAAGAATCTCAACCTGGATTTAATGTACGGCCTTCAAGGGCAGACAGTTGAGGTATGGCAGGCCACACTGCAGCAGGCACTGGCCCTTTGTCCGCAACACCTCTCGATCTATCAATTGACCATAGAATCGGGAACTCCTTTTCACCAAGCTGTGACAAATAATTCAATTATTCTTCCCGAGGAGGAAGAAATACTTGCCATGGACGAGGTGATCGGCAGACTTTGTTGCGATGCAGGCTTCCGGCAATATGAAATTTCCAACTTTGCAAGACCTGGATATGAATGCACACATAATATTAACTATTGGCAAAACGGTGAATATCTGGCCTGCGGGGCGTCGGCGGTCAGTTGTGTGGCGGGGGTTCGGGAAAAACGGGTTGCCGATCCTTTTGCGTACATACGACGGATCAACAAAGGAGTTTCGGTTGTCGAGGAAAGTGAATGTTTGTCAACCGAGGCTTCTTTCAGGGAATCGGTTATTATGGGGCTGCGTATGACCCAAGGAGTTCCGCTGCTGCTGTTAATCGCACGTTATAACCTAGATATTGTGCAATATTATGGGGATATTTTACAAAAACTTATTGATGTGCAATTGGTCGAATTGACCGATTCGCATCTGCGGCTCACAGCCAAGGGCAGGCCTTTGGCCAATTGGGTAATGGCTGAACTGGTATAAGGAAAATCACAGAGAAAGATAATCTTCCGGCAGTTGTCCTGCCGACTCAAGTCCATTGATCGAACTGCTGATATGGTTTTCAACGGCAGTTGCCGCACGTTCTGCATCACCGGCTGCCAGCGCATCGATTATCGCCTCATGTTCTGAGGTTGGTCGGTATTCAAGCTTATAAAAGGGGTCATAGAGTATGAGAAAAATCCTCGTTCTATCAAGCAATTCCTTGATATACGAATGAAGAACCCGATTGCCGCTGAGCTCGGCAATCTTCAGGTGCAGGTTATCGTTGGCGGCATAGTATTCATCGAGATTGCTGTCATCGAAAACCTTGACTTCAAGGCTTATGAGATTGTGGAGTTCCTCCACTTGTTTTGGAGTGATACGCTTGGAGGTGAGCCGGGTAGCCATGATTTCAAGCTGGGCGCGAACCAGGAAGGTCTCTTCAATCTCTTTTTGCGTCGGGGTTATGACGAAGGCGCCGCGATTGGGGATACTGTTCACCAAGCCCTCAGCTTCGAGTCGTTTAATGGCGCTTCTTACCGGGGTTCTGCTGACGTTGAGTTGCTGAGCAAGGGCAACTTCAACCAATTGACTGCCCTGTTTGATATATCTTTTTCGAATCGCCGTTTTTAATTTTCGGTAAACAGCATCTTCAGAATTAATTTTTTTTGGTGGACCCATAGGATGAAAGAATATTTTGAAAAGTTATCTTCGAATCGAAAAGCGAATTCCTGTCGACACATCCGAGACCTTAGGAGCCGTTAGGAAATAACTAGACCATTTATAACCATCTCCTTACGGCTCCTTATGCCGTTCCAAGCATGCCTTCGGCCATGTTATTTTTTTTACAACGGCTGAGTGATGTGTCCAATCATTGTACACATTCGCCCGAAGGGAGGGAAGTGTTTTCTGAAATGTTGTGAACTGCCAATCACAGCAATCCGCGACATACTCAACAACCTTTAACCTTGTCGCCAATAACAGCGCGGGACTTCAGGCAATTCGAATGTTTCTTGCCGTGTCAGGTTTAAATCGGCCGCCGATACTGTGTTGTGAGCTGGGATAGTAGAAGGTGCTCTGGGTGGCGACGCGCTCTCCCACCCAGGTCCGGCGGTGTAATACCAAACAGGGTTCAGCTTCATTGATGCCAAGATATTTCCTCACCCAGTCCTCAGGGATAATGGCTTCGATCACATGCTCAACCTCCGAAACCGGAAACAGACTCAGCAGGTAGGCGCTGGGAGTGATCCGTTGAAAATCCTGCTGAAGAAAATCACCGGCAACCAAAGGGTTGATGTAACGGTCGGCCAGCTGTATCGGTTTACCGTTCTCCTTGTGGAGTAAAAGGGTGTGATAGACTGAGGCATACGCCGCCAGTTCGAGTTCAGCCGCCAGTTTTGGCTGGGCCCGTTCTTCCCGAAGGAGGAGCACTTCACAGCTGTGTTGTCCACCCCGGAGCTCAATTTCTTCATTGATGGGAATAATTTCAAACATCGCCGATTGCGGTTTTCGGCCGGCCACAAAAGTGCCAACTCCCTGCAGGCGCAGGAGGCGACCTTCGCTGGTGAGTTCGCGAAGAGCTCGGTTAACAGTCATCCGTGAAACACCCAGGGCCTGCACCAGTTCGTTTTCAGAATCAACCCGCATGCCCGGCTGTAATTCTCCAGAACTGATTTTCTTGCCGATAAATTCTTTGACCTGCTGGTAGAGCGGCTGGGGTTGCGTTTGTTTTTCGGCCATTGAAGACGAGTTGAGGTTCATTGAGAGTATTCGTTGTAGGAGTGAGGTAAAAATTCGGGGCGATACGGAGCCTTTTCTATGAAGGATGTCAGTAGAAATCTCTGTTTACATATACAACTGCACACAGCGAAACTGCAACGAAATAAAATATCCATCTACAAATAGGTTATTTCTTGACAAGAAATAACCGGTAGACTAAACAAACTTGTATATACAAGAAGAGCTGGCGTGCCATCACCGTCTCCAGGAGAAATACCATGCTTAATAATGCCGAAATCGCTCAGGCGATGAAAATACGTCTAGATGACAATCTCCCCCAACCGCATACCTTTCCGGAAGAGATCAGAAGGGCTCCCGACCGGGGTTTTCGCCTGAACCGCAAACAGACGGAAACGGCACTGCGCAACGCCCTGCGTTATATTCCGGATCGTCATCACGCTCTGTTGATCCCGGAATTCTTTGAAGAATTGCGCACCCGTGGCCGAATTTATGGCTATCGTTTCCGCCCGAAGGGAAGAATTATGGCCCGACCGGTGCAGGACTATCAGGGTAACTGTCTGGCGGGTAAGGCCTTTCAGCTGATGATTGACAATAATCTTGATTTCGAAGTTGCCCTCTACCCTTACGAACTGGTTACCTATGGCGAGACCGGCAGCGTCTGTCAGAACTGGATG
>JAABQY010000025.1 GCA_011391225.1 Desulfobulbaceae bacterium | reverse complement strand
TTTTTGATTCTTTCCATCATTTGGTGGCATTTTCGAGGTATCCTACAGTGTGCATGGTTCTTGGTCCTTGGCTTGAAGTGGTCGGTTGAATGGCGGGTGGATCAGGAATCACTGACTTTTTTTCGTGTGGATTTGATTCTGCCGCGCCTGGTCTTGCTTTCTACTCGTTTCATTCGGGCGGCCACGGAGGGTCGGGTCGGGGTGCGCTTTTTCACGGTAACGGTGACGCGACGGATGATCATGGCCAAACGTTCCAAGGCATCCGTGCGGTTTTTTTCCTGGGTTCGGTATTGCTGCGCCTTGATGACGAGAATTCCGTCGCCGCTCAAACGCTGGTCGCTCATGGCCAGGAGACGCTCTTTATAGATATCCGGCAAGGATGAGGCTCGGATGTCAAAACGCAGGTGAATAGCGCTGGCGACCTTGTTGACGTTCTGGCCCCCCGCACCCTGGGCGCGAATGGCGATGAGGGTGATTTCATGGTCTTCGAGAAAAATCTTTCGGTTAATGATGAGCGGCACGGGGAGTGGACTCCAAGGGGTAGTTAATAAAAATCCGCATATCCTTTCGACTCATTGAATATTGTCTCATATCCTGATATGATACCCACATAAATTAAACATGTCGAGAGATCACATTTAAAAAACAACCGCTTGGTACGAGATATGCTCTGCCCGAAATGTAATCATGAACAGAACAATACTGTTGAGTGCGACGTTTGTGGGGTGATTTTTGCGAGGTATCAGAAAATCCTTGATCGGAAGAAACAAGAGGAGGCACACAAAGCACTTCCGGGCGAAAAATCAGGCATCGGAATAAAACTTCTGCAAATAGTCCTTTTGGTGATGGTTGCCGGCACTACCTACTATTTTACCGGTTATAAATCGACGCCTGCTCTTAAACAGCAACCGACAGAAGCTGCCCCTGCTTCCAAGGCACCGTCTGTTTCTAATGAAATTCCGGCGGCAAAGATATCTCAGCCAAAATCTGCTAGTACAGTCCCGGAAGTCATACGAGGCAATCCAATCGAACGGGCGAGGAATGCAACGGTGTCTATCGAGACCCCTTGGGGGACCGGCTCGGGTTTTTTTGTCAATAAAAACTATATCATCACTAACCGCCATGTGGTTTCGTTCGACGAAAAAAAGCTTACTGAGTTGCGCACCAAGGTTGAAAAGGACAGGCGTTTTTTCGAATTAGAGCAGCAGAAGGTAAATGAATGGAAACAAAAATACCAGCAAATGCCCAAAAGCCCTTCGCGCAGTCAGCTGGCAATGATTATTGAACAGCACGAGGAGGAACTGAAGAAGGCACAGCCCATACTTCAGGAAAACCAAGCCAAATTAACAAGGGTGGACCGAAAAATTCAACCTTCTGATATCAAAATAGTCCTCGCCGATGGGAGTTCGCAGGGCGCAAATTATCTCCAGATCAGCAGTGCCTATGATTTGGCCTTGCTGTCGTTATATAGCGGCGAACAGACCTTTCTCGAGAAACCACCGGCTGGTTCCACGTTGCATCAGGGTGACAAGGTTTATGCCATTGGCAGTCCTGTCGGCCTGCGGCATACAGTGACTGCAGGAATTTTTTCAGGATTTCGGGCGCAGGGCAAAGACGGAGGACAGATATACCTGCAGACCGATGCAGCCATCAATCCGGGCAATAGCGGCGGGCCGATCATTGATGAAAATGGTTACGCGCGTGGCGTGACAACCATGATTCTCCAAAATACCGAAGGGATAGGTTTTGCCATCCCCATAGACAAAGTGTTCGAAGAATTCCAGTCAACACTGCGCTGAGGCCTGTGCCAATGTTGCTTGTCAAGGCACTGAAGATCCGGCAAGCCAGCCTGTTGAAAAGGCCGCCTGGAGGTTGTAACCGCCAGTATCGGCCTGAAGATCGAGCAGTTCACCGACGATAAAGAGCCCGGCAACCAATTTTGACTGCATGGTGCGGGGATCAATCTCTTTTAAGCTCACACCACCTGCGGTAATTATCGCTTCGTTGAAGGAGCGGTAGCCGCAAATATCAATGCGGAAGTCTTTCAGCCACTGTACCAGACGCTTACGCATTTTCGCAGGAAAGTGAGCGGTATCCTGATTTTCAGGGAGCTGGCAAGCTTCCATGCAGAGAGGAATCATCTCGCGGGGCAGAAGACCGCGAAGTATCCCGGCGATGGGTTCACCGCCCCGGCTGGCGAGGTCGCGGAGCAGTCGAGAATCGAGTTTGTCGCTATGAAGGGCCGGTTTCAGGTCGAGGGACAGGGTTACTTTTTGGCCTTGGTCGAGGGCATCGACGGCCATTCCACTGAGACCAAGAACAACCGGGCCGCTCAGGCCAAAGCCGGTAAAGGCCAGCTCGCCGAAGTCTTGAACTTTGCGCTTGCCGTCAAGAGTGAGTCGCACCCCAATATTACGGAGTTCAAGGCCGGCCATGCGGTGGATTTTCGCATCGGCACACACTAAAGGCACCAGGGCCGGTCGTACCGATACGATGGTGTGGCCGAGATTTGCGGCTAGCCGGTAGCCGTCGCCGGTTGAGCCGGTGCGAGGGTAGGATTTGCCGCCGGTGGCGAGGATCACGTTGTCGCAGGGCACTTTCTCATCTCCATAGCGCACTCCGCAAACTTTGCCATCCCGGACTAGGATTTCATTGACATCGGCACCATGGTGAAGGCGCACTCGCACGGTTTTCAGCCAAGTGTTGCAGACTCTGACGACATCGAGGGCCCGCCCGCTGGCGGGAAAGATACGGCCGCCACGTTCGACCACCAACGGCAATTTCCTGCTCTCGAAAAAATTGGTCAGTTCAGACGTAAAAAATTGCTGAAAACACTGGCGGAGAAAGTTACCATTTTTTCCGAAATGGCCTATAAAATCAGGGAGGGTGGCACTGTTACCAAGGTTGCACCGACCCTTGCCGCTGATACCGATCTTCCTGCCGGTCTGCCCCATTTTTTCGAGAAGTATGACTTCCCCACCCCTTTCAGCGGCTCGACCAGCCGCCATCATTCCCGCTGCGCCACCTCCGATGACGATGGTTCTACCGATCTGCATTCTATGCTTCCTTATCGAAAAAGTATAATATAAACAAATTTTTTGATGATGTACTGTTTTTGTATGTACTTCACAGGAGAGCGGGAAATATGGGAAAATCGATTGGAAACCACTATAGTGCAGAGGTAAGAAAAAGGCCAAAGAAAGCCGCCTGCTCACCGAATCCGCTTATACCTTATGGTTTCCAGACCATGAGTATGGATTTTCACGTTGAATAAATGCCCGTCATGTTGAATAGTACCATTTCTTTTGGTGTTGTTGCTGGCTTTTCATTTCTTTATGGGCCTTTGGTTTGTGTCTTGACCGCTGCAAGAGCTGTGAGTTAACATAATGAAATGAGAAACATAAGAGTCATATAGCCTGAAGTGTTAATTGCCGCGCGAATTTTTATGTTCTGTCTCAGGCCTCTGTGGCGAGGCCCTGGGAGGGCCTGTTTATGGCAAATCAACAAAAGACAATTCTTTGGTGGGGCCGATTCGATCCCAATTATTCCAGAAACAGACTTCTGCGCCGGTTGCTCGCCGAACTCGGTTTTCGATTGACTGACTTTAAACCCAAGATCTCCTTTTTGGGAGGAATCGAAGCAAAATTTGCCGATCTTTCAGGGATTGATGCGGTATGGGTACCAGCCTTCCGGCAAAGAGATTTTCAGGCGGCTCATCGTTTTGCTGTTCGACACAGGCTTCCGCTGATCTTCGATCCACTCATCAGCGCCTGGGATAAGGCGGTTTTCGAGCGGCGTAAATTTTCCCGTTGCAGTTTTGCAGCACAACGATTGCAGCGCCGTGAACGAGAGATGTTCTCAAGGGCAGACCTTGTTCTCGCCGACACCGCCGCCCATGCTGAATTCTATGTTAAGGAACTCGCGGCGCGTACCGAGTGTACGAGGGTGGTGCAGGTCGGGGCGGACGAGACGCTCTTTCGGTGCCAGAAACCCCAAATTCTCGAGACGCTGCCGGAAGTCTTGTTCTATGGCAGCTTTATTAATCTTCAGGGTCCTGAGGTGATAGTGGAGGCTGCCTTAACCATGCCAGAAGTTCGTTGGACCTTGCTTGGTGATGGCCCGCTCCGCCAGACATGCCTGGACCGGAGCGGGGGCATGGCACATATACGGTTCGAGGACTGGATCCCGTACGAAGACCTTCCGCGACGAATCGGGCAGGCCTCCGTTTTGCTTGGTATCTTCGGTTCTTCACCAAAAGCCGGGCGGGTCATTGCCAATAAGGTATTCCAGGCTCTTGCCTGCGGGCGACCGCTTGTCACCAGGGATTCGGAAGCCTTCCCGACTGCCTTGCGCACTGACCCACTGTGTGGAATTTTCTTCGTGCCCGCCGGCGATCCAGCCGCTCTTGCCGCGGCGGTTAGGGAACTGTTTGATAAACCGGAACTTTTGCCAGTGCGGGGACAACAGGCCAGAACCAGTTATGAGTTGTGGTTTTCCGAGGGTGGAATCAGAAAGGCCCTCGTCGACAGTTTGCGGCTGATAGGGCTGTGAAGCTGGGCCCTTGGCCGTATAATCCGGTAGGGGTGATACGATCAACACGAGAGCGAAGTTCCTCGGATCTTAGAGGAGGAGAAAAAGCAATGACAATCGTTTCCCACCATCATCTGGCAAAATTAAACAACCTGTATAATCATGGAGCAAAGCTGCATCTGCTGCAAATGCTTGCAGGCCATGCTTTACGCTACTGCATCATGCGGCCTATGCTAGCTCGTCTGATGCTGGCACGCAGGTACCGCCACGAAAAAAAGCTCTTCTATACGGTACTGACCGGCAATTACGAGCGGCTCCATCCGATTAGGCGTCAGTTGCTCAATTGGAGTTATGTCTGCTTTACAGATAATCCCGAACTGCGCTGTGACGGTTGGGAAATTCGGCAAATAACCAACCCGGATGGCCTTGATGCTCGTCGCCTGTCACGCCTCTACAAGATCAAGAATCATCTGGTAGACCAAGGATGTGATCTCAGCGTTTTTGTAGATGCCAATATTGCCATCCGCGGTGATCTCGATGCCTTTCTCTCACTGGCTCTGGCTCCTGGCAGCCCCTTTGCCATCCCTTTTCATCCTTTCCTGTTCTCACTACGCCAAGAGGTGGAGCAATGCGTCTCTCTGGACAAGGACTCGGCGGATTTGCTGAGCGCTCAGTACCACCATTACACCGGGGAAATGCGGTTCTCCGACCCCTTTCCCCATATCAACACCCGCCTGTTGATCCGGCGGACCGGCGACTCGGAAGGTAAACGCTTGATGGACACCTGGTATGATCAATTGCAGCAATGGTCAAAACGGGATCAGGTCTCTTTTAACTATGCACTTAGCCTTTGCCCCAAAGCTGGGATTAATTATATTCCTTATTGGGTATTCAGAAGGTATTTCAAGCGATTGGACCATCAATGATTTGTCAACGATAATTTATAATTGTCAGTTTTTTGGAACGTACCGCAAGACGTTTGCCTCAGATGAATCTTTCCTCGACAAACCTCCAGTCAAACTGCAAAAAGGTTCTGCTATGAGACGCGAACGGATCTCTTCCTCTAAGCAGCTCCAGCTTCTTTTTATACAAGGCATCATTGATTGCCGTGTCCCGTTCCAGTGAGTGGTAGGACAACTCTCGGTTAACTTCAGTGGTCACTATTTTCTTGAATCTGGTGAAATATCGGATTGAATTGCCGACTCTTCGTTGCAAATCGTGGAAATACACATCTTCATAACCATAATTACCACTGAATTCTTCATCATATCCAAGGCTCTGAAAAAATACCGATTTTGATGTATAGAAAATATTCATTGCCTTGCGCATGGCGACACCATGCTGATTTATCCTTTTGAACCTGTATATGGTCCCTTTGGGAATACGGCTGTTGAGAATATCACGCAGCAGCTTTTCCGGGAAATGGTGATCGGCATCGCTTAGCAAAATCTTCGGACTCTTGGCATAAACAACACCCAGGTTTCTTGCTCCGCATTGATTCCATCTGATGTCGGTTATAATTCTGTAGAGGGAAATGTTGAGCTTGAGTTCATGCGGTATATCAATCGGTAATGGAGATCCGTCATCGATGATGACAAACTGAATATGAGCCATTATCTCTCTATCGTAGGAATTATAGCGCAACAGCAACTCTATAAGGGTCTGTGCATTGAGCTGATTGAAGTAGACAGGCACCACATAGCTCAACTGTATATCGGGGGTATTCATATAGCTCAGTTCAATAGCGAAAATCCCGTTAATCGGGCATCCAAAAACCACCGGCTTTGCCGGTAAAAAAGAAAAGTTTGCTCTCCCAGCGAAATATTGACGCCTGCAAAACCCTGGACCCGATCAAAGTTGCGGCAAAGGAGGCTTACAGAACATCATACAATGTTTAAACCACGCGAAATGGGATTTCAAGCACCTTGTCGTGTAGATGCCTCAATGCAAGACGAAAGATGTTGTAGGATGAGAAGAGAAGTAACTTGAGTGAGGAGTTTTTTTTGAGAAAAAAGCTTTGATGTTTTCGGCTTAAAAGTGTCGATTTTTCCGTTGAATAATCATTGATCATGTTTAATTTTATCCATTCTTTCGGCGTTGCTGCCAGCTTTTCACTCTTGCATCGGCAGCCATGGTGTGTGTATGGGCCGTTGTAAGAGTTAGAAATCAAAATGATGCATTACAAAACACAGGAGCCATCTGGCTTGAAGGAGAATTATGACACAGGTAATGAGGGGTTATAACGTCAAGGTCCATTATACCGGGAAACTCGAGGATGGCACCGTCTTTGACAGTTCCGCTGGAAGCGAGCCGCTCAGTTTTGCGGTCGGTAGCGGCCAGGTTATAGTCGGCTTTGACGAGGCGGTCATGGGTATGGAGGTTGGTGAGTCAAAGCTTGTACACATCCCCGTTGAGAAGGCCTATGGGGTGCGTAATGAGGAATTGGTCATGCAGGTACCTATCGAGCAGGTTCCACCAGATCTGAATCCGGAAATTGGTCTGCGATTGGAGATGGGTGGCGTTAATGGGGAAATCATGCGGGTCGTGGTGACCGACATTACCGCCTCCCATATAACCCTCGACGCCAATCCACCGCTGGCCGGAAAAGAGCTCACTTTTGCCATCGAACTGGTTGAGTGTGCCTTGCCCTGAGCCGAGCAGCCATTGAATTGTTCGCTGAGCTTGACCGGATTCGGCAGGCTCACCTGCCATTCGACAGAGGAAAATACCAATGCGGGATCGATGTTACAGTTAAAAACATTCGAATACTATGCATTTTCAAAGCTTAGAAGGTTGTTTTTGTGGGCAAAATCATTGCTGTGAAAAAATGTAGGGCTCTCTGAGAAAAAATCTTTCATCATTTCCGCTGGTCTTTCTCCCGTTGATTGAGATCAAAGCACGATTCAGACCTCAGGAGCAAGCGGAACGGCCTGGGTCTGGTTTGTTCTGTTTTCATCTAAGCCGTTTCTTGTTGTCAGATACCCCTTGACCGCGCCGCTTGTCAGTATGAGCAGGCAACCGCTGAGCTGCAAGGTGTTGAGATGCTCCTCAAAGAGCACCCAACCGAGGAAGACGACAAAAATAGGTTCGAAATAGGCGAGGGTACCAAAGGTCGCCGCCGGCAGTTTTTCCAGGGCGATGACAGCCAGGAGGATGCCGAGAAAACCCGGGAAGAATCCGGCTCCCGCCAGCCAGAGCCAATTGGTTGCTGTGATCTCCGGAAAATTGGTGACAAGGAGAGGCGCCATACACAGGGCTCCGGTGGTCAATTGGTAGAAGGTGCGGGTGTAGCAATGGATAGTGCTGCGGATCGTCCGGTTAATGAGGATGAATGACGAATAGCAGGCCAGAGAAAGACCGGCAAAGCCCAGGCCAAGGAGGTGGTTTCTGCCGGACGAGAAATCGATTTTAAATTCCATCATCATGGCAAACCCGAACAGTGCGGTACAAATGAGGATAATACTCGGTGTATTAAGTCTTTCTCTCAGAAAAAAATGGGCAAATACAGCGGCAATGAGGGGCGCAAGGTAAAGGACCATGATGGCGTTGGCCATGGTTGTGAGATTCATTGCCTGGATGTAAAAAATGATAAAGCCAGCGAGCATCAGGCCGTTGATGATGACCGGCCAGGTTGGCCAGGTCAGGAGTAAGCGAAGTCTGCGGGTAACAAGCAGAAGAATGATCAGGAAACCGGCGCCGAAAAACAGCCGGAAAAAGGTGATAACCTCAGGGGCCAGACCGGTTTTACGTGAGAAAACACCGATGGTTCCCATGAACAGGGCAGCCAGAACAGCGGAAAAAATCCCTACAAAATTCATATATTTATCCTCATCATTTCATGAATGGAGCATGGTTTGAAGTAAAAATCGGCGGGTCTTTTCTGAGGATTTCGGCGATTTTCGCTGACCTTTTAAAGGTGGTATGGAGATAGCGTCGAACCTCCGCCCTGTCCCAGCCAAGCGGGTGGTTGAAATTACGATACATTGACAGATCGCCGGTGTAAAAATCGGTTACCTGTAGCGAGGCGATTTCGTCGCTGGAAATGGGCAAGTTGAAAATCGCTAAGTTAAGAAAGCTTATGGCCTGGTGATGTTTCTCGACAAAAGAGCGGGTACGTTCAGCCTCTTTGCGGGTTTCTGAAGGTGTGCCGAAAAGCAGATAGACATAGGTGGCGATTCCCGCCTCATGAAGGTTTTCGAGAACCTTTGAGGCTTGCCGCAGATCGGTCCCCTTATTCATACTGTTCAGTACCTTCTGGTCGCCGGATTCAAGCCCCAGTTTAAGCATGACGCAGCCGGATGCCCGCAAGCGCCGGCAAAATTCCCGATCGGCAAGATGGGCGTCGATGCGGACGAAACCGTACCACGGCGCGCCCGGCGGTTGTTCGCTGAGGGCGCGGAGTGTGCTTGGGCTTATGGCGTTATCAAGAAGATGAATAAGAATAGGCTTTGTCGCCTTTGTCAGACTCATCAGGTCGGCGGCTGTAGTTGTCGGTGGCACCTGGCGATAGGGATTGTTTTCACTGGTTTCAGGGCAGAAGTTGCATTTCTTCCAGAAACAGCCTGTGGAAGTGGCGTAGGGCAGAATAAAGCCGGGCGCAAGATAGGGATTATCGCGAAGCGCCGCATAGGAGGGTCGAAGGTGGTCCATCTTTTGCTCAGTGCCAAGTAGCCGGAGCAGAGGCTTTTCTCCTTGTCCGGCAACAAAATGATGAACGAGGTCAGCAAATGGGGTATGCCAGCCGGGCTTGCTCAGCCAGGTGGTGACCAGGCCGCCGCCGAGGATGATGGTTATGTCGGGATGATGCACCCGAAGATAGCCGATCATTGCGAAGGCGCACAGTGCCTGACTGAGATAGCTGAGGGAAAAGCCGATGTGATTGTGATGTTCTTGTTGCAGGAGCTCTTCAAGCTTTTCACTGAAATAGGGAAAAAAGATATTCGCATGGAAATCTTTGGCGGCTTGTCGCAGGTCGGAGCTGTTGAGCGGTGACTTCTCATTGTCCTGGTAATTGGCAAGCGACAGCTGCAGGTTGAGGCGCATGCCGGCAATTTCCAAAACTCTGTTGATATCGGCGACAGCCCGCCCATAACGATCAAAATTGTGATAGTTGTCGAGGTCTTGCAGGGTCGCAAGGTTATTGTCGAGGTGTTTGAAGGCGCGGCTCGACCAGGTGTCGGTGGCACCCTCCGTGCTGTGGAGGATGTGCTGTAAGCACTCAATATTCATGTCGCAAATTGTGCACGAATGACCGTGTGCCGTAAGTGCTGCAGAGAGGTAGGGGAGGGCGGCGGGTGGTTCGCACCCTTTACTTAGGGGTGGGTAAATTATAAGCATAGGGTTTTCGTCCCGGGAGATGAGTTTATCTCTGGCATCTCTCTTAATGTGCACTATATTGTGGATCGATTAAAGTGTAATCCCGGTTTGGGGATGATCAACAATACAACAAAAATGGAGATGGAAAAAGACTATGACAACATTATGGAAAAGATTGGCACCGATGTTTTTGATGCTTATCGCCTTCGCCCTTATTGAAGGTGGGTTGACGACCGATTATGCCGATGCCCGATCCAAGGCGGGTGGCAAATCCTTTAGTTCAAGTCCCAGCCCAAGCAAGGCCCCGGCGAGTGCTCCAGCAGGTTCCCCTGCAACCGGCGGCGGCTTCGGCCGTGGTCTGATGGGCGGCCTTCTCGGCGGCGCCATTGGTGGGATGCTCTTTGGTTCGATGTTCGGGGGCGGCGGTTCTGGCCCCGGTCTTCTGCCGCTGTTGATTCTTGGTGGAATTGCCTTCTTTCTTTATAAAAAATTTGCTAAAGCCCGACAGGGCGGTGGTGCAGAGACACCGAATCAATATGCCCGGCAGGGGTTTTCACCATCGAGTATCTTTGGTGGAGGTACTGATGCCGGTCAACCACCGCCACCGCCGATTATCGGTGAGAACCTAGTGGCTGACGGTATAAGCCAGATCAAAGCAACCGACAAGAATTTTGATTCGGCCTATTTCACCGAAGTGGCCTCCGATGTCTTTTTTAAGGTGCAGGCCGGATGGATGCGTCGCGACCTTGATTCCTATCGCCACCTTCTCGGTGAGCAGTTGGCCAAGGAATATGAAGGGCATTTTGCCGAAATGCACAGCAAGGGGCATATCAATAAACTGGAGTCCATTGCCGTTCGCGGTGTTGAAATCATTGAAGCCGGCAGCGATGGTCGCGAGGACTTCATTACAGTACTGTTTACCGCCAATCTCCTCGATTTCACCGTCGATGATAAGAGCGGTGAACTCGTTTCCGGCAGCATGACCGATCCGGTTAAATTCCGCGAAGAGTGGACCTGGGCCAGACCGACCGGTACCCAGAACTGGAAGCTTGAAGGCCTTAAAGAAAGCTGACCCCGGTGAACGGGATAAGTACCTTCACGAAATTCATTCTTAAAAACAAGAAATGAATTTCCAAGGAACTAATAGACACTGCCGGTACAAAGCTTGTTGCTTTTGTGCCGGCGGTTTTTTATTTAGGGGCCGTTAAGAAATAACTCATACTCTTTTCACCATTTCTTTACGGCCCCTTATGTCGTTCATGACATTGAAACGGATTATTTTTTGTTAAACGACGGCTTGTGAGGAATGATGTGGATTTGAGTCAATTTCGCCGGGAATATTTGAAGGGTGGTCTGTCACGCGCTGAGCTCAACCACGACCCCCTATTGCAATTTTCTGATTGGTTTGCTCAGGCGAGAGATACGGAAATTGCCGATCCGACGGCGATGGTTTTAGCAACAGTCGGCAGCAGCGGCAGGCCCAGCCAGCGCACCGTATTGCTCAAGTATTTCGATCAAAAAGGTTTTGTTTTTTTCACCAATTTTGAAAGCCGCAAGGCCGTCGAGATTGCCGGTAACGCCCAAGTCAGTCTGCTTTTTGTCTGGCTGCAGCTTGAGCGACAGGTGATAATCAACGGGGTGGCAAGCAAAATCTCCGTCGCCGAATCGGCCAAATATTTTATGTCGCGGCCGAAGGAAAGTCAGATGGCGGCCTGGGTTTCAAGTCAAAGTCACCCGTTGACCTCCAAACAGATCCTGCTGCAGAAGTTTCAGGAAATGAAGACGAAAATCGGTGAAGGCAAGGTGCCGCTGCCATCCTTTTGGGGAGGGTATCGCGTCAAACCCTTGGAAATCGAGTTCTGGCAGGGTGGCCAGAACCGATTGCACGATCGTTTTCTGTACACCAGGGATGAAGGTGAAAACAGTTGGTGTATTAACCGTCTTGCCCCCTGATTTCGGAATATTTTTTCTCTTCCGGTTGAGTTTCTTTACCCCTTGACCACCGCAAGTGGCGTGAGGGTAGTGACGATCTCGACCAGATCCCGCTGATATTTTATGACCTGGGTTATATCCTTATAGGCCCCGGTCGCCTCCTCCAAATCCCGTTTATGGCGAAGGGAATGGAGGATACCCTGCCTTTCCAGGCGGCTCACCTCGGTTTTCATGTCGAGCTCGCGTTGCGCCTGTTTTCGCCCGAGTTTTCGTCCGGCTCCGTGCGAGCAGGACGAGAAGCTCTCCGGATTGCCGAGTCCTCGGACAATATAGCTGACACTGCCCTGGGAGCCGGGAATGAGGCCGATCTCGCCGCTTGCCGCCCTGGTTGCGCCTTTGCGGTGGACTATAACCTCGCGGCCGAAATGGTTCTCGATTGCCGCATAGTTATGGGCCACGTCGAAGGGTGTCGAAAACGTCACCGATGGTTCAATTTCCAAAAGTATCTCCCGTACCCGCCCGAGCATCGCCCGCCTGTTGGCGGCAGCGAACTGCACACAATAATCCATTTCTCGAAGATAGCGTTTGCCGTCTTCGGAGTCCTGCGGCAGGTAATCGAGCTGCCATGTGCTGGGGATAAGTGCACCGTGGGTTTTGTTATGCTCCGCCGCCAGCTTGTTGTAGTGTTTGGCAACTTGATAGCCGATATTCCTGCTGCCGGAGTGGATCATGATCCATATCAAGCCATCATCGCCCTGCTGCAGTTCGATGAAATGGTTGCCGCCTCCCAGGGTACCGAGTTGGAGGACCCCGCTGTCATATTCGCGGGTGACCACCGGCAGGTCATTTTCCGTCTGTCGCCGTGAAAATTCGGGCATTCGACAGCCGTGTTGCGGTTTCTTATGGTGCTGAAAGCCGAGGGGAATTGTTAGCCGTACCACCTGCAGCACCTCTTTTAGCTGCGTTTTTTTCAGGGTCGGCAGTGAAGTTTGCAGAGCACATACCCCGCAGCCGATATCGACACCCACGGCATTGGGGATGACCACGCCTTCAGTCGCAGCGACGCCGCCGATGGGCATGCCGTAACCAACATGGGCATCGGGCATGATCGCCACATGGTGAAACAGAAAGGGCAGATTGGCGAGATTTTTTGCCTGCGTCAGAGTATCGCTGTCGAGCTCTTCCAGCCACAGCTTGATCGGTTTCTTTTCTGTTGAAATTGTCGTGATCATGGGTTTCACCGATGGCAAGTTTACTCTGGTTGGCGTCACAATGCGCGGTGATCTCGGTTGTGGTCATAAAAAAACGAGATAGGCAATAGCCGAAAGGCAGAGCAGCAGGGCGGAGGGCAGGAACATCTCGAAAGAGTATCGACGTCCAGCCAGCAGCCGCTTGATTATACGGTGTGAGGCATACAGTGAAGCCACAAGTCCGCCACAAACCGTGATGAACTGAAGAACAAAGGTGGCATCGCGGCTCATTACTCGGCCTGGACCGGTGATTGCCTCCATGCCAACCATTTCCAGTAAATTGGCCGGCAGCAGCCAGAGACCAGCCACGAAGATTTCCAGGTGCGCGGCCATGAAGGCGCCAAGGACCAAGGGAATCATACCGTATCCAAGAATGGCGGCAGTCACTTTCCGGCTATTGCCGGTGATCCGTGCATAGATCTGTGACATAATGGCATAGCCGGTCAGGTAGAACAGGATACAGACCAAGAAGAGAATTCCTGCAGCCAAGGGTGAACTCTCTGGAAGGCCAATGCCGCTCAAGGTTACGGCCGAATTCCTGATAAATTCCGGATCTTTTTGGTTGATGGCAAACGGATAAAAAATGGCCGCCAAGCTGACGACAAGAAAGCTGTCTTCCAAGCGTGGTGACTGCTGATTCCACAGTTCCTGGGGCGCCAGGCGGAGATTGAGGTGAATTGAGTTCAGCTTGCAGTTTTTAACGCATTGCCCGCAAAGGATACAATCCCGGTTGTTATCCACCAGAAAAGGGTGGCGGAACATGGGACAGCCTTCAGCTGCATCGTCGCCGTTGTAGCATAAATGGTCGATACAGCGGTTCATACACATATGGGTGTTGGAGCGCAGTTCGAGAATCGCCGGCATGGAGAACAGGGAGTTGATGGCGCCTAATGGGCAGAGGTACCTGCACCAGACACGGCGCTTGAAAAACATGCTGAAGAAAAGTGCCCCGAGGGTAATGGTGAGGATGATCCAGGCGGTCAGCCTTGGCGCTTGGTAGGCATTCCAGGCGGTTTCGATCCAAAAAAGGAGGATGCACAAAAAAGCCATTATCCAACCAGAATAGCGTTTGATGAATGGCGGGGTTGGTCGTTCAGGTTTTATGATCATTTGCGCCAGCCACCCCGGCACAGACAGACCACAGACACTGCACCAGGTACGAGCGAAAAAAAAGAACGAGAAGATCAGCAGGGGCCAACCCACCACCCAACTGAGAGTGAGGCCGATATTCTTTTCGGCACGCATTGGTCCAAAGAACAAAGCGCTCAGGACAAGAACGAAGAAAATGCCGACGATTGCCCTCGGCAGCACCGGGAAATGGCGGCTGGCGAGGAAGGCGCGAATTTTTTGCAGGCGCAAGAGATTGAATTCCCACTTGCCCTCTGACTTCGGCACCCCAAGAATAATCTGATGGCTGAGTGGCTCGTGACTTTTACCGAGGAGAACGGCGCGTTGCAGGACACCGGCCATTTCCGTAAGATTTCCAGGCCAGTCGTAATTCATGAAGCGGCCGAGGGTCTGGTCGTCGACTTTGGTTATGTTCTTTCCGTACTGCAGGCTATAGCGCTTAAGATAATACTGGATTAGACGTGGGATATCCCGGCGATGTTCGCGCAGTGGAGCCGCGCGGAAATGCTCGCTTGCAAAGAGGGTATAAAGGGAAGGCAGCAGCCGGTTGTGACCGTCCTGCTGTCTTGAGGTGTCGTTGCAAATGATGATGACCCTAGTGCGCAGCGAAGTCCCGGTGATGGCAACGTTCTTGGCTGAGGCGGCCTTTTTAAGGAGTCTGGCTAGCTGTCGCTGGCAGTCCGGCTCCATGAATTCAGCATTGTAGAGGGCGACCGTTCCCCCCTGCAATCGCTCGAAAACTCCGAACTGGGCGATTTGCGAGAAGGCCGGGAAATCTCGTTCATAGCCGAAAAGTTCTACCTCCAGTTGCGTGGGGTCGACGTTGCGAATGTCGATTTCCGTGTAGGGGCCGTTTTTATTGGCACTGGCACGATGGATCTCGGCGGCGATCATCCGCCGCCCGGTCCCGGATTCACCGGAGAGGAGCACCGGTTCCAGGTTGTTGCTGAAGCGCTGTACGGCTTTATTGATCTGCCTGGCAATGGTAGATTCAGCAAAGCGTATTTCTTTGTCGGTGTCCGGGGAGAGCTTTTCGGCGGTGGCAAGAGCCTGAGGTTCTGAAAAATAAGTTGGATCGAGGTTATGAGTCAAGCCCTTGTACGTGGCGTTTATTTTGGTGAGGGAGTCGGCATGATCATGAAAAGAAACCAGTAAACGTTGGGCTAGAGCAACGCTCAGTTGTCGCTGAATGACTTTATTGGCAAGCAAAACAGAGCTAAAGGAGTCGGCGTCGAAATAAAGAAGAGAGAGTCGAGTCAGGGCGCGGGCATTGAGGCTGTTGCGGTTGTTGGTGAGAAGAGACGTTTCTCCAAAGTGGCCGCCCGGTCCGATATGGCTGACAATGTGTTGGCCGCCTCCTTCGATATTGAGTGTCAGTTCCGCTTCGCCGCTGACGACGATGTAAAAATGGCGATTATTTTCACCCTGCTGGTAGACGTATTGGCCCGGTTCGACTATCCGCCCTTGGCCGGCAGCTATAATATGCTCAACCTCGTCTGTGTCTATATCCTTAAAAAGGATAGATTTGTGCAGGCTTTGAATGAGCGATCTGTCATCGAGCATAGTTAAGCCGTCGTTCAACAATAAGTAATCCTTTTCAATGTCATGAACGGCATAAGGGGCCGTAAAGAAATTGTGAAAATAGTATGAGTTATTTCTTAACGGCCCCTAAAGAGTGTCGGGTGGTTAATTTTCATGCCAATGAGAATCCTACCTTGCCCCATGGCCTTACTGCAATATTTTTCACTCGCAGCACATTGTTTTGCAAAATGGAGGACAGATCGGCAGAATGATTTGTATAATTTCTATCAGCAAGATATAGTGTGAGGGCTTGCTAAGGATGGAAAATGACATATTTTTTCAAGGTATTCACAGGTTGTAAATGCTTTTTTCCGATAATCGATGATTTCCTCACTGTTGCATGGGATTCAGGCGGTTTTTACATCTCTACCCATAAGGAAACATTCCCATGACAGACAGAAAACCAGATTTCTTCTCGTATATAGTCGCTTCAGATAACGGTTTTGCTCCGAATCCCTATGGTGGAATCTGTACCCTGGCCTGCAGTAAGCCGAATATTCGCCACAGTGCCAACGTCGGTGACTGGATCATCGGCACGACACCTTCTCCGAACCAAGGGCGGTTGGTTTTCGCCATGCGGGTAGAGAGGGGTTTGACCTTTGATATGTATTGGGAGCAAGCGGAATACGCGTGTAAAAAACCCAGTAAGGGCAATGGCTGTGGTGATAATATATACAAAAAGGGAACACATGGCGGTTTGCTGCAGGTAAAAAATATTTTCCATAGCGAAGCGCATTTTGAAAGAGATACCCATGTAAACAGGGTTCTCATCTCCAAGAATTATTACTATTTCGGTAAAGAAGCGCCTGAAATACCGATCAAAATGAAATCAATAATTCACTCCATCCAAGGGCATAAAAGGATTAAGCCGACAACTCCTGAATACGTTCAAGTGACACGTTTTCTTGAATGGCTCCAGGCAAGTTTTAAGCCGGGCATGATCGGCGAGCCTGGGCAGCCTCATGCAAAATGCAAATTTCCGGCAATGAGTACTGAATTACAGGCCTAGTTTCCACCAATAATCAAATTAAAACGTTGCAGAGTTTTACAGCTGCGGGTCTTTTTCTCAAAATGTTTCAGGAAGAGGCCTTCCTCTCTAACCGATACTACAGCGACAAAGAAGAAACAGCGATGGCGGTTCAGTATGGTGGAAATATCTCCCCGGTCCAGTTAAGAATAGATTTTCCGGCTATTACCCGTCTTTTTGAAATGGCCAGGGAACGAGACCGCCAGACTCTGCTTGAGCATGAAACCTATGAACTGCTGCGCAATAGCGGTGCGGAGACACCGCCACGTACCAACTTTCTCGTAAAAGGCAGCCGTCCCTCCGATGAAGAATTGATGGCTATGCCCGGGGCAAAGGTTGTTTTGAAAATCGTTTCACCGGCCATCATTCACAAGACCGAGGTTGGCGGCGTGAAGGTTGTTGAAAAATCGGCGGAGAAGATCCGCTCCGCTTGGCGGCGCATGCTGTACGAGGTGCCGGAGAGCTATGCGCGGTTAATTGAAAGAGATCCCGGTCATGCCCCCGAACCCTACCGCGATTTGGCCGGTGATCACTTGCTGCAGGCTATTTCCAGGGATATCCAGGGCGTGCTGATGGTCCAGTTCATGCCCCCCGATTCCGAGGCTTTCGGCAATGAAATGATCGTTGGAATTCGCAACACCAGAGAGTTTGGGACGATTATCAGCGCCGGGCTGGGCGGCACCGATACCGAGCTGTATGCCGAACGCTTTCGTAAGGGCCAGGCGATCGTCGCCGCCTCCACCGCCATGACTGATGGCCAGGCATTTTTTCAACTGTTTCGCAAAACCATCTCCTACCGGAAACTGGCCGGCCTCACCCGCGGCCAGCGGCGCATAGTTACCGACGAGCAGATAATGGAATGCTTCTGTTCGATGATTGCGCTGGCCAATTACTACTCGCCGGTCAACCACGAAGCGCCTTTTGTCATTGAGGAGCTGGAAATAAATCCCTTCGCCTTCACCGATTTTCTCATGGTGCCACTCGACGGGATGTGCCGCTTTGCCCTGCCCGGCGCTTTGCCGACGACCAGACCCTACCAAAAAATCGGCAAGTTGCTGTGCCCGGCAACAATCGGTATTGTTGGAGTTTCCACGACCAGACCGAATTATGGCCGGGTCATTCTCAATAATATTCTCGCTAACGGCTATGAAAAACAAAACATCCGTATGATACGACCGGAGATGAAGAGTTTTGAAGGCATCGCCTGCGTGCCCGATCTCCAGTCTCTTGATTGTAAACTCGATCTTTTTGTCGTTGCCGTCGGTTCCGACCAGGTCGGTGCCATTGTCGATGAAATTATCAGTCGGAATATTGCTGAATCAGTCATGCTCATCGCCGGTGGCATGGGCGAGACCGGTGAAAGCACGGCCCGCGCTGCAGGGCTTATGGATAAAATCAAAACGGCGCATACGATAGGAGACGGTGGCCCGGTTTTTCTCGGTGCCAACTGCTTAGGCGTCATCTCCCATCCGGGAAGATATGACACCCTCTTTATCCCCGAGGCGAAGCTGCCCAAACAGCGCGGCAACCGCAAACGCAATGCCGCCTTCGTCAGCCAGTCCGGGGCCTTTATGATCACCCGGCTCAGCAAACTGCCGGAGATCGATCCGGCCTATATGATTTCCGTCGGCAACCAGAACGATCTGACCCTGGGCGATATCCTCCGTTACCTGAAAGACGATCCGGCCATTGACGTCATCGGTGTTTATGCCGAAGGTTTTCAGGACCTCGACGGCCTGGCCTTTGTCGGCGCCGTGCATGACGCTGTTGTTGCCGGAAAAGATGTTATTTTCTACAAGGCCGGACGCACTCCGGAAGGAAAAACCGCCACATCCGGCCACACCGCATCTCTTGCCGGCGATTATATGGTGTGCGAGTCCTGTGTCCGCCAGGCCGGCGGCATCGTCACAGAAACTTTTTCGCAGTTTGAAGATTTGCTCATGCTTTCCCAGCGCCTGCATAACAAAAAAGTCCTCGGCAATCGCTTGGCAGCTGTCAGCGGTGCCGGTTTTGAGGCAGTGGGGATGGCGGATAATATCCAAACCGATGATTTTCAGATGAAAATGGCGGTGTTCAACACAACGACGGTTGAGAAACTCAAGCAGATACTGAAAGAAAAGGGCCTAGACACCTTGGTGGAAGTCAAAAACCCTTTAGATATCAATCCCGGCGCCGATGATGAAGTGCATATTAAAGTTGTCGAGACGCTTACCTGTGACCTGCATGTCGATGCGGTTGTCATTGGCCTTGATCCCCTGTCGCCGGTCATGCAAACCCTTTCCGGCACTGAATCGAACAAATACTCCTTTAATAATCCCGGCTCCATTGCCCGGGAAATGCCAAGGCTGATTGCTCTGCAGGACAAGCCGGTGGTCGGGGTGGTCGATGGCGGCCGGCTGTTCGACCCGCTGGTCGACGAACTGGTCGTCGGCGGCATGGCGGTTTTCAGGTCTTCGGACAGTGCCATCCGCGCCCTTTCCACCTATATCGACGGGCGCTTGTATGCCGAGCATCTGAGAGAAATGAACAAGTTTCAATAAACCCCTCTGCCACGGATTCTGCAAGCTTCTCCTGCTGTTGGCGGCTGTTGTTAGAACATTCACGACATGTGTTTCAGTACAAAGAAATTGCAAAATCTACGGTAAACGAGTAGCCTCGCTCTTTATGTCGAATTGCTCATTTTGAGAATAATCGGTTCCTTTTTTCCTTTAAAAAGGCTGTTTTTTCGGAGCCCTAGTCATTTCCGGTATCAATCGTTCTTTGTGAAAAAATCATTGCTATATCTTGCTGAAAGCAAGTACTTGTCGCTGCCCGAAACACGCATAACATAAGGGCGATGCCCGTGCTTTATGGAAAGATAGAGAGGAATTGATGGTTTTTAAAAATTTAAAGAAAGCGCTCTCAAAACCTCTTAAAAAGGTTTTTATTCGATATTTGTGGACTGTCGATGCCATTAATGGCCTTGATACGCTCAATAAGAAAAGAGTGAATTATATACCTGAGCTCGAGGATTATGTAATAATTTCAGGGTGGTTGTTTGATGTTAAAGAAGACGATGCCATCGTTGATCTTTTTATCGAAATTGACGGGAAGTGCCATAAAGCGCTCTACGGGCTCATACGTACCGATGTGTCTTTTGAATATAAGGAGCAGCGATTCAGGAACAGCGGTTTTCGCTGTGTCATTGCCAAGAAGGAATTTCAAAGTGGCAAGGTTTACGCAATCAATCTTCGTATAAAAACAAAGGAAGATTCGTTTAAAAATATCAAGACCTCCATTAATTTTGCAATCGATGCGGAGAAGACCCGAGGAATGTCCTTCACCTCTAACGAAGCTCTTGAATATTCTCAATATGTTGGCGAACTCTTATCTATCCGATATATTTCCGGAACCGGCATAGAAATTGGTGCATTGCACGCTCCACTATCTGTCGATAAAAAGAAAGCAAAAGTTCTCTATGTCGACAGGATGTCGCAGAAGGATTTGTACCAGCAATATCCTGAATTTAAGAAGTACGATATCGTCGCCGCCGATATTATCGACAATGGTGACGAACTTTCGACCATACCTGACAACACCTACGATTTTTGTATTTCCAATCACGTCCTGGAACACCTTGAAGATCCTCTCAAAGCACTCTGCAACTGGATGAGAATACTCAAGCCGGAAGGAATATTGTATCTGTCGATTCCGCTGCCGCAGAATATTCATGATAAAAATAGACAAGCCACGTCCATTACTCATATTATTGAAGACTATGGCCTGGCAAAAGAGAGCGAAAAGTATGCGACAAAACGTTATGGCCACTTTCTCGATTTTGTCCGAAGCACAAATATGAGCGAGTCGGCAAACGCTGAATTTATCAACGTGAAAACCGCTGAACTCATGAGCATGGATTACAGCATACATTTTCATGTGTTTTCCGAAGAAGTACTATTGCAAATAATCGATTTTGTTTCAGAAAATGTCGCTTTGAAAATTGTCGAATTTGTAAAGAACGAGCCGGAAGAATTCATCATCATTATAAAGAAACAAAATTTGGCGCGCTCATGATTTTTCTGCTCCGCCGGGGCTCCTTCTGCGATACCCTTTTTTAAAGAGGGCGGATGTTCGGCGATGAACATCGCCGTCCCGATTTACAGCTGTTTTCTTCTTCTTTCGAGGTAGAGTATGCGGTTTGGCGCTATGAATTTTCCGGTACTGCCGGTGTTGGATGAAATCGTCAGCTTTGCCGGGATGGGCTTTGACTATCTGGAACTGGCTATGGATCCGCCCATGGCCCATCACAGCAGCATTTCCGCCGGGAAAAAAGAGATCGCCAGGGCTTTGCAAGATAACGGCCTGGGGCTGGTCTGCCACCTGCCCACCTTTGTTTCAACCGCCGACCTCACCGACAGCCTGCGCCAGGCTTCAGTTGTCGAGATGCTTTGCTCCCTTGAGGTGGCGGTCGAACTCGGGGCTGAAAAAGTGGTGCTGCATCCCAGCATGGTCGGCGGGATGGGACCTTTTGTCATGACGAAAGTAAAGTCCTATGCCTTTGATTTTATCTCAGAGATGGTCGTTGCCGCCCGGCAGCTTAATGTGACCATCTGTCTGGAAAATATGTTTCCCCGCAACCTCCTGGGGGTTCTCCCGGAGGATTTTGAACAATTTTTCCGGGCCTTCCCCAGCCTGAAATTAACCCTTGATACCGGCCATGCCCATATCGCCGATCCGAAAGGACATTGCCTGCAGAAACTGGTGGAGCAATTCGGCAAACAGATAGGTCATCTTCATTTCAGCGATAATAAGGGCAGGCGAGACGATCACCTAGCAATTGGCGAGGGCACCATTAATTTTCCGCAATTGGTACGTAGCCTGAAAGCCATTGGCTATGATGACACCCTGACCCTCGAGGTGTTCGATAAAGATCGTGCCAAGCTGGTTGCCGGCCGGGAGCGACTCAAAGTGCTGTTTGCTGATTAAGAAAGTCCGAGCTCAGACAAATTTGGCTCTTTTCAATGCCCTTTGGGGCGCTCATTTTTTTTATGCAGGGGAGGTAGCTCAATGGCAGATTCTACACCCGTTTCAAATCAATGGGTTGTTGATTTGATTGAAAACTTTATTGCAGTCTCACCCCTCAACAACATGCAGGATGGTTCAAGTGAACCGGCCTGGGATTCGGCCTTGGTGGGCTTTGCCTCGGGAGCTGATCCGATCTGGCAGCAGTATAAAGAGTATGTCGGGGCCTTTCACTGGACCCCCTGGGAGGTTTTTAACCAGCACCATGCCGTGGAAAACGTCAGTGCTGCCGAGTTGACTGTCATTTCCTGGATCTTGCCGCAGCGTAAAAGAGTAAGGATGGCCAACCGTCGGGCCACTGATTATCCGGCCGAGGAATGGGCGAGAATCAGAGTGTATGGCGAAGAATTCAATGCCGCCCTCCGAAGACATGTCGCTCTTTGTCTTGAACAGGTCGGTCATCCGGCAATTGCCCCGATGCTTGCCCCTAATTGGACCATTGTCAAATCACAGCGTTTTTCCTATGCATCTTCGTGGTCCGAGCGTCATGCCGCTTTTGCTGCAGGCCTTGGAACATTCGGCCTCTGCGATGGGCTCATCACCGCCAAAGGCAAGGCGATGCGTGCCGGTTCGGTAGTGGCCAAGATGTCCTTAAAACCAAGTCCGCGTTTCTATACCGGACATCAAGACTATTGTCTTTTTCATGCTGACGGCACCTGCGGTAAGTGTATCGATCGTTGTCCGGCTGGTGCTATAACCAAGTCTGGCCATGATAAAGAAAAGTGCCGCCATCACCTTGTCCGCTCCCGCGAGTATATGAAGAATACCTACAACTTCGAGGGCTACGGCTGTGGATTGTGCCAGGTTGGAGTGCCGTGCGAGGCAAAAATACCGGTGAAAGCGGCGCGAGAAGCGCTAAAGAAGGGGATAATGCCGCCTCCACCGCCACCTCTTGCATAAAATCGGTCTATAGCTTTTTATAGGAGCACTTCAAGGTATAACGGTTTGTGACAGAGTAAAAAATAAAATCCGTCAGAATAACTTGATTTTTCGTCGAATAACTGGATACTCTTTATGGAAAGGATGACAACACTATATCAACCACAATCAGCCGAGAGTACTTATGGTTGCTCATAAGGGTGAAGCAATACAAACGCCGGTCGGGACAGGTTCTGTTGAAGGCGGCGCGCAAGAGGTCACGTCAGCAAGGTCCAACCACGCCGAGCAGATTAACCGGGTTCTTTTTGCCATTGCCGACGCAGTCAACACGACTGAGGACTTGGACGAACTCTATAAAACACTCCATCACATCCTCGGCAGTATCATCGATGTTACCAATTTCTATATTGCTATAGTCGACGGCGAACAGCGGACCCTGTATTTCCCGTATCATGTCGATACGGTTGACGATAATTACCCGTCAATTAATGATTTCCATACCGGTTCGTCGCTGACGGGTTTGGTAGTCGAAGAGCGAAGGCCAATATCTCTGGGAATGGACGCACTGCAGAAACGTGCCGCAGCTAATGCCATACGAGGGGCTCTCCCCCTGGTCTGGATGGGATGTCCGCTCCTTGTGCGCGATGAAGTGATTGGCATTGTTGCCGTACAAAGTTATACCGATGCGGGCCTTTATGACGCCGCCGATCTGCAGCTCCTGACTGCGGTATCGCATCAGATCGCTGTGGCCATTGACAGAAAACGCTTCCTCGATAAGTTGCAGGAAAAGAACGAGGAACTGGAACGTTATTTTGCCCTCAGTCTGGATCTGCTGTGCATTGCCGACACCAGTGGCCATTTTTTGAAACTTAACCCCGAATGGCAGAGGGTCTTGGGATATTCCGAGGCCGAGCTTACCGGTCGCAATTTTTTTGAATTAGTGCATTCGGACGATATTGAGGCAACGCTCGCGGCGCTTTCCAGGCTCGATGCACAAAAGGATGTGAAGAATTTTGAAAACCGCTATCGTCATAAAGACGGCACCTACCGGTGGATCGAATGGCATGCGAGGCCGCAGGGCAAGGTAATCTATGCAGCTGCCAGAGACATCACCGAGAGAAAGCTGGCTGAAGAGGTTTTGCGACAGAGCGAAGAAACCTTTCGCAACATCGTTCAGGCCTCCCCCATGGGCATCCACATATACCAGCTGCAAAATGATGACCGTCTGGTCTTTATCGGCACCAATCCTGCAGCCGATACGCTGCT
>JAABQY010000245.1 GCA_011391225.1 Desulfobulbaceae bacterium | reverse complement strand
TGAGACTCTGCTCTTTGGCCGCTTTGGCAGCCGCTTTATTGCAGCATGAAAGAAACTTGGCGTCGAATTTCTTGTTTTCAAGTATCCATCGGGTCATACCCATGGCAAAGGCGGCATCGGTGCCCGGGCTGATCGGCACCCAACGATGCGCCTTTGAAGCCACCTTAGTAAAACGGGGATCGACAACGGTCATCTTCAGTTTGCCGTCGGCAATCCGTTGGGTCATCCTCATGGTGCGGTTGGTCGGACCGTAATTGCCGTCAAAGAGATTGGCACCGACAAAGAGGATATAGTCGCTGTTTTCCTGATCGGCCTGCCAATAGAACTTTTGGCCATCCGTAAAGGTGTTGCCGACATACTGCTCGCTCATCGCCTTGCAGGCGAAGTACAGCGATCCCTGGCAGACTGTAGTGTGACCATGGGTGTTGGCGGTGCCGTAGGCGCCAGTGAAGGCGGCGGCGAAGTTTGACCTGCCGCCTTTCTTGCGGCCCCAAAAATAGACGAATTGATTATTCTTCGGCCCAAAATCAGGATGATCCGGATCGATGAGAGCCTCAAGATTGGCGGCATGTTTTGTCTTGAATTCCTCAATCGCCTTAGCTCGCTCCTCCGGTTTTTTCTTGCGCAGGGCTGCGGTATCCTTTTCCATTTCCTCGAAGACCTTTTTGTCCTTCAAGGCATAAAGATCTTTAAGTCCTGCGATCTTGCGGTTTTCCTCGCCGGGGACATTTTTAAACAGCATGCCGCCATCGACGATTTCGTCGATGGCCTGGGCAAAAGGAATGCTCTGCCAATTATTATCGCCTCTTTTGCCGACGCGTTTCATGACTCTGGTAATTCGGTAAGGATCATAGGCGCCCTGATGACCAGCCTGGCCTTTGGGGCAGAGGCCGGCATCGACCATTACCGCCGCTTCCGGGGCGGCCTTCATTTCCAGATGAGGATGCAGGTTAAAGGGATTATACGGGTTGCCGTCGATTTTCACCGCTACTCCGTCGAGGATTTTCACCTTGATACCGCAGCCGGTATTGCAGTTGAGGCACGCGGAATAGAGGGTGTTTTCCGCTTTCAGCAGCTCATAGGCCTCGAACTCAGTCAATTCTCCCGCCTCAACGCGAGCGATAAGCCCGGTGGCAAAATCAAACTGCGAAGCGACAAGGGCAGTACAACCGGCTATTGCGGTGGTTTTTAAAAAATCGCGGCGGGTTACGCCGTTGGCAGTATTATTTGTCATAAAGCACCTCCAGCTTTTCATTGGCGACGTAGAAGACACGCGGCGCGGTCCGCTCTTCAGGTTTCAGGATCTGCACGGGGTTGGCCTTTTTAACCTTGGCGATCAGGCTTTCGGGGTCGCTTTCATCACCAAAATACCCGGACCGGCCTATACAGGTGGTGATGCACACCGGCAGTTGCCCGGCCACTAGGCGATGCAGGCAGAAGTGGCATTTTCGGGCCTTACCGACGGGCAGGCCTTTTTTGCTGCGCGTCCGTTTCTTGCCGTATTCAAACGACGGCATGACCTCATAGCGTTGCAGGGCCGGCATCCCTGTTGAATGGAAGCCACCGTCATCGAGGGTGCGGGCATGGTAGGGGCAGGCCTCGACACATGCGCCGCAACCGATGCACTTTTCATAATTGATCTGGACCAAGCCCGCGCCGGGGCCTTCGGTCTCCTTCCAGGTAGCGCCGTCCTTGCCGGGTACAGGGCAGGGCTCGACACAGGGCGGTTCATCGCACTGCATGCAAGGCCGGGGGAGAAAAGTCAGGGAAACCTTGGGGTAGGTTCCCTGCTCGTATTCGTGCACGGGCCGGTAGTAAAGCTTTGGCGGCAGCTTGTTTTCCGAGACACAACCAACGGTGCAGGCATGACAGCCGACGCATTTGCGCAGGTCGATAAGCATCGCCCAACGCCGATCCTTGGCCGATTTTTTCATTGCTCGTTCAAGGTCGTTCTGCATGACCACGAGAATATCTTCCTGGCTCATTTATTTCCCTCCTGTTTCGCTGGTTGATAGATCCTTACTGCTTTCGTTTGCCGGATTTTCTTTTGGAGTGCTTTTCAGTTTCTAGGTCCATGATCAAAAAATGTCTCCAAGAGTGTTATCTCGACATCCACCCTTGGCGAACCCCATTGGCACAGAGTAGCATTTTCTGTGCCATGCTCATTTTGGTTTGCATTGTTACGAAGAAGAAACAGTTTTTCCAGAATGTTCGAAAATATATGTTATATATCAACGCATTAGAAATATTTTTTAGGATGTAAAAGACAGACTAGATGGTATGTGGCAAAATTTCTTGGTAAAATCTTGGGAATTTAGTCTGTTACCCTCTACTCAGGAAAAATCTGTGTTACGTGGATGTAACACTTGACCGATTGACTCTTCAGCAAAAATAGGCGAAAACGAAGCTAAAGGTCAAGCCGATGGAGGTTTATTTTCTCCCAAAGAGTTTTTCTGCTGATCCCGAGGATCTCTGCTGCCCTTGATCGGTTACCCTTGGTGAGTTTCAAGATTTTGATGAGGTGGATTTGCTCCGCCTCGGCGATGATTTCTTGGAGTGAAGACAAGGAAGTCTTTTCTTGTCGGGTCTTGGTAATATGGGCCGGCAGATCGGCGGGTCTGATGGTTTTATCGTTGGCTAGGGCGATAGAACGTTCGACGATATTGAGTAGCTCGCGGACATTGCCGGGAAAGGCATAGTTCATAAGCACGCCGACCGCCTCCGGGGCAAACACGACATTGGTACCCATCTGATCATTAAAGCGCCTGGTAAAGGCATATAGCAACAGCGGAATATCCTCTTTGCGGGTTCGTAGCGGCGGCAGGACCAAGGGAATGACATTCAGTCGGTAATAAAGATCTTCGCGGAATTTGCCGGCCTTGACCTCCTCCACCAGATCCTTATTGGTGGCGGCAATGATTCGCACGTCAACCTTTACCGAGCCGGTGGAACCGAGGCGCTCGAAGGTTCGATCTTCTAAAACCCGGAGAATCTTGGTCTGGGTAAGGAGGGGCAAATCGCCGATCTCGTCAAGAAAAATGGTGCCGCCGTCGGCCAGATCGAACCGGCCGGGTTTTCTGGCACCGGCCCCGGTAAAGGCACCCTTTTCATAACCAAACAGCTCGCTCTCGATGAGCTCGGTAGGGAGCGCCGCGCAATTGACGCGAATGATCGGTTTATCTTTTCTCGCGCTCTGGTAATGGATGTTCGACGCGATCAACTCCTTGCCCGTCCCCGATTCCCCGAGAATGAGGACCGTTGAGGCGGTTCTGCTGACTTTGCCGAGCAGGGCGAAGACTGCCTGCATGGCTTTGCTTTCGCCGATGATATTCGGGGCGCCGTAATAGCTGCTCAGTTCTTTTTTCAGACGGATATTTTCTTCGGCGATACACTGGATTTCCAGGGCCTTGGCGACGGTGACCAGCATCTCGTCGAGGTCGAAAGGTTTGGTGATATAGTCAAAGGCGCCGGAGCGGATGGCCGAAACCGCATCCTTAATGCTGCCGTAGGCAGTCATCATGATCACCGGAGTGAGCGGCGCTTCGGTGAGACTCTTACGGAGGATATCCACCCCGCTTGCCCCCGGCAGGCGGATGTCGGTTATTACCAGCGAGAAATCGCCTTCAGCAAGAGCAACCAGGGCCTCATTGCCGTCGGCCACAGGGAAAACCGTATAGCCCTCAGTCTTCAGGGCATCGGTCAGGGAAATACGCAGGATTTTTTCGTCCTCGACCACCAAAATGCTTTTGCTCATGTTCCCTCCGGTATCAGGATTGACACCTTGGTGCCCATACCTTCCCGGCTTTCGAGAGAGATATGGCCACGGTATTTTTTCACCAGTTCATAGGTCATCCACATCCCGAGACCGGTGCCTTCGCCGGCCT
>JAABQY010000244.1 GCA_011391225.1 Desulfobulbaceae bacterium | reverse complement strand
ACAGACGGTACGGAGCGGGGAAAAGCAAAGGGTGGCATAAACACCTTCTGTACTTATGCAATGTCTTCGGAATCGGCATGTTTTACCTGCCATGTGCGCGCCGACGGCAATGCTCCTGATCTGGCAAAGGCCGCGGATGTTGATTGTCTGATGTGTCATAGTGACACATATCAAAGGAAGTTTGTCACCGACCCGAATAACGTACAAACTGTGACGAATGTTCTTGGTCAAATAAAAACCTATGTGTTCGGCAAAGAGGATGCGCAGGGCAACTACACTACAGTTCCCGACTATGGTAAAATGCCCGCCGGCACCAACATAATCAATGTGGCCAGAACCGTGCATTTGCCGACAACCAAGTCCTGCCTGCGATGTCATGCCACAGCCGGTGGCGGCGATTGGACCAAGCGCGGGGACATGGGGATCAATTCTGCAACTGCAACAGTTGACCAAGATGTCCATCTTGCTAAAGCTGGTGCCAACCTCACCTGCACGAGCTGTCACTCCGCCCTGAATCATAAGATCGCCGGGCGTGGTATCGACCTCCGGCAGACGGAAGCAGCCGCACCGACATGCAAGTCTTGTCACACCGCGGCACCGCACTCCAATGCCACATTAAACAACCATGCCAAAGGGCAGGTGAGCTGTCAGGTCTGCCATATCAAAGAATATGCCAAGGGTGGCGCAACTGAAATGTCCAGAGACTGGAAAACTCCTGTCTGGAATGCGGCTTTCTGCTCAGGGCAAGGCGGGTTTGTCGGCGAGGAGGTTCGTCAGTCTTTTGTGAAACCCGAGTATGTGTGGTTTGACGGCACATCCTCAGTATACAATGTCGGAGAAACCATAAAGCCGGACGGCAGGGGTGTGTATCCCATGGCCAAGGCGAATGGTGCACCGTTTGACGGCAAATCGTATATTGTTCCTATCAAGCGGCATTTTTCCTTTATGCCGCTGCATGAAAGCGGCAAGATCGTCCCGCCGGTCATCATGTGGATGTTCATGACCGGAGATTTTGATTTGGCGGTAAAAAAAGGTATGGCAGAGCAAGGCATGACGGGCAAATATTCGTTGGTCGAAACGGATGCCGAAATGCTTATCACCCATGGCGTTGAACCGAAAGCAAAGGCTCCGGCCTGTGTTGCATGTCATAGTGGCTCCGGCTCCACCGCCGACGGGGCAGGCATGCTGCCTTTTAATGCTCTTGGCTACCATGAGGTACCGGCAAAGGTTCGTTCATGTACCCTTTGCCATAGCAGCAAAACCGCGCAATGGGAACCCATGCATCAAACGCATCGGAGCAAGAATATTTCCTGCAGCAGTTGTCATACCAGCGATCCGACCGGCTTGGTCAAGGCACAGAACGTGTTGTGCAGTAGCTGTCACGAAAGCAAATCATGGAGCAGCAGTGGGCATAGCAAACATATTAATAAAGGGCTGGCTTGCGTCAAGTGTCATACCTTCTCGTAAGCCCGGCCATCGGGTGAAGGTTCCATTAGGAATGATTTTCTGTCATTCGTTTCACAGCCATTTTGAAGGACTGAAAGCGGCAGAAAATCATTCCTCTGGAACTATCCCCCGATAAACATTGTTTCTTCCGCATTGACCGCCCGCCGTTTAAGACGGATTTTCAGGAATTTGTTGAAAATCCATCTCTCATTATACCGATACACATTGATAACACCTTTTTATTAGTTTCTAGATACTGTTAGCATGGTATACTTCTCCAACAAATACTCTGTATTGTTGTTGGATGATGTGATCTCGCGGTTGATCTGAAAATTCATTATGAATTGGCATGGCAGTTTTTGAATATAAAGCACTTGACGCAAAAGGTAAGAATGTCAAGGGAATAATTGATGCAGATAGCGAAGCTCAAGCACGAGCACGACTACGTTCGCTGGGTAAATATCCTGTTTCAATCACCGTGACAACCAAGGGGCCGACCAAATCCGCTGGTCATGGTCAGAGTTTTACTCTATTTCGAGGCGTCAAGTCGGAAGAGGTCAGTATCATGACCCGACAACTGGCAACATTGTTGGGTGCCGGCATACCCCTGGTTCAAGCACTCGAATCTCTTGTCGCGCAAACACGTAATTCGGCACTAAAGAAAATCATTGCGCAAATCAAAGGGACGGTAAATGAAGGGAATAGTTTAACGAACGCCCTGGGCGAGCATCCGAAAATATTTTCCTCGGTTTTTATCAATATGGTCCGCGCCGGTGAAGCATCGGGAACTTTAGATATTGTTCTTGAGCGTCTCGCTGATTTTGCTGAGAAACAGGAGACCTTGAAAGGGAGATTCAGGGCGGCGTTAATCTACCCGGTTTTTATGGGGGTTATCGGGTCGGCAATCCTCTTTATCCTCATCACTTATATTGTCCCCAATATTACCCAGGTATTCAACGAAATGAACAGAGTGTTGCCTCTGCCGACACTTTTTCTTATCGGCTTGAGTGATTTTCTCAAGATGTATTGGTGGCTTGTACTTATATTTACAATTGGTATTTTGTCAGGTGTGCGGTATCTCGTCAGGAAGCCGCCTGGAAAGAAGGCATGGCACTACGTCAAACTGAAGGTGTTTATTTTGGGACCGGTGGCTCAGAAGGTCATTCTTGCAAGATTTTCCTCTACTTTGGGAAGTTTGTTGGAAAGCGGTGTTGGACTTATGATGTCGATGCAGATTGTCCAGGCGCTGGTGGATAACGTTCATGTTTCGAAGGTAATTGATGAGGCGATGGAGCAGATACAGAAGGGCCAGAGCATGACCATGGCACTTTCCAATTCGCAATGGTTCCCGCCAATGTTTGTTCAGATGATAGCGGTAGGCGAACAGAGCGGTAATCTTGAAGGAATGCTGAAAAAGGTGTCGCAAGCGTATGAAAGAGATGTGGAAATTGCTATTCTCGGCATGACATCTTTGATCGAGCCTTTGATGATTGTTATTATGGGCTTGGCTGTGGGATTCATAGTTCTTTCAATTTTATTACCTATTTTTGAAATGAATCAGATGATCAGCTAGGGGCTGCAGTTGAGTATCTCCAAAAATTTTAGATAAATGAGGATGGCAATGAGACAGACACAAAAGTTTTTGGGCTGGCTGGCTGTTATTTCCCTCGGTTTCACGCTGTTTATCGATGCAGGTTGGGCAGCGACGCAGCTTGATACTACCTTTGGCGAGAATGGTTTTGTTTCCAAGGATTTCCTGAAAGGTGACGATGAGATTTTTGCCTTAGCCCCGCAGGCCGATGGGAAAATCGTGGTCGTCGGTCAATATTATAACGGTGCGGTCAAAAACCTTGCTGTAGCCCGATACCTGCCAACCGGTGAACTAGACAAGGAGTTCAATAATGACGGCATTTTCACTGAGAGCATTGGCAGCGGTGATACCGCTGCCCGAAGCCTGGCAATTCAGAGCGATGGAATGATAGTCGTTGCCGGTTCAACCACCGGCGGAGAACGCAACATAGTTGTACTGCGCTTGACTACGGAGGGGTTCCAGGACAAAACCTTTGCCGATAATGGACAGCTGCTTTTACCGATAAAAGATGGTGAAGCCAATGCTTATGCGGTGAAAACGACGACCGAAGGGTCAATCTTCGTTGCCGGTACTGTAACGAAAGCTGCCGCTGCGGCAACCTATGGAATCGTGGTGAAACTGACTGGGGACGGGCAATATGATAAAGATTTCGGAGACGTCGGTGTGTCTCTGATAAAGTACGACTATGATGTTGTACTCAAGTCGATTGTTCTTCAGGCTGATGGAGAAATAGTGACAGCCGGCTCATTTGCAGCAGATGGTATCGCCAAAGCCGGTCTCCTGTGGTTGGATAAGAGTGGTAAGATTGATGAGTCTTTCGGGGAAAAAGGCCAAGCCATAATGTCTTTAGAAGGGAGCGGATCAATAATAAACGACGTCACCATCGATTCTACGGGACGCCTGCT
>JAABQY010000243.1 GCA_011391225.1 Desulfobulbaceae bacterium | reverse complement strand
AAGAGCATGATTGCACCCGTGGCCGAAGCATCAACGGCAGGGAACGCTGTCGGCACACCTGTCGCTATCGCTACGGCTGCAGCTGCGGCCGCTGCTGCAGGCATGATGAGCGCGGCTGAGGCACAGCAATACAAAGACGTCGTCGCCATCGCCACCTTACAGATTTCTATCTCTACTTTGTCGACCGCTATCATGTGCCCATTTGCCGTTATTCTTTTTGATAAATGGCAGAAGAGCCGTGGCATCGATGCCAAAGATGAGCCCGCTGAGCACGCAGGCTGATTTTGAGTATTCGCCAGTTGCTGCTGTAACACCTTGTCGCCTGTGAAGATATCTTCACAGGCGATTTATCAGAATCCAGAGCGACTCCGTCAGTCTCACGGAACCGACATTCCGCGTTTTTCCTTGATGTGCCGCCAAAGTGTCGTACGATCAATTCCCAATACCGCACTGCACTCCTTTATTGAACCCTTGGTTTTTTTATAAACGTACTCTATATATTCATCTTCCAGACTTTTGAGACTTTGCCCTTCGGAAAAAGAGAAGCCGCACCCATCAGTCTGCGCGGCAAAAGCAGCACCAGGCATAACCATCAAATCGCGCACAGTGATTTTCTTTCCTTCGCATACCACAACCGCACGCTCGATCATGCCCTGCAGCTCGCGGACATTACCCTCGTAAGCATAGCCGCGAAGATATTCTTGAGCATCCGTAGCAAGCGTCATTCGACCTTTATGATACCGACGTCCATACTCCTCAACAAAGTACTTACTCAAAAGTTCGATGTCCTCCACTCGCTCACTCAGTGGTGGTATGAACAAACCAAGGATGGCGACCCTGAAGTACAGGTCAACCCGGAACAAATTCTGACTGACAAGACTACGCAGGTCACGATTAGTCGCACATATAATTCGGACATCCACCGGGATAAGCTTATTATCGCCGATACGCATAACCTGTTTTTCCTGCAAGACCCGCAGCAATCTGCCCTGAAGAAGTAACGGCAGTTCGCTGATCTCGTCGAGAAAGATCGTTCCCCCGTGAGCCATTTCGAACAATCCAGCCTTGCCCTTCTTGGCTGCCCCAGTAAAAGATCCTTCGACATATCCAAAGAGTTCGCTTTCGATCAATGATTCGGGGAGGGCCGCACAATTGATTGCCACAAAGGGGGAGTTCTTGCGCTGACTGCAGTTGTGAATACCTTGCGCAAAAAGCTCTTTACCCACACCAGAAGGACCACAGATCAACACGGAAGTATCGTACTGGGCAAATTTTTTGGCGGTCCTGATACATTCGGATATCACAGCACTTTTGTGGACAATTCCATCAAAGTTGTATTGCGCTAAAAAACCTTTATCGGAAAGTCGAATACGAATATTCTGCTCAAGTTTCTGCACCTCAGTGATGTCCTGATAGGTCGCCACCGCACCACGAACTTCACCATCGACAATTACCGGCACTCGATTCGTGGCAACGACCGTTTTATCGTCGAGCCATTGAATATCACCAATTTCCGGCTGTTTGGTTTCGAGAACGTTGAGTAATCTCGTTTCAGGAATAATTTCTGTTATCTTCTTCCCCAAAGCATCTTCTTTGCTATAACCGGTAATCTTTTCCGAGGTACTATTAAAGACAGTAATACAACCCAAATTGTCAATTGCGATAATCCCGTCATGCACAAAATCGATAATTGTAGAAAATTGCTGCGCTTTTTCCTTTTGCTGCTTGGAGGCATGTAAAATGCCATTGGCATTTTGCATGGCATTTTGCAAGGCCTGGTAACCCGAATTAACCAGAAAGGTTTTACAGTTGTGCCTGGCAACGGCGTCTTGAACGTTACCGTCCCCAACAAACGCGCGGATTCCTTGCATTATCAGTCCTTCTACTTCGACGGTAATGTCACACTTCTCCGTCATCTCGAAACAAACCGCTTTCAAACCCATCACTTCAGCCACAACATCCGCACCTGAAATGACATTTTTATACCCTATGATGCCAATAGGCCCTGTTTCTCCCGCTGCTTTCACAGCCTTGAAACTGTCAATGAGATCAAACGCGGTAACCTTTACCTCAACAACCGGTATATCGAACTCTGACCTGATCAGATCATAGGTCCCGCCTCGGGAAATAACAACCTTTGCACCATCGTCGATGGCGTGCCGCGCGGCCTCAACACCTTTCCACAGGTTAAGATTACCACCCATGATTTCGACGTTGCTGTAGCCATTTTCCTCAACTACCCGTCGGGCGACCTCAGGCATGGACGCTATAGGGGCGATAACTACAATTTCTTTCATGTGCTGTATCCCAAGTAAAATGGCAGAGCTGCAACAATCGGATCAGATATTTTTATCGACGGCTTTGGCAATTATTTTTACAGTGAAATTAATAACTGGGACAGTTCCTGAGCCCCGTTTACCGGGATTTTAATTATCCCTGAAGAAAACACATACGTTCATATGAGAGGGCTATTTCCTCGAATAGCCTGCCGACATATGGATAAATATAACGTATTCTCTCGGCACAATAACAGAATCTTCTGACTGCAGAAAGCCGTAAACTTCGCGAACACCTTTACTAAGTTCCTCTTTGATGATAAATTATTTTTAACGGTACCTTGGACTAATAAAAGGGCAAAATCTGTAGTCATTCGATTCACCAAGTTATCATTCGTCTTCGCTTTATGATTTCTGGGCAACCTGGTCTAAAGACGCTACGACTGTTCTGTCGCCACATCCTTATAGTCACCAATCTATCGGATAAATTTTGCCGTGTAATCCTGGGGGGCCGCGGAACCTTAAGGCAAACCGTAAGGAGTGTTAGATGAGAACAAAAAACAAAATGCCAAAGGACGGTGTGAATGATAGGTTTTCCATTAATATTGCCATGGTGGGCGGCGGCCGGGACTGCCGTTTTTTCCTCGACCTGATCCAGAATAGTCCCTCTCCTATTTACAAAATCAAAATACTGGGGGTGTGCGATAAAAATCCCGATGCAAAGGGGATGCTGCTTGCCCAACAGATGGGGATATATACCACCGACAATCTCCACGATCTGCTGAATATCGACCAGCTTGATATTGTCCTGGAACTGACCGGCACACAGCATGTGCTCCTTGAACTCATCCGTTTACGACCTAAGGGTGTCGGCGTTCTTGAGTTCAAAAACAAAAGGATAGTGCGCAGCTTCGTGCATGTGGTGAGCCAGTGGCTGCAGTCAAACGAACAGCGGCTCATCGCCGAGAAGACGTTTTCCAGCTTATTGATCCAGCAGAGCACGGCGGGCATTGTTTTTATCAATACTGATTTCACCATTATTGATGCCAACGATGCCTATCTCAATAAGGTGAAAAAGGCCAAGGATACAGTCATCGGCGCCCATTGCCATGAAATTTCCCACGGGCTCAACACCCCCTGTTCGAGTGCCTTTCCCGGGGTGAAGTGTCCCATGCTTGAAACCATGAGGACCGGCAAGGATGTCCATGTCATCCATGACCATCCGGGACCGGACGGTCAACCTATGTACTGCGACCTGAGCACCTATCCGATCAAGAATGATGCCGGTGATGTCACACAGGTGATCGAGTTCTGGCGGGATGTTACCAATGAATTTTCGGGTCGTTGGAACAAGAAGACCAAAGAGTTCAAATCCAATGTCCAGCAGATGATCCAGGAAGACCGGATGATCTCTCTCGGCAAGCTGGCGGCAAGCGTTGCCCATGAAATCAACAACCCTATCCAGGGCCTTATGACCTTCTGCGGGTATATGCAGGACATTTTGGCCGCCGGTCCCCCACCAGAGAAGTCCCTGGAAGAATTCAAAGGCCACCTGCGGCTCATGTCCAGGGAACTGGAGCGTGTGGGGAATATCGTGTCCGGACTGCTCTCCTTTGCCCGGGAATCGGGGGTGGAACATGCCCATGTTGATGTAAACAAGGCCTTGGATGCGGCGCTTTGCCTGACCCGCCACAAGA
>JAABQY010000242.1 GCA_011391225.1 Desulfobulbaceae bacterium | reverse complement strand
ATAACTACCTCCATTATTTCAGTAATTGTAAGGATCGGCAATTATTTTTCAAGGCAGCGATGCATGTCGGTTTTGCAGCCTGGCAAATTTTATGTTGTAACCTTTGGCAAACGATAACCAATATTGTACAATACAATGCGCCTTGAAAGTGTAGCTCCTCAATAACCATTCATGCCGGAGGAAGAATGAAATCGAAAAAATTGCTTATCCAAAGCGCAAGTTTGTTTGGCGCATCTTTATTGCTGTGTTCGTGGACACCATTTGCAACGGCAGCCGGGCCGGTGGCCGTTGCACCCGGCCAAAGCGGGAAAATGGTAGTGGAACAGCCCTCCTCTCCGGTCTCTTTCAGCCTTGAAATGGGAGCCGGATATTTGACGGGAGAATCCAAGGAAGTGGTATACTGGCCGTCCCTTGGGAACCACAAGGCCAGCGAGTTGACTTGGGCAATTGACAATCAGTTCATGGTCGGATTCGGGGCATCGCTGAAGGTTCGCGATTGGATGGCGGTAAATTTTAATGGCTGGATCCAGGCCGTTGACGGGGAAGGCACCATGAACGATTATGACTGGGAAATCCGGGGATTGGATTGGACCAAATGGTCGCAACATGAGAATACCGATGTCACCGCAGCAAGCATAATGGATGTCAATGTCGAATTCTCCTTTGTCCGAACCGAGATTGTGGCACTGAAAGCCATAGCCGGATATAAACGTGACAATTTCGGCTGGGAGGCCTACGGCGGTGAGTATGTCTATACGGAGGGAGGATTCCGCGATACCTCAGGGGCCATTTCCGACAATATTGCCACAATCGGCTACGAACAGACCTTCACTACACTCTATTTCGGCTTGGGCTTTGCCGCCAAATTCAGTCCTTTCGAACTGAGCAGCCGTTTTATCTACTCACCGATTGCTCAGGGTGAGGCCACCGACTACCATTATCTCCGTAATCTGGTCACCTACGATGAAGTCCAAGATGGCGATATGATCG
The DNA here is from genome assembly GCA_011391225.1 of Desulfobulbaceae bacterium. Classification (GTDB taxonomy): domain Bacteria; phylum Desulfobacterota; class Desulfobulbia; order Desulfobulbales; family Desulfocapsaceae; genus Desulforhopalus_A. Next base: position 2,996 of record JAABQY010000242.1, on the reverse strand, counting down.
TCTTCGATGTATCCGGCAGCTATCTTATCAACCCGCATTTTGCCATTGATATGGGCTACAGCTATCAGCGATATGATATGATGCAGGGGGATTCGGAGTGGCATTACCAGAATGAAGGGGTAGTTTATTATTTTGCTGACGGTGCTGGGATGGATCAGACATCGTCCCTTTTCTCGGTAGCTCTTCGCTATACTTTCTAACCCCGATAAACGGGATAAGTATCTTCACGAAATTCATTCTAAAAAAACAAGAAATGAATTTCTAAGGCACTAACTTGTCATCAGTATCGTATAAAACGAGCCAGGGCCCGTTAACCTGCACAGTTAACGGGCCCTGGCTCGTTATAACACCGGGGTAGGATTCAGATTTTCGGCAGATTGGCCATTGATTTGGCTATCGCCTCGGCCGGATAATCATAGTCTTGCAGTTGCCCGGCGTAGTATTTGTCGTACGAACCCATGTCGATCAGACCATGGCCGGAGAAATTAAAGAGGATGGTCTTGGGTTCCGCAGGGTTTCTCATGGCCTCGACGATGGCGCCGCGAATCGCATGGCAGGTTTCCGGGGCCGGGATAATCCCTTCTGCCTTGGCAAACAGCACGCCTGCCTCAAAACACTCCAACTGCTGCAGCCTCATCGGCTCGACGATTTTTTCCCGCACCATGGCCGAGACGATTGGAGACATTCCGTGATAGCGCAGGCCACCGGCATGGATGCCCGGCGGAATGAAGTCGTGGCCAAGGGTATACATATAGAGGAGCGGAGTCGTCTGGGCAACATCGCCAAAGTCGTAGGCCAGTTTGCCGGCGGTGAGCGACGGACAAGAGGCTGGCTCGGTGCCGACGAAGCGGATCTTCTTGCCATCCAGGAAATCGGGGAGATAGGGGGTGGCCAGACCGGCGAAGTTCGAGCCGCCGCCGCAGCAGCCGACGATGACATCAGGATATTCCCCGGCGATCTCCATTTGTTTCTTGGCCTCAAGGCCGATTATCGATTGATGAAGGATAACGTGGTTGAGGACCGAGCCAAGAGCGTACTTGGTGTCTTCTCGCGATGATGCATCCTCTAGCGCCTCAGAGATGGCAATGCCGAGAGAGCCATGGGTGTCCGGCATCTGCTCAAGGATCATCCGACCGGTTTTGGTCTCGGTGCTTGGGCTGGCGATGACGGTTGCGCCAAAGGTCTGCATGATTGATTTTCGGTAGGGCTTTTGATCAAAAGAGACCCTCACCATATACACCTTGCATTCCAGGCCGAATTTGTGAGCGGCGAGAGAGAGGGCGCTGCCCCACTGTCCGGCACCGGTTTCGGTGGTTAGCCGTTTGACCCCTTCCTTCTTGTTGTAATAGGCCTGGGCCACGGCGCTGTTCAGTTTATGCGAGCCGACCGGGGAGACGCCTTCATTTTTAAAAAAGATCTTGGCCTTGGTGCCGAGAACCTTCTCCAAGTTCGAGGCCCTGACCAGCGGTGACGGTCGCCAGATCTTGAGGATCTCCTGGACTTCTTCGGGGATGTCGATAAAGCGGGCGGTGGACATTTCCTGCTCAAGCAGTCCCATGGGAAACACTTTTGCAAGTTTTTCAGGTCCCATCGGTTGCTTTGTTTCCGGATCGAGCGGCGGCAACAGGCCACCTGGCAGGTCCTGAACAACATTGTACCATTGGGTGGGCATCTCATCATCGCGTAGTACGATTTTTTTAATCATGAGCTCTCCTTTTCAAAAATCTGCTGGGTTGGTATCTCGAAACAATTTTCCGCGGCTATGTGCAATCAATTGAGTTCTTTACCATAGACCCTATAGCTGAGCAACAATCGTTGTGTTTTTGCCGGTTTTCTCTTCAAGATCAAGTCCGATGCCAAAAGAAACTACCCGCTAACCCTCACAATAATTCGTAGCTAATCCTATTTTTCTGTTACAGTGGGATTTATTTAACCGTATCATGAACGTTGTGGGGCGGCGTCGGCAATATAAAGATATGCGCCGGGCGCGAGTTTATGTTTTCCATGCGCCTGGAGATACGACTCAGCAGTTCGTTGTTGACCGTCTTGTCGGTGGTGTTGCCGTCTATACAATCCTGCCAGGATAGGAATATTACGGCCAACGTACAGCATCTTGATCATAAACTGTTTCAGATCCGGTCGGTGGCCCTTGCTGTGCCAATGGGTGATGTCGCTCCTTGAGCAACTTGACTAACTCGTCGATATGCACCGGACGCTGTTCCTGTGTAAGTATGTCAGAGAAACGTCTTTGTTACGTTTGTTGAAAATTAGCCGAGATGAACAAAAAAGGTGGGGAATGTGAGTAACAACTCTGAAGAGGGCGGGAATAAAAAAAGGCTTGCAGCTAATTAGCGGCAAGCCCAATATATAAAAGCCTTCCAGAGGAAAGCCAGTGTGTTAGTTAAGGTTGCCAAGAGACATCTCTTCCCCTGGATAATGGGCGTGGATTGGTTGGAGATATAGGGGAGGGTCAAGAGAGTTCGCCGTTTAAAAATATATCTGTATTGCCAATTACATTGTAGCCTTTGTCAACAGCACAAAGGGATTGCAATGGATACAAGCAGCAAGGCCGAGGTATACCGGGGCAGAGAGCCTCGGCAATCACCGTTGTGGCAATTACTCGATAATCACTTTGATGAATTCGAGTATCGCTATGACCATCTCGGTCTCGAAAAGGTGCCGATCAAGCTCATATTCAAGGACAAAAGTGAGAGGGGCGTGGATGTCAACGGACTTTTTGGGAAGAGTATGGAAGAAAAGGCAACAAAAAAGCCCGTAAATCTGGGTTGATTTACGGGCTTAATGCACTGCTATGGACGTTACTGAACTAAAAATTGGTGCAGATGCTACAAACAAACGCCTCAGTCGCTCGTCCAGAGCCAATTCGAGGTTCCGATAGCTCTCTTTGACTGCCGATTCGCAACCCATGAATCAAACACATAACATACAATAGTCATGTTATTATTTTACATTCCCTCAACTTCGCTTGAAGTACC
>JAABQY010000241.1 GCA_011391225.1 Desulfobulbaceae bacterium | reverse complement strand
AGCCATCATGCATACCAAAAAGATCAGCAGCATCAGCACCATATCGAAATGCTCAAACAATCTTCTGTCTATACGGATCATTCTATTGTCCCATCATCCGGGTCAATGACCACTGGCATCATTTTGCTCGGGTCATTTACGCCGGATTTCCCATTAAAGTATTGATTCAACACAGCTCTGGCTATTGGCCCTGCTCCGGACCCTCCGTGTAATCCATGTTCCACAAGAACAGTCACGGCAATCTCCGGATTATCAGCCGGTGCATAACAGGTAAACCAGGCATGGTCCCGATATTCATAGGGAATAGCCGCCTCTTTCAGACCACGATATTGGGCAAGGCGCACGACTTGTGCGGTACCGGTTTTCCCGGCAATCCGCAGACCCGGAATAGCTACATTTCGGGCAGTTCCCGCCTTACCTTGGACAACTTCCTCCATGCCTTTTTTAATAAGCTTGAAATATTTGTCTAAGCCATTCACCTGACTTACTAATTCCGGCTGAAAGTTTTCGACAATAGCCCCTTCGATATCCACCACTTGTTCGACGAGCTTTGGTTTGTAGGCCCTGCCGCCGCTAGCCAAAGCCGACGTCATTACACAGAGTTGCAACGGACTTACCAGATTATAACCCTGACCTATGGCCACAGAAAGCGTTTCTCCGTCCTGCCATTTGGCTTTACGGTTTTTCAATTTCCATTTTTTTGTCGGAGTCAACCCCTCTTTCTCATATTCCATCTCCACCCCGGTTTTTGCCCCAAGTCCAAGTTTCTGGGCAAATTCCGCCAGGCCATCCACCCCCACCCGCTGTCCGACCTGGTAAAAATAGACATCGCAGGATTCACTAATCGCCCTGTTCAGACTTACCGAACCATGCCCACCTTTTTTCCAGCAATTATACGTTCTGTTACCAAAAAAATAGGAGCCTGGACAGAAAAACGTGGTGTTCTCGTCGATAACACCTTTGGCAAGCCCCGCCAAAGCCGTCACCATTTTGTAGGTTGACCCTGGCGGATAGGTACCCTGCACAATTTTGTTAATGAGTGGGTGTTTGGAGTTGTCGAGCAGGGCCTTCCATTCTTCCTGGGAAATCCCACCGATGAATTCCTTGATGTGGATGCTCGGGGCGGAAACGGCGGCCAGCACTCGGCCGGTGTTCACCTCCATGACCACAACCGCCCCGGACTTTTCGCCGGCTGCCATATAGCTCTCGGCGATTTGTTGCAAATCAACATCAAGGGTCAAGCGGATTTCTCGACCGGAAAGGGGTTCGACGGTTTTCAATTGTTTTTGCTCAAATCCCTTGGCATCAACCTCGGAATAACTCTGACCTTTAGTCCCTCGAAGATCTTTCTCACGAAGTCTCTCGATACCCTTTTTGCCGATGATATCTTCGCCGGAATATAAATTTTTATCAGCCTCATCCAACTCTTTCTTGGAAATTGCTCCAAGATAGCCGATAGTGTTTGCTGCGAGATCGTCGTAGTGATACACTCGAACCGGCTGCACCTCTATGCGGACACCGGAAAACTCCCGGTTATGATTTTCCAAATAGGCCAGAGTCTGCCAGTTAACATCCTCTTTCAAGCGCACCGGCATGTAGCGAGGATTGCTTGAGGCCTCACGAACTTTCGCCCACAAATCGGAAACATCGGTTTCAAGTATCGGAGCCAGCCGTTTCAGGACATCACCGATATCGTGAGAGTCTTCCTGGATGAGCAGGACATCGAAAGAAGGGCGGTTGGTGACGATCTCTCGGCCGTTCCGGTCAAGGATATGGCCACGTGGAGCCGCCACCTGCCTGATCCTGACCCTGTTGCCATAGGATCGTTTTTCATATTCCGGGCCTTCGGTTATCTGCAGATTCCAGAGCCTGAGAACAATCACCACGAAAAAAAAGAGAACGACTACCGCCACTCCGAGCAGCCTCTTTTTCAACAGGTCGAGGGCAGCGTCATCTCTTTCTTCAATTTCCTCAATATCCTTGAAAGCTAATTTCAGACCCGTATCTTCTTCTTGAGTCATATTGCTCGCTGAGAGCGCCTCCTAGGTGGTTTACTGCGGAGACGACGTGTGAGGATGTATTCATATAATCGGTTAAACAGGATAAACAACGGAACTGCCGCGAGAACCACGAGAATCGTTCTTTGCAGAGTTCCAGGCCATGACCACTCCGGGAGCATATCCGGCAAGAAGAGAGAATACACAAAATAAAAGAAGATCTGCATGAGGAAATAACTCAAGCCCACGAGCGGTATTTGATAGGTGGATTCCTTGACAGGGCTTTTATTCGTCAGCGTTTTCAGTGCAGTGAACACCAAAAGACACACCAAAGGATACAATCCCAAATAGATACCGGCAATGACATCGAGGACCCAGCTTAAAACGAACACCAAGACGATTCCAGGAATCCAGGCAAAGCGATAGGCGATAAAGGCAACCAGAACAAAGACCAAATCCGGGCGGCCCAACCACAGCGGCAAATATTCAAGGAGGGTGGTCTGGGCGACTATTAACACAATACCTAAGGCCCAAAATAAAAAAACCAGCATTCCCGAAACTACCTCTTTGGCGTCAGGTTCATGGAATCCAAAACCGCTTTGCGATCTGTAGGATCGAGCAAAACATATTCCAGTTTTTGAAAATCAATGTGCGGTTCCACCTCAATTTCTTGGAACATTCCACGCTGCTTCTTCTCGATCCTGGAAATCTTGCCGAGTGCTATCCCGGCTGGAAAGACACCACCAATGCCGGCTGTGACGATATAATCCCCTACCTCCACATCGGCGGTTTTTAGAACATATTGCAACACAAACCCCTTTTCCCCTGCGCCTTTCAAGATGCCCCTGGTTCTGTTTTTCTGAACCATGGCGTCGATGGCGCTACTGGGAGCATTGGCAAGGAGAATTTTCGAATAATTTTCCGCCGTATGCATGACCTGCCCGACAACCCCACCAGGGGCGAGAGCGATCATCCCCTCCAGGATATCGTCCTTTTTCCCTCGATCAACAACAATTGTCTGATACCAATATGCCGGCTCTTTCCCTACCACCCGGGCGGCAATGGGTTTAAATGTCAATTTATCTTTTAAAGCAAGCACCTCCTGAAGATGGCGATATGTACTGTACCCTTCTCGATATTCGCCAAGTTCAGTGAGATACTTGTCGATTTGTGCCTGCATTTGTTTGTTTTCAGCCCGCACATTGAGTAAAGCGATGTAATCACTTTTCAGGTTAACGATGCCCGCGAATGTTCGGGTAACTGCACTCTGTAAAGGCCCGATAAAATCAAGGGTGAACTGGTGAGGTGGGCCAAACCGACCACCGAGCATGGCGGCAAGCAACAGCAAACCGACAACGAGCAAAATCGTTATCAGTACCAGGATTCTGATGGTAGTACCGATCGATCGACCCTGTTTGGCTTTGGTATTCTTTCGCACGGATCAAAACTTTAGAAAACAGAACGTGAGGCACCGGCGCATTCTCTGCGCCGGCATAGGTATTACATTGCCGGATCGAGCAATTACTCGATAGTCACTTCCCGCAGGATATCAAGATTGTCCAAGGCCTTTCCTGACCCTAGAACCACTGAAGACAGGGGGTCTTCGGCTACGATAATAGGCATTCCCGTCGCCTCTTTAAGACATTTATCAAGATTCTTCAGCAGCGCCCCGCCACCGGTGAGGACGATGCCGTTATCTACGATGTCAGCCGCCAATTCCGGTGGTGTCACCTCAAGGGCTACCCGCACCGCCTCGACGATGACATCTACCTGCTCGGCAATCGCCGACTGTATTTCGTCTGCGGTGATTTGCAGTGTTTTGGGTACACCGGAGACCAGATCCCGCCCTTTGATCATCATGGTTTCATAGGGTTCTTCCGGCATTACATTACCGATAGTGGTCTTAATCAACTCGGCGGTACGCTCACCAATAGCCAGGTTGTGTTTACGCTTAATATACTGCAAGATTGCCTCATCCATCTTGTCGCCGGCAACCCTGACT
>JAABQY010000240.1 GCA_011391225.1 Desulfobulbaceae bacterium | reverse complement strand
CACACAAAGGAAAAAAAATGATTTAGACGAACTCCGCCCTGCCATTCGCCCTAAAACAGAATGCCGGGAAGTGGCTGCTAGCCTTCCCCGGCATGGTTGTTGCGGTTGTGAAGAAATCGCTATGAAGAAATCTCCGGTGTCAGCTAGGCGGCAGCCGCCGCCTTCGCAGCAGCTTCGACACCCTTGCTGAAATCGGTGGGCACCGTTGCCACCCTGGTGGCCATCTCGCGATCGAGCATGAGCAGGGCGTGGGGATCATCGCCGATGAGTTTCAACTCAACAATAATGTCGTTGTCGTTTTCCTCTTCCTCTACCTGCTCGGTTATATACCACTCGAGAAAAATTTTCGTGGCATGATCCTTCTTGCTGATGGCCAAATCCATCAGTTCATTGAGGGAACTGGTGATGTATTGCTCATGGGTGAGCGTCTGGGTAAAGAGATCAAGCATAGAAGTGAATTCCGATGGTGGCGTCTTCAGAGCCTCAAGTTTCACCTGTTCGCCCTGGCGTTGCAGATATTCGTAGAACTTCATGGCGTGGAACATCTCTTCGTGGTATTGCACCATAAACCAATTGGTAAAACCTTTCAGTCCGACCTTGTTGGAATAGGAGGACATTGACATATACAGATATGCCGAATACATCTCTCTATTAATCTGTTCATTCAGGGCCTGGGCCATTTTCTTGTGCAGCATGAAAGTCTCCTTTTCGTTGATGTAATGATTGCACTTGACTGCCAAGTACTTTATGGCTTGAAGAGGCGAAGTCAAGCGTTCGTCCTCCGCTTTCGGAAAACCCCCAGGATTTTCCCGGTTTTTCCGAAAGCCTGACGACAGGTTCCTGTCTTTCGGCCAACCGACCTCATGCTTTCTTTCGGCCAAGTTTCTCAAGATCACTTAAATATTCCTCAAACCTGTCCAGATAAAAGGACAGGGCCTTGGAAAAATTCCGCCCGACCAGGCCGTCAACGAAGACCTGGCTGATCTCTCGATAGCGTTTCAGCACCAATTGTGAGCGGTAGAAAATCAGCCATTCCTCCTTGGTCATCTGCTGGAAAATAATCTCCAAAGCCCGCTCGGCCCGAGGCTGATACATCCAGAAATACATGAGATCGAGGGCGTTGACGATGATCCTCTTTTCCTGTTCGCGGGCTTCGTAGTTGAGGGTCTCCATGACCATTTTCGGCGATTGCAGCATGTCGAGGACATCCTCTTCCGGAAACAACAGCTCCATGCGGGAAAAGACCGAGAAGAGTTGGGAGATCTTCGCCTGGTAGGCAACAAACCGCGCCCGGATATTGGTCTGCCGATCGGCCATCCCTTCAATGACCGCAGCAACGCAGTCGGAGGCAAACTTGGAGATGACCGCCGCCCATTTCTGCAGTCCGTCCGCCACGTCAGGAACACCGCCTAACTGCAGTGTAAGACCGATGATCGAATTGAGCAAAACGGCCAGAGGAATAGCCAGAATGGAGCGGAAAAAGTTGCCGGTGGCGGCGGCTCGCGGCAGCCCCCGGAAGATATTGTGGCTGCTGATATAGATGCCGTTGGCCAAGCCCATGACCGCATAGAGGAGAATGGGGTTGGTGGTAGTCGTCACGCCGAAGGTATGATCGAGAAGCAGAGTCTTCACCAGATAGTCAAGAATAGGCACGGAAAAACCGGTATACAGCAGGGAGTCGGAGATGCGGCTCCAGCTGACCAGCGAATTCCACGGCAACAGGGGCGAACGACGCAAGCCGCCACCCCCCAGCACCGATTGTATGATATTGCGAAAACCGGTGATACCGAACCAGATAAAGGCCCCAAAATAGGCAAGCAGCCACCAGTCTTTGGTGAGGCTGAAGGTGAGAAAGGCCGGGATAAAGCCGAACAGCACCTTCAGGGTGTTCTTTACATTGGTGTTCAGGTAAGTCCACGGTTCTTCGATTTTTTCATCGACTGTTGTATGTGTGAAGATTTTATCGCCATCACCATTGCGGCTGATACCGCCGAGAGTGGCGACGTTTCCCGGCCTTCCCGGATGCACCAGCAAACCGTCGAGACTCCAGTCCTGAAATGGTTTGTCGGCCCTGGCCTTTACCAGCCGGAGTTTTTCCCAAAAGGTTCTCTGCCCCTTTCCTTCGGAAGATGCATGTCGTCGACTGTGGGTATGTTTGGTCAGAAAGGCACTGACCGGCAGAAGCAACCTTTTTTCGCCGGCAATTTTCTCTTTTATGGCTTTTTGCGCCCTGACCGGCAGGGTGTCGAGGACCACCAAACCCATGCCGTACTGATTGTCGGATTGCCCGGTCGAACCGGAACCTATCCGCGAACCGAGAATCCGTTTCTTGTAATAGTTGTGAAACGTTTCAAGGTCATAGAGAATATCCAGCAATTTTTCCTTCCTGTCGAGCATCTGCCCATACTCATCCTCCAACCTTCCCTTCTTCTGCTTATCAGCGGGCAGAAGGTTTATATATTTTTTCAGCTGAATGCGATGTTCCTCAAAATCCCAGATGATGGCACGGATTGCCCGCTTGAGGGTGATGACATTGTCCTCGTTGAGGGCTTGCTGTAAATCACTTACCAAGCAGTAATGTTGTTCGGGACTTTTGATATCTACTGCATCTCCGGCAAACAATATCTGGCCCCGGCAGGCAGTCACCCCGTGGGCGGCGGTCTTGAGGTTGTAAGTCTCGATATGGCTGATCATGCCCTCACAGGTGTACAACAATTCCAGGGTGTCGTGAATGGTGAGGTTGCTGAGATTGAGGGTGAATCGGGAGCTGGAATGGAGTGAAAGCAGTTTGGCTAACAGGGACTTGGGACTGAGCCGCAGCAACTCGGGGACCTCGACACCGTCGTCGGGATGCGCTGGATCATGGACTTCCGGATTGCTGGAAGGCAACAGGAACTGCTCGATAAGAGTCTCAAGAGAATAATTTTTAAAAATATCGAGACGTTTTTGCAAAGAGGTTTTCCTTTCCCCGGCAGCCTGTTGGTGTTCTTTCAACAACGACTGAACTTCTATATCCATTTTGGCAGCAAGATCGTTGTGTATAAACCTTGCCAAATGCAGTACAGAGGGTTGCCCGGCCCCGACGAACCGGAGAAATTCTTGCCGTTCGAGCGGGAGAAGTGTCAACTCCAAGTCACGGCCAAGGTCTTGACGATGGCGGCTATTGTAAACATCCAAAACGTCGAAAACATATCTCTGCTGATATTGTGATACCTGGTGGCCCTGTTCGAGCAGCTTTATGACTGACGCTTCCTGGAGGAACTTGAGAAATGATTGGTTACCAATAAAGCCGTGTGGTTCCCATGTGAAACGGATATACTTATCGCGAAAACGGGCTGATATCTCGATACCGACTTGAACATGGATATCGAGAATCCGGCCGGATTCGATCAGCTCCTCAACCACCTCGGCACTGACATAATTGTAATAAACCACGGTGAGGTGGCGTATTCCTTTGATCCAGGCATCCATGAGGAGATGAGTGGGGGATTTCCGGCCCTTAGTATTGGCGTCGTGGACATGATCATCGAAGGTAAACTGGTTGGACTCCTCGGGCATCTCCAGGAGATGATATTTGGCAAGTTGCTTACGCACCAGTCGGGGGTTGCCGGTTGAGACCATGCGAAAATCATGGGCCAGTTTCAATTGGCGCATTTCATTATCACGGCTGCGCAGCAGCTCCTTCATGATCTGCAGCAAGGCTCGTGCGGTATTTACCTGATGAAAGGTGGAGGAAGAGAGAAAGACCTCGTCGCGAAGCGAGCGCAAAGACTTAATGCGATCGTCGGCCTTACCCTCTTCAAAGGAGCCAAGCAGATTGGCAATGGCGTAGGCAATGCGCAAGCCTCTGGCCGCCGCCATCTCCTTGATGCCGTTCGGGTGCATGTGTTCGACCAGCAGGGAACGCAGATTCTTGGAGAGGTTCTTTCCGCCCATGACATCGTTGACGATGCGGAGCAACTCGTAGTCGTTTTTATCAAAGAAGAGGGCGGCTGGTTTCTTGTGTATC
>JAABQY010000239.1 GCA_011391225.1 Desulfobulbaceae bacterium | reverse complement strand
GATTGATGAAGTATTGACGGTCTTCGACAATCTATGAACAACGCCTGGCACGACAAAGCGAAGGCTATTTCCCCGTTGATGACAACCTCAACTTTGAAATGGTCAGGCAACAGGTCGCGGTGTATAAAGAGATGGCGCTCTATCTGCATAGGGCCGGTCTCAATGTCTATGTGCGCAAGAGCCTTGACAAACCGCCCTTGATCATTGCCGAAAAAGGTGTCGCCAGCGTACCCCGCTGGACACTTGACAAAAACCCCAGCTTCGATGCTCATGATGGATGTCATTTTCCGCTTAAAACTGGTCTACCCCGGCAATCTTTACTATATCCGCGGTAACCACGACAGCTTACCAACAGCGGTCCCCTGTTATCACAATTTTATGTATCCTTGGATTCATAGGAGTACTATTTGTTGTTCCGAAGGTGTTTTTCTGAAATAATTAGAAAAACATAGAGTCACATTTATTTTCGAGTTAGGTTGTCATTGGTTAAACTGTCTAGCGGATATTCGGGGAATACCTTCACAATACAATCAGGACAGACCCCATGACTGAACTCCGCTTCAGTGTGGTTTCGTACATACACCTCAACCTGGTTCCAGTAACCCTTATCGTCCCTGATTTTTTTACAATTCATGCAGATAGGCACGATGCCCCGCAGAGTTTTTATTTGGTTCATAGCCTGCTGCAATTCAAGGTTCTTCTCCTGCAAGGCCGTCTCGACTTTTTTCCGTTCGGTTATATCGGTAATGGTGCTGAAGGCCCCAATGATACTGCCTTTGCCGTCAACCATCGGGGATGCTGAAACGATGGCCCATAGTTCTCGCCCGTCCTTGGTTTTATATCTACGCTCAAACTGCTCAATCTTGCCTTTTTCTCGTTCATCCTGACGACGCGAAAAATCCAGCAGGTCTTCTTCATAGAGAAGCATGGCTAAGGATTGCCCTATCAATTCCTCCAGTTTATATCCCAACATTTCAGCTAAAAAGGGGTTTGCAAAGGTTATGCGCCTGTCTGCATTTATACTCAGGATTCCCTCACGGACAGTGGTAATGATCTGGCGGAATTTTTCTTCGCTCTCCCGCAGAGCATCCTCCGTGTATTTGCGTTCGAGAGTAATGGCCACCATATCGGCAACCGAGGCTAGAACATTCATATCCATCTGATCATAACAGTTCGCATTTTCATAACTCTGGACGGCAACGACGCCGATTGTGCCGCGCGGTGTCTTCAAGGGTGCACCCAGCCAGACAGCTGCGGGAGTGCAGGTCGGGTTGATGAGACCACTTTTTGCCCGATAATCCAGGATTTCGTCCTTTTGTATCAGCAGGGGGGTTTGACTGCGAATGACTGCAGCAGTCAGGGAGGCCGTTTTACTGACGTTGATAACCGGAGGATAACACGTGTCAACTGTATCGACGATATATGCAAAAACAAGACTGTCGTCGTTTTTTTCATACAGAGCAATATAAAAATTGGACGTATCGATGACGGGGCTCAGGGCCAAATGAATGGTGCGGTAGAGTTCTTGCCTCGAAGTAGCCGTGATGACTGCATCGGAGATACGAAACAAGGCGGCATTGATAGCCTCCAATCGCACGCGCTGTGCGGATTCTTTTTCCAGCAATGCTATCCGTTCCAGTAATGCTTGACGGTTCGGTTGCTCAACCATTTGTCATGGCCTCCAGTTTGGAAAATGTAAGGTTTATCGATGTGATATATTAAAGAGCTGCAATCCAACCTACATCCAGCCGTAGCTCTCTGTTACTGTTGTTGTGTTTCCGCGGGTTGCTCTAACGCCTGTCGCACTTTATTTGCCAGGTCTTCAAGAGAAAATGGTTTCTGCAGAAAGCAAACATCTTTGTCAAGGACACCGTGGTGGGCAATGACATTGGCTGTATACCCGGAGATAAAAAGACATTTCAAGTCCGGCTTGGCAAATCTGAGAGTGTGTTCCAGATCCCGGCCGTTCATTCCCGGCATGACAACATCTGTTATGAGCAACTGAATTTCAGATCCGTGATCCCGCATGTGCACAATTGCCTGGCTCGGTGAATCGGCGAGATACACCTTGTATCCGAGTTGTTCCAGCATCTGCCGACTCATTCCAAGAATAAAGGTATCATCTTCGACGACCAGAAGAGTCTCTCCTTTGCAGATCGGGGCCCCCAGTTTTTCGGTCTCAAAATTTTCCTTCCTTTCGCCCGTAAATCTAGGCAGATAAATCTTGAATGTTGTTCCTTGACCGGGTTCACTGTAGACATTTATAAAGCCCTTGTTCTGCTTGGCGATTCCGTATACCGTCGCCATTCCCATACCTGTACCCTTGCCGATCTGCTTAGTGGTAAAAAATGGTTCAAAGATATGATCTATGGTTTCCTTGTCCATTCCGCAACCATCATCGCTTACGGCAAGCATGACATATTCTCCCGGGACACTTTCGGTATTGAGTCGACAATAATCCATATCGGCTACAATGTTAGCAGTTTCGAGACTGATCTTTCCAACTCCGGCTATCGCATCCCGGGCGTTGACACAGAGATTGATCAATATCTGGTCTACCTGGCTTGGATCGATCCATACTGTCCAGGGATTTTCCCCAGGTTTCCAGGCGATGGCAATATCCTCCCCGATCAGGCGCTGCAGCATTGTTTGCATGTTTGCAATGGTTTCATTTATTTCAAGGGACCGAGGCGCAACAGTCTGTTTGCGGGCAAAGGCAAGCAGTTGTCGGACAAGGCCTGCGGACCGGTACGTGGTTTCTTCGATTGTTTTTAGATGTGGAATTATCAAATCTGAGGAAAATTTACCGATCATTGCTAATTGGCTATGGCCCAAAATGATAGTCAGCATATTATTGAAATCATGAGCTATACCACCGGCCAATCTGCCGATTGATTCCATTTTTTGAGTCTGCAGGAGCTGTTCCTTCAGATCTATCTTTTCTTGTTCGATCAGTTTGTGTTCCGTGACGTCACGAATCATCTCAATCGCCCCGGTACGTGCCCCGGAACGATTGAAAATCGGGGCAGCAACTCCCCAAAGATGCGCACCATGTCCTTCACGCAGATGAGGGATATAGGATTCGGCGTAGATTGCCGCTTCGGATCGCCTAATGTATTTGTAAAATCTCTCGTCTTCTTCATTTTTAACATCAAGCGAATCGATCAGGATCGGTTGCCGTTTTCCGACGAAAGGTTCTGCGTAGGCGAAATCGCCCTTGCCTATAATGTCATTTCGATTGGTGCCGGTCATTGTCTCCGCAGCCCTGTTCCACAGAACGACCCGTTTATCAGTATCAATGATGAAGGTAGCATCAGGCAGGAAATCTATGATATCGATCAGATACTGGCGTTCAGCAAGGAGATCTTGCTCAACTTTCATTTGTTCCTGATTCTTTATATGAATCTTGTCGGCCATATCGTTAAATAGAGAAACCAGGGTGTTGATGTCCCGATATTGGGTCGGTGCTATTTGGGTCTGGTAACTCCCTTCGGAGAATTTTTCGATGGCTGAAAAAATTGCCAGGAAAGGTTTCCGAACCCGCCTGGCGATATAACGACTGGCGGCGATATTTGCAGCCAGCACGGAAATGATGATAGCCAGAGAGATTATAAGACTGATCTCTTGACTCTTTCTGATCTCTTCATCGCTGAAAGTGATGGTAAACGATCCAAGCGACATGCCATGCGCTGCTATTGTTCGCGAGATTTTCGGGATACGCGCCGAATCTTGACCTTTGAGGTCTAAAAAAAGGGGGCCTCCGGCGTTTGACTGCAAGTCAATTCCGGAGATTTTCCCGGAAGAAAGAAAGGCTCTGACGATGCGCACTGAAGCTTCGTCATCAACATTATACAGGGGTTGCTCAAGAAGAGACACCAGCTCTTCCGAAGTGGCAACGGCACGGGTCCGAAGGTCTTTAAGCATGGAGTAAGAAACGGACCACATGGAAACACTCACCACCACAATGATGATCAGCATTGAAATGATGATTATCAGGAACTGAACCTCGTTCAGCAAATTTTGCGATATTTTTTTCAC
>JAABQY010000238.1 GCA_011391225.1 Desulfobulbaceae bacterium | reverse complement strand
GCCACCAATATCCTCGGTGTCGGCGGCAAGATCGATCCATTGGCAAAGGAGGGCCAGGTCGAGTTGTCGCGTAATCTGCAGATCGCCACAGCGGCCATCGATTCGACCGGCATGTGTCTGTTCATCGCCTTTGCCGCTCTTGACAACGCCGAATGCCTGCCGGCGCTCGTCGACCTTATCAATGCCCGCTATAACCTGTCGCTTACCGGCGACGATGTCGTCAATCTCGGCAAATATATTCTCAAAACGGAAAGGGCCTTCAACACCGCCGCAGGTTTTACCGCGGCCGACGACCGGCTGCCGGAATTCTTCTACACCGAAGCTCTGCCGCCGCACAATTTGACCTTTGACTTCACTGGGGAGGAGATTGATACATTTTGGAACTTTTAGGAGCCGTTAAAAAATAGGCGCCGTTTTTGCCTATTTTTCTTACGGCTCCTTATCCCCCCTCAAGGGGGATTAAAAGAAGTGCCGTACAGGTTTTTTCAATCATTTTATTTGTGACAACGGCTTCAAAATGCAGATCACAGTTAAACTCTTCGCCTATTTTCGCGAAAATCGATTCAAGATCGAGGTATGGGATATAGGCGAAGGAACGACAGTCGGTGATATAGTCGATAAGCTCGGTATCAACCGAGAGGAGGTGGGTGTATTGATGATCAATTCGCGTCACACCGAATTTACCGTCAAACCTTCTGCAAACGATATCCTGGCCATCTTTCCGGTGATTGGCGGCGGCTAAGCCAAACTCCTACTCTCTCACCGCACAAGGTTGCAATGTTTTTTCATGCAGACCTTGTGCGGTATCCTCTTCATACGTAAACATCAGACAAAAATAGTCGCAAGGACAGGCAGCAACCTGGAGCGAAAGGTACAATTGCGTTGCACTGTGCTCCACTTGCATGTTACTTTAGCGGGACGAAAATTTGATATTCACCCTACTCCAAAGGACTGCATCTCCCCATTCATGAGGAACGCATGGATCTGATACTCAAAAAAACACTTATAGGGTTTATGCTGGAATCGAGGAACGACGATTCCTTTATCAAGAAAATCAACAGACTGTATAATACCGCGGGGGTTGAAGTACTGTTGACTGTTTTCAGACTCCTTGCCGGGATTGATATTCCACCGGAAAAATGTTCCTTACACTGGGAAAGAACCCAGATGCATCGACAAAAGCTCTCCGACCTTCTGGGCCGAAACGTCGACATTGCCACGGCCCTTTGCGATTACCTGCAATCGGCCACCAACTTCCTTAGCCATCCTCGGTTGATTGAGGCTAGAGAATATGAAAATGTCATCCATGAAACGATTAACGATAAGTTGACAGGTCTCTTTAATCGCCCCTATTTTGACGAGGCCTTCAACCAGCAGGTCGCCCTGGCTAAAAGATATAAAGAGGATTTTACTCTTCTTTTTCTCGACATCGACAATTTTAAAGATATTAACGACACCTTTGGTCATTTGGCTGGGGATGCGGCCCTGAGAGAGATAGCTGCAGTTATTTTGAAAGAAAAACGTGACAGCGACATTGCCGCCCGCTTCGGCGGCGAAGAGTTCGTCCTCCTCATGACCCATACCGACAACGTCAATGCCTTGAGCTTTGCCGAACGTTTGAGAAAGCAGGTTGAAATGCTGGAAATCTCATACCGCGACCAGATCTTCAGACTTACCATCAGCGGCGGCATCGCCTCCTTTCCGTTCAACTCGGAAGATCCCAAACAATTGCTGCAAATGGCCGACAGCGCTGTATATCTGGCCAAGGGTGCGGGGAAAAACACCATTTGCCTTTTTAAAGAAGAAAAAAGAAGGTATCTCCGAATCAAAATTCAACAACCGGTTTTGGCGAAAGAGCTCGACTTTAATAATTCAGCAACCTTTACCGGCACAAGCAAGGACATCTGTGTTGGCGGAATACTCTTTGAAAATAATTGTCCCCTGCCTATCGGCGCACTGATCAAAGTACAGGTTCCTGTCAATGATGGCACCCCGGTTATGCTGATCGGCACGGTTGTCCGGGTTGAGGCCTTTGACAACGGCAAATACGATATCGGCATGACTACGTCGTTTAAAGAAATGGACAAAATCGCCAACCATGAAATTGCCGGTATTCTTCGTTCGGGAAATATGGCATAAAAAGATCCTGCCTTTTTGGATAAGCCTTTAGCATAATTGGCTTGATTGCAACAGGAGCGATAGGAGCGACGATGAACACTTTACCACTTTTGAAATACGCTTCTGAGCAACCAACCTTTTTCCATCATTTTTTATTCTCTCGATGTTTCTTGAAATAAACCACCTCAATCTCTGGTTCAACAGTTTTGACGAAGACAATAAGCCTGTGCGCAATCAGGTGCTCTTTGATGTCTCGCTGACCTTAAAAAAAGGTGAAACCGTGGCCTTGGTCGGGGAGTCCGGCTCGGGAAAATCGATCACCGCCCTGTCCATCCTCCGCCTGCTGGAAGACAGCTGCGACATCCACCTGGAGGGGGAAATTCGCTTCGAAGATCGGAATCTTCTCAGCCTTTCTCCCGATGAGATACGTAAAATTCGCGGCAACCGAATTGCCATGATCTTTCAGGAACCGATGACGTCTCTCAATCCGGTGTACACGGTCGGCAACCAGCTCATGGAACCCCTCAAGATCCATCTCCATATGGATACAAAAGAGGCCGAAAACGAGGCCATCCGCCTCCTGCAACGAACCGGAATCGAAGACCCGGCCAGTCGCATGCATTCCTATCCGCACCAGCTTTCCGGTGGCCAGCGGCAACGGGTGATGATCGCAATGGCTCTCGCCTGCCGCCCCTCTCTGCTTATCGCCGATGAACCGACTACCGCCCTGGATGTTACCATTCAAGCGCAGATCCTCTCACTTATCAAAGATATCCAGGAAGAATACGGCATGGCCGTGCTGCTCATCACCCATGACCTGGAGATGGTCCGCCGCCATGCTTCGAACATCTCCATCATGCAGCATGGCCGAATCGTTGAAAGCGGCTCCAAAAAGGCTATCTTCACTGCACCCTCCCATCCCTACACCCGAAGTCTGATGACGGCTATTCCGGAAAGCGCCAGGGCCACCTCCCCTTCTGGCCCAATCCTCCTGACAACGAAAAATCTGTCCTGTCACTTCCAGTTGTACGGCGGCTGGGTGCATCCCTTCAAACGGCGAAAAACGATTATCAAGGCCGTCGATGAAGTGAGCCTGGAACTCCTCCGGGGATCTACCTGGGGCATTGTCGGGGAATCGGGTTCGGGGAAAACCACCCTGGGTATGGCCATTTTAAAACTCGTCCATAGCACCGGGGCGATTGTCTTCGAGGGTGAGGACATTCAGCCGTGGACCACGGGACGCCTTCGGCCGTTGCGCAGCCATATCCAGATCGTTTTTCAGGACCCGTTTTCGTCACTTTCACCGCGCTTCACCGTCCAGGAAATCATCGAAGAGGGTCTACTGGTGCATACCCCTCAGACCACCAAGGAAGAGCGCTACCAGCTGGTTGTTGATACCCTCCGGGAAGTTGGGCTGGAGGAGGAGATGGCCTTTCGCTATCCCCACGAATTTTCCGGCGGCCAGCGACAGCGAATCGCCATTGCCAGGGCCATCGTACTGCGACCGAAGCTCCTCATCCTCGATGAACCGACCTCGGCCCTCGATGTCACCATCCAGGGCCAGATCATCGCCCTGCTTGTCGCATTGCAGAGAAAATATGCCATGACCTACATGTTCATTTCCCATGATCTGCGGGTTGTCCGCGCCATGGCCGACCATGTTGCGGTCATGCAACATGGAAAAATCATCGAGGCCGGACCGGCACAACAGATTTTCAACTTCCCTGTGCAGGAATATACCCGGACACTGTTTACCGCGGCCTTAGGCGAACCAGCAATCAATCCTTAGACTTCTCTTGCCGCTGATTGCGACATTTGTCACCGCTGATATCATCCTTAAAAAGAGCAAAGCCCCGTTCCATGGCGCAGAAATCGCCACACATGGTGCAGGTAGCCTCGTTTTCCGGTTTTCGGCTGTCGCGCACTT
>JAABQY010000237.1 GCA_011391225.1 Desulfobulbaceae bacterium | reverse complement strand
CTACCTCGGGGAGCAGAAACCGCACCCGGTCAATCCCCTTGGCCTGGAGGGCTTCCGAAAGGGTCTGACGCGGAGCGGCATAGGCTTCGTCGGCCATGGCAAAGACTTCGTGCTGGGTCCCCATAGCGTATCCCTCCCCAAGGTCGAGGTAGGTTTGCACCGCCTCAGCGGGGTTCATGTGGGCAAACTGCATGAACCACCGCGGCTCGTAAGCTCCAACCGGCAACAGACTAAACCGAGGGGTTCCATACTTGGCTACGAATTGCCCGGACAAGGCTTTCGCATAGCCGGCATCCGCAAGGAAATAGATGGGACCACCCGGCGCCTCGACCACAAAAGCACCCCACAGGGCTTCACGCCGGTCAAAGAGGCCGCGGGCCGACCAGTGCTGCATCGGTTCAAGCGTAAAGCGCACATGACGGCTCAGTTCATAGCTCTCCCCCCAATCCAGGGCCTTGACCCGCATTCCTGGAATGGAAGCGAGTAAGGTGGTATCGTTGCCGAGAGGAGTCAGTACCAACGGGTTGAAAGCCTTGAAAAGGCGCTCAAGAGTCGGTAGATCCATGTGATCGTAGTGGTTGTGGCTCACTAGCACCACGTCGATGGGGGGAAGATCTTCGAACCGAACACCGGGGACGGCGACCCGCTTCGGTCCGGCAAAGCTCAGCGGGCTGGCCCGCTCCGACCAGATCGGATCGGTTAGAATGTTCAAATCCTGGGTTTGCAGCAGCACGGTGCAGTGGCCAACATAGGTTACCCGGAGGGAGTGGTCGGGAATCCTCACTGGAGGAGTTGAGGGGGTAACCGGTACAGACTCGGGCCACCGACCGCGATCGGCCGTCAAGCGCCATTTGAGGAATTCCCCGAAGCGTTCAGGCATCGGCGCCCAGGGGTTGTCGAACTTCCGACCATCGAAGTGAGGGGTCACGGGTCCGCTGTAATAGCTTTTGCCGCATCCGGAAAAAAGCAGGAAAACCAGCAGACAGAGAAACGATTGTGCCACCTTCGGTAAGAGCCGTTTCATATTCAACCTCCGCTTAGCTCCTCATTGAACTAACCTGGCCATATTAAGAACATATACAGGGGGTATACTGATTGCAAAGTTTCGGTAACGCCTTAAACTGGAGCTGGTAATGGTATCATTTTCCCTGATGCGGGTCAAAATACATAGGCGATGATGAAGATGCCAACCATAGCAAAAGCCAGCATCAGTTTCACCCCTACTCCAAGGATAAAACCAAGCCAGGTTGCGATTCCCACAATTCCAGCCTGCTCCATGTTTCTGCGGGCGATGAACTCGCCGATCACCGCACCGATGAAAGGGCCAAAAAAGACGCCGACAAACCCGAAGGAAATACCGACAATTGCCCCGAGAAAGGCACCGATTACCGCTTCGCGGCTCGCTCCGACACGTTTTGCCCCAAGGCTGCCGGAGACGAAATCGGCGACAAAGGCGACAAGCGTCAGTATGCCAAGGAAGATCATCGTCCCTATGCTGACATATTGGAAGCCATCCGCCCAGGCAGCAAGCAGCAGGCCAATATAGATCAATGGAGTTCCGGGCACCGCAGGAAGAATAATACCAACAACGCCGATGCCAACCAAACTTAAACTCGCCACCCAAAGCAAAGGTGTCATGTGTGTCTTCCCCACATTAAAATTTTATTGATTACAGTGGCCTATCATTCCATTTTGCTTTTTCCGCCATGACTTCTGAACGATCTGAAATAACACTTGTGCTGGAGCACCAGGATCAGGTTTCCGCAGCCAAGCAGCCTTGACAGAACTCAACAGAGAAATTCGGGACCGGCCATCACTTCTTTTCCTTTACTCTGAGCACCTTCAAAGTGATAACAGAGTGTTCATTTTATTGTTCTTCCTGGCCGATGAGCCTGAATACCAATACTGTACGATTTTCCTGCTTGCCAAAAAAAGGCCCTTATGTTGTACAAAGATCGTTTGAGTCGGTGGTCATCGTCTCTTTCAGCAGATTTACGACATAAAGAACAGCAAATTCGATAGCATCACAGGAAATCTTTTCACACAAATGCGACGGATTTTCGCTGCTGAACCCTTCCGGCCTTAACACCCTGCAGAGCAGGCTGCCGAATCGGGCCTCGAATTTCCCAGCAAAATCCCTGCAGGCATCAATGACAATGCGATCTTCCAATTTGTTACACCTACCCCAAACGCCCATGAACATGAGGGCGCCCTCGACCAACCCGCACTGCGCACCGTATTTGCCGGCGCCATGCATCGCCAGGGTGGAATCGATTGTCTGGCTGTGCAACTTTATCCCGAATATTTCGGACATGACAGATAAGGTGGTCGTGGCACAGTTTTTATCTTGTTCCCAGTAGAACTGCGAAACCCTTTGTCTTATCGTTCTTGTTCTATCTTCTGTAGCCACATGGGTTTCCTTTGTTCAACAAGTTATTCTGCTGATCTGTATATCTCCCCGGCTTGTGCAGGGGCGGTTGCATGTTTCCACTAGCGACAAACAAGGCTCTTTACCTCATTTGCCTGGAAAATTTTTGTAATGTACCAATATTTCGTAAAATGATCTTAAAAAATTTTATGATCAGATATTCGATTGATTATTGTTCAAAGTATCATCGTGATGTCAAGAAAACTTAGAGTCTGGCCGACTTTCAGCAAAAGCTGCTGGAAAAAGGACAAACGGAAATGCAACGGAAACAGGCAGAACATGCGGTCAGAGGGGAGGCATCCTTGTCCTCAAATTACCCCATACAGAATTTCGATCCATCTGATTGCTTGCGAATCATTCACTTTGCCGGGATATCTCTGTGTTGTGGATAAATCAGCATGCCGCAGAATAACTTTGCTGACAATTTCAATTGGGGTGCCTGATCTCGATGCATAAGTCGCTGCATATCCCCGAAGATCATGTGGGCGTAGTTCGATTTCAACCATGTTCCCCACGATGACGTCCAACTGGACGCTGCTACCACTGATGACAGCAGTTTTTGTAACGGCAAAGGGAAGTGACGTCCCGGAGAAGGTGACGCTGTAGGTGCTGGCGGCAGTCATCGGGATGGCGTAACCGCCGCTGTTGGCTGTAATGGCGAAATATGTCCCGCTATCTGGCAGAACCTGTGAAGGATCAAATGCAACCAAAATACCGAGGATCAAGCCTGGTAGGCTTTTCATTGTAATAGTAATGGAGGAAAAAACCTGGGATGAGTCATATTGGTTTCCTTTTTGGAAATATGGGGACTCTGACGACTGAAGATACTCAGTATCATCCTCTTCAAATCTTTTCCACAAGATTTAACCGCTTTTAAGAAGAAGGAATTTACCGAAAAAGATATACATGAGTTGATATTGACCTCGTTGCTGAATGACTGCCGGTTGGTCCAACGCCAGCTATTGGTTTCAGTGTAAAAAAATAATTGCGGAAGCTGTCGGGAAAAGGTAGTTTTTCTGCATTGGATCGGATGGCCATTCGTTGGAAAGGGCTTTTGGGGGAAAGCCCGAAGAAAGCGGCCTTATCACCTGACATCCCATCACCCAACCCGGCACTCCTCTTCACGTCCGGTCTGTAAATTACCTGATGACGATTCAAGCTTATGCAGGTTTTACTTGGCCGGAACATTGATGTCTGGGAGTTCACACCAACCGTTTCGGAGAATCGCATGGACGTGCAATACTGGCATTGGCTGGTTTTTGGATTGATCCTCATCATTGCCGAGCTCTTCATTCCAAGCTTCACCATTTTCTGGTTCGGTCTCGGCGCGCTGGCCGTAGGCGGCATTCTCTGGATTTCGCCCATGGAACTGACTGCGCAACTCCTGCTCTGGGCATTTTTTTCCGCCCTCCTTACCGCGTTCTGGTTCGTGGTCATGAAGCCGCGCATGCTCGACAAGACACGGGCCGGCATGTCGCGAGAAGCGCTTCTCGGGGAAACAGGGCAAGTCATCAGCGTGCCGGAAGGCGATCGCAGGGGCATAGTCCGTTTCACCAAACCGCTCTTGGGCTCCGACGAATGGTCATTTATCTGCGACGAACCCGTTCAGCTCGGAGACCGGG
>JAABQY010000236.1 GCA_011391225.1 Desulfobulbaceae bacterium | reverse complement strand
AGATGACCATCGTCTATGGTCAAACCGAAGCATCCCCCGGAATCACCCAGACTCGTGATCTTGATTCCCTGGAATTGAAAACATCGACGGTTGGCAGGGCCTTGCCCAATGTCGAGGTCAAAATCGTTGACCCGTTTACTGACAAGACGATGCCGACTGGCGAACAAGGCGAACTCTGCACCAGAGGCTACCATGTCATGAAGGGTTACTACAAGTTGCCCGAGGCAACGGCCAAAACGATAGACGAGGAAGGCTGGCTGCATACCGGAGACCTGGCAATTATGGACGCCAACGGATATTGCAAGATCACCGGTAGAATCAAGGACATGATTATTCGCGGTGGAGAAAACATCTACCCTCGGGAGATAGAGGAGTTCCTCTACACCAACCCGAAAGTGAAAGACGTTCAGGTTGTCGGTATATCCAGTGAAAAATACGGCGAGGAGGTGGCCGCCTTTATCCAGCTCAAACCTTCGCAGCAAGCCACCGAGCCAGAGATAGTTACTTTTTGCAAAGATCAGATCTCCTATCACAAGATTCCCAGATATGTCTTTTTTGTTGATGAATATCCAACAACCGCCAGCGGCAAAATCCAGAAATACAAACTAAGGGAATTGGCAAAAACGCAACTTCTGCAAAACTAGGGACATTTTTCAACAAAGAAAAAGAGGCAGACCATGCTGCAACCGTTATGGAAACCGTCGGAGCAACGCATCAAGGAATCAAATATGTACCGGTTCATGCAAAGTGTGAACCGTGCCTACGGAACATACTTCACCGATTATGATGCGCTGTACCGGTGGTCGGTAGAAAATATTGCTGCGTTTTGGAAGGAAATGTGGGATTACGCTCAGATCAAGGCGTCAAAAGGCTACGACCAGGTCATCGATGACCCGGCCATCATGCCCGGGGCGAAGTGGTTTTCCGGCAGCCGCCTGAATTTTGCCGAAAATCTGCTACGCTTTAGAGATGACGGCACAGCACTGGTGTTCAAAGGAGAAGATTCCATTCGCCGCACTCTCAGCTACAATGAGCTTTTTTCGGCGACGGCAAAACTTGCCGATTCGCTCCGCAGGTTGGGAGTTGTCTCCGGAGACCGGGTTGTCGGCTTTATGCCGAACATGCCCGAATCGATCATCGCCATGCTTGCCGCAACCAGTATTGGCGCGACATGGTCTTCCTGTTCTCCTGACTTTGGAATTAAAGGCGTTCTTGATAGATTCGGCCAAACCAAGCCTAAAATTCTCTTTACCGCCGACGGCTATTTCTTCAAAGGAAAACCCCTCGATTGCTTGGCCAAAATTGCCGGGATCGCCAAAGAAATACCGTCTCTTGAAAAGATTATCGTCGTTCCGTATACTCAGGAAGCTCCGAATCTCACCGACTTTCCCAAGGCCATCCAGTACGCTGATTGTCTAAAAAATGACGCCGAAGAAATAGAATTTGCTCAGCTGCCCTTCGAACATCCTCTTTATATAATGTATTCCTCGGGCACAACCGGCTTGCCGAAGTGTATGGTGCAAAGCGCCGGGGGGGTTCTCCTGCACCAGCTGAAAGAACTCATCCTCCACACCGATTTAAAAAGGCAAGACACCATCTTCTACTTTACCACCTGCGGCTGGATGATGTGGAACTGGCTGGCTACCTCACTTGCCGTCGGAGCAACGCTGGTACTCTATGACGGCAACCCCTTCCATCCCGGTCCCGATGCCCTGTGGCGCATGGCTGAAGAGGAAAAAATCAGCGTCTTCGGCACCAGTGCCGGATATATCGCCGCCATGAAAAACGCCGGGGTGAAACCGGCCCGACAATTTCAACTGCCGGCATTAAAGGCCCTGCTCTCCACCGGTTCTCCCCTGTCAAAGGAAGACTTTCGCTTTATCTACCAAGAGGTAAAGAGCGATCTGCAACTAGCTTCGATTTCCGGCGGTTCCGATCTCAACGGCTGCTTTGCCCTTGGTAATCCCATGGGGCCGGTGTACGAGGGCGAACTCCAGTGCCGCGGCCTTGGCATGAAGGTCTTTGCCTATGATGAAAACGGTTCCCCCGTCGTCGGCCAGCGGGGCGAACTGGTCTGCACCGCCGCCTTCCCTTCCATGCCCATTCATTTCTGGGACGACCAGAATGGCAAAAAGTATTATTCTGCCTATTTCTACCGGTTCCCGGGAATTTGGACTCACGGCGATTTTATCGAGGTAACCGAGAGAGGCGGCCTTATTATGTATGGGAGGTCCGACGCCACCCTCAACCCCGGCGGGGTACGAATCGGCACGGCGGAGATCTACCGGGTTGTTGAACAGATCGAAGAAGTTGCCGACAGTGTCGTGGTCGGCCAGGAATGGCGGAACGATATCCGCATCATTCTTTTTGTCAAGATGAAGGAAGGCTTCGACCTGACCGACGCACTCCGCGACAAGATTAAAAATGACATCAGAAGCAATACCTCTCCGCGCCATTTGCCGGCAAAAATTCTTCAGGTTCCGGATATCCCCTACACTCTCAATTTGAAAAAAGTCGAATTAGCCGTGAAAAAAATGATTCACGGCCGGGAAGTAAAAAACAAAGACGCTTTGAAAAATCCTGAGGTTCTGGACTTTTTCGCCGGAATAGCCGAACTTCAGGAGTAAACAAATACTGAATTGCTCGCCCCATATCCTCTTTACAGGGAGACGCCATGAAGATATTCCCTACTTTAAATTTTGGTTTGGGTGAAACCGCTAATCTGCTCCGCGATTCGGTACGAGACTTTGTCAGCAAAGAAATAGCCCCGCTGGCCACGGATATCGACCGCAACGACCATTTTCCCCCGGAATTGTGGAGAAAGATGGGTGACATGGGTCTCCTGGGAATCACCGTTGCCGAAGAGTATGGCGGCGCTGAGATGGGCTATCTTGAGCATGTAATCGCCATGGAGGAGATCAGCCGCGGTTCGGCATCCGTCGGTCTTGCCTACGGTGCTCATTCCAACCTCTGCGTCAATCAACTGAAACTGAACGGCACGTTGGCACAAAAACAACGCTACCTGCCAAAGCTCATCACCGGTGAACACATCGGCGCCCTGGCCATGAGCGAGGCAGGATCCGGCTCGGATGTCGTCAGCATGCGCCTCGCCGCCGTCAAAAAGGGTGAAAGCTATATCCTCAACGGCACCAAGATGTGGATTACCAATGGCCCAAATGCCGATGTCCTGATCGTCTATGCCAAGACCGCACCGGAAAAAAAACATCAGGGCATCACTGCATTTCTCGTTGAAAAAAGCTTCCCCGGCTTCTCATCCAGCCCCAAGCTCGACAAGCTCGGCATGCGCGGCTCGCCCACCTGCGAGTTGGTTTTTAATAATTGTGCAGTGCCGGCTGAGAATATTCTTGGTAAGCTGGACAGGGGTGTCGAGGTACTGATGAGCGGCCTGAACTACGAACGCCTGGTGCTGACAGGCGGGCCTTTGGGCATCATGAGCGCCTGTATGGATGTGGTTTTACCGTATATCCATGAGCGCCGTCAGTTCGGCCGGGCGATCGGCGAATTCGAGCTGATGCAGGGCAAAATTGCCGACATGTACGCCACCTGGAATGCCTGCAAATCATACACCTATACGGTCGCAAAAGCGGCCGATGGCGGCGGTAATATCCGTAAAGATGCTGCAGCAGTCATCCTCTACGCCGCCGAACGTGCTACCTGGATGGCCCTTGAGGCAATACAATGTTTAGGAGGCAATGGCTACATCAACGATTTCCCCACCGGCCGACTCCTGCGCGATGCAAAGCTCTACGAAATCGGCGCCGGTACCAGCGAGATACGCCGCATGCTTATTGGTCGGGAGCTCTTCAGAGACACTGAAGATTAATCGGGGAGACGGGGAATAGGCAGGAAATAGAGGAATAAATGAAGCAAGTTAATTGGAACGCTGAAAAGAATCAGCTGTTAATACTCGACAGCATCGACAACCCAATCGTGTTCGTCGATAACGATCACATTATCAGGTATCTGAATAAAGCAGCCAAGGTCCGCTACTATGAGAAACGCGGCTATGCAGACCTGATAGGCAAGTCGCTGTTCGATTGCCACAACCCGGCATCAACAGAGTCCATCAAACGGATTCATGACCGACTCCTGACGGGAGAAACTGCCGTCTTT
>JAABQY010000024.1 GCA_011391225.1 Desulfobulbaceae bacterium | reverse complement strand
ATCAATCCACAGATGATGAAACTGCGAGGTGGATTCGATATCCTGGTTGCGACCCCGGGCCGATTGCTTGATCTTTACCAGCAGAACGCCGTGAAGTTTTCCCAGGTAGAAACGCTGGTGCTCGATGAAGCAGACCGCATGCTCGACCTTAGGTTTATGGAGGATATCACCAAAATCCTTAACCTGTTGCCGAGGAGGCGCCAGAATCTGCTCTTTTCCGCGACTTTTCCAGAGGCCATCCGCACCCTCGCCGAAAAGTTGCTGCAAAGTCCAATACTGATAGACGTCGACCCGAAAAACACCCCGGCTAAAAACGTGAAACAGTGGCTCTGCGAGGTTGATAAAAGCAGGAAGACGGCATTGCTTTGTCACTTACTACAAAGCAACAACTGGCAGCAGGTTCTGGTCTTCATCCGCACGCGAAGCGACGCCGACCGATTGGTGCAGAAACTGGCCGATAAAGGCATCACGGCCTTGGCGATTCATGGCGATAAAAGTCAAAACCTCCGCACCCGCGCTCTGGCTGACTTCAAAGCAAACACAGTCCGTGTTCTGGTGGCCACGGATATCGCCTCGCGCGGCATCGATATCAGCGAACTCTCCCACGTTATTAATTTTGATCTGCCGAAAGTCGCCGAAGACTACATTCATCGCATCGGCCGCACCGGTCGTGCCGGTTTGGACGGTATCGCTATTTCACTGGTCAGTGCCGATGAGGCCACCCTTCTCTCGGCAATCGAAACGCTTATCCGTGAACTTTTGGTACGCGAGGTTGTCGATGGATTTATTCCAAAACACAGTGTTCCCTTAACGCGCCTGCTGAAAGGGCGACCAAAAAAACCCAAGAAACCAAAGCAGGTCCAGGCACCGACTCAAGCCGACTACCCGGCACCCGCAGATCAAGGGAAAAGTATCCACCGTAAGCCGCGAAAGGGCGGCGAGCGGCAGGATGAAGAAAAACCTCAAGGGATTTCAGGCGGCAGGCGACATCAGAGATATTCTA
This sequence comes from Desulfobulbaceae bacterium, assembly GCA_011391225.1. GTDB lineage: Bacteria > Desulfobacterota > Desulfobulbia > Desulfobulbales > Desulfocapsaceae > Desulforhopalus_A. The sequence goes on along the minus strand of JAABQY010000024.1, from coordinate 22,974 downwards.
ACAGCACCGCATCGACGACGTCTAACCCGAGAAAATCACGCAAGAACAACACGGGTGGTAAGCGATAAAGGTTGGAATATCTCGGCTATCCGGCCCTTGTCTTTGGCGGTGATATAAATGCCACGCGGACGTCTGAAGATATTTCCATACTCGATGTATGCCTGCCCGACTGTAGGCGTACAAACAATAGGCATCAATTCTTCGATATTATCGACAAGCACACGTAGAACAGGGTCTTGTTGCGGTCCTGCAACCCGCTAAGAAAGATGTAGCACTGCAAATTGTTGTTTTTCTGCGGAGATTCCAGAGGATCCTCTCGACCTGCTCGTCAATGGTGTGCACCCGTGGCGGCACCTTGTGACTGACCTTTTTAACAGCAACGCATGGGATGGAGGCGGAGTGGACAAAAAAACAGATGTTTTCCTCCAGTTTCATTGTTCCTGCCATTGAATTTATAATATATTTCCTTTATTATCAATGGAGTTATGCGTACAATTCGGAACGCTTCTATTCCACAGGAATAAAGAGAGTGTGAAAAATATGGCTATACGTGCAGAAAAAATGCTCACCAAAAATGATTCGTGGTGGACATTTCGGCAACTCGGCAGCGCTCAACTCTTCGGTATTGCAATTATTTTCATGTGTTTACAGGGCTGTGGACCAAAAGTTCAGGTTACTTACGTGCCCCAGCAAAAACGCAGCCTGGAAGCCGCAAAACCGCTTGTAAGCAAAGAACATGTTCTCCTCCTGAAGCGTCATTACGAAAAATGGCGGGGCACTCCCTATGTTGATGGTGGGATGTCGGCCTCGGGCATCGATTGTTCCGGCTATACCGTTCTTGCCTACCGAGACCTGTTCAACCTTTCGCTACCGCGAACCGCCGGTGAACAGGCGGAAAGCGGCCGAGAGATAACAAAGGCTGCTTTAAAAAGCGGCGACTTGGTCTTTTTCAACACCGGTCGATCAAAAAAACATGTGGGCATTTATCTCGCCGATGATCAATTCATTCACGCATCCCTTTCCAAGGGGGTGACTCTCTCCAGTCTCGATGATTCCTATTGGCAGGAGAAATACTGGCAGGCCAGACGATTGCCGTCGCCAGCCGGCCAGGACAAGGGAAGCATTACTGTTGCCGCAATCAACCGTAGGTAAAAAAAAAGCGGCCTGGACGAGGTATAACCCATGTGCCTGGCCGGTTGCTACGCCCCACACCATCTCCCCAAGAGGTCTTGCATGGATATCAAATCAGGAGGTTTTCTTGCCGGGCTGTTGACGGTATCTCTCGGGTGGTCGGGGCCGTGTATCGGGGCATCAGCTGTTCCCCAGGAAGAAAAGCTTCCGCTGTATGAATACGGGATTGTTGGCCTGGCGGCTCACTATCCGCACTTTACCGGATCGGATGAATATCAAACCTATGCCTTCCCCTTGCCCTATTTTGTCTATCGCGGGGAAATAATCAGGGCCGACAGGGATGGCATTCGCGGGATATTTTGGCGCTACAAGCAGTTTGAGACAGATATTTCCCTGGCCGGGAACCCTCCGGCTGGTGACAATAATGCCAGAAAAGGCATGGAAGACCTTCATGCCCTGGGAGAAGGCGGTCCGGCCTTGAACTACTATTTCTTTGATTATGGCGAGCGGGATTCCTTCTTTTTTCAGACCACACTGCGGGCGGCTTTCTCTTTTGATTTTGACAATGGCCTGGCTGTCGAGCACGAAGGATATGTTTCTGACATATCCGTTATATATCGGGATTCCAGAATTTTCAGAGAAAAAAAGATTCGTTTTCACGCAAGTAGCGGAATACGCTTTGCCGATGCTGCGATGCACAGGTATTTCTATGATGTCCCACTGGCCGATGTCACACCAAATCGAAGGTATTATGAAGCCGAAGGCGGTTATGGCGGTTTGCAGGTGTCCGGCAGTATCACCAAGGAACTGACCCGCAGTTTTTGGGTGAGTTGTTATGGCCGCTGGGTCAATATCGACGGAGCGGCTTATGAAGACAGTCCGCTCGTCAGCACCCATAATAATTATATTGTCGGTGCTATGCTCATCTGGAAAATCGGCGAATCGGAAAAGCTCGAACCATAAGAAAGGTAGTAGTCGTCAACCAAGCCCTCTATCCGTTAAAAATAAAAAACTTACGCATCGCGTAATTAATCATCACCGCCATAAAAATGTTGGCGACAAAGGCATAGGTGGTGAGAAGCCCGAAACGTCTGATAAGGATGCCCATGAGCATGGTGCCAAGGAAGGCACTCATACCCGAGACCGCGTAAAAAAGCAGGATTTCGATAAGAAAATGGTATTTGCCGCCTTGGAAGACAAAGAGAATATTGGTGATATAGGCCACCATGTTGGCAACGAGAAAGGCAATGAGGTTGCCGATCATCGAATTGCGCGCCCTGGTGGTGACGTTTATTTCCCGGATGGTCAGCTTGAAGAAGCGCACTGCATGATCTTTCTCCTGTAGAGAGGGGAAGATCTTCCAGGCAATGAAGTGGAAAATGACAATATGGACACTGGTGGCAAGACCACCCGCCAAGGCGTACTTGATGAATTGCAGGAGTGCAGGGTTGATTACGTTCATGTGTTGACTGGCGCTGGAAGTTGTCGAAATGAATTACAGGATGTACGACCAAGAAAGTGTTTGTCTATACCAGGTATAAAAGATAAAAACCAGCCGTAAAGAGCTATTTCCTCAGCAGATCGGGAAACGGACCAATCCCCCGAGCGTGGACTGCATCAACTAAACTTTCGGGGTTGTTGGCGAAAGCCATGACCACATTCTTTTCGTCACCCAGGGTCGCATTGTTGTAGGTTGTTATCAGGTTTTCATGATTCCAACGGGTGAGATAATAGATAACCAGTTCGGGCAGTTGTGTGAAAATCGTCTCCTCGGGCATCGGGTCGATGAATGAGGAGTCCTGGAGTTTCCGGATGGAAAGGGTTTGCGGTTTATAAAAACTGTCGAGAAACATCAGTTCCGGAGGCAGGGTTGCCTTGAGGCCGATCTTTCGCAACACCTGAAGAATGGCAATCATTGTCTTTCTGCCTCCATTTGCCAACCAATAAGGGACGTATATCTCTTTTGGCAGAGAAAGTTCCAGATAGGATTTGATGGTGAGGATGAGCGTTGCCAGGTCGACCGGATTTTTGTCTACAAAATTATAGGTGGCCCCAGCAAACTCCGCCCTTTTTTCCAACATATGTTGAATCAAAAATGGGATTTTCCTGGCATTGGTATAGGAGTGGGAAGTGCTTTTCTTGGTAAAGATGACGGGCATTGATTCATCGGCGATGGAGAAAAACAAACGGTGAAAACCCTGAATTTTATGATCATGTGACCCATAGACGATCGCCAGACGAATGCAGGAGTAATCCAACCCCTCCTGTTCGGCCATGCGTTTTAAGGTCAGTTCCGCCATGAGCTTCGATTTGGCGTAATTGCTCATACGGGGGGAAAGCGCCAGGGTGTCTTCTTCCCTGAGGTTTTCGCCGGCCGGCAAAGTAGCGGCGGAACTGATGTGAATATAGGGAATGTTGAGGGCGTTGGCGGCTCTGGCAAGATGGATCGGTCCAAGATAGTTAACTTCATATGCCAATTGGTTATTTGATCCGAGACTCGCCATGGCCGTATTGATAACGAAGTCGGGTTTGACATCGGCCAGATAGCTGCGAATGTCGGCCTCCTGACGGATGGAGACTTTTTTGCTGCTTGGGGCACGGATATCAATGCTGTCAAGAAAATTTGTTTGATAGTAATTGACGACTGTACCACCAATCAAGCCGGAGCCGCCGATTAAGACACCTCTCTTTTTTCTCCCCATCTCTTCCCTCTAAGGCTGTTTGTCATTACCACCCAATACACTCCTATTCTTCCTTTTTGATCTCCCGGATGGTGATATTGCTGCCAAGCGGTGGTTGAACGCATCGGGACCTGTAAAGAACTTCCATCTGCTGCAAAGCAGATTCGATGGCCTCATTATTTTCAAGGTTTGGTTGTTCGGTTGTATCGGTATTGTTCTCCTGAGTATCCATAAATCCTCCAAGGTTTGAATTATAAGAGAGAGAAACGTCGTGCATGACTTGTGCCATGCCGAACGCCTCATGAAGGAGAGTACGAATTTGCAATTCAGTTATCAACCCTTATTTTCAAACCGGCAAGAGATAATATCGTACATGAGCGCATAGGCTTTTCACCGCCGAATCTTAGAATCACCTGAAGAGAAGAGGAGTGACTATGACATTTAATGGTGTTGTTGATAAATATGCATGTTTTCCTTGCAGCCGGCGCTGAACATGCTACCTTGGAACAAAGACTCGAAAATGGTGTTTTGAGGATGACCCGATGCGGTTTTTTGCGAGTGGCTCATGGTTGATGAAAATGAAAGTATAATAACGCGGTTCATGGTGATCTCCGGAAATGTGGAGTGTCGCGGGCGGGTCGTTCTGGAAGGGATTCTTAAGGGTTCGTTTTCCGGTGAGGTTCTCGATATCCGCGAAACCGGGGATATTTCCGGCGATATCAAGGCAACCGCCATTGACTGCTCTGGCCGTTTGGAAGGCAATGTCGTCACCGATTCGCTGGCCCTGCGTCGAACCGGGCGGCAAGTAGGGACGGTGCAAACCCGAAAACTGGTGGTCGAGCCCGGGGCAATTCTCGATTGCGCCCTGCAAAGCGGTGCTCTGTCAGGAACTCCTCTTGTTGAGAGCAAAGCCGAGAGCCTTGCCAAACCGGCCGTCGATCTGGAGTCGTTGCTGGATGCTTTCCATGAAGATGTCAGACCCTGTTGCCTGGATGTCCCGTGGTCCGAACGGCTAGAGGTATACAGCCAGCTTTTGGGCCTTTTGGAAAAAGACAAGCCACTTATCAAGGTGACGGGCGCATCGGGCAGCGGAAAATCGCTTCTGGTTGCAAAAATGGTCAAGACCCTCCCGACATCCTGCAAGGTTTTTCAGCTACTCGATCGAACCGGTTCGGTTACCGCAGTATTGCAAGAAGTGGCTGCCAACTTGGCGATCATTGGCCTTGCCGAGACACCCCAGGGGGAATTGTTGACCCGGATCAAGACCGTTCTTGGAGAAAAAAAGCGGGTCGGACAGCGGGTGGTGCTTTTGATTGACGATGTCGAGAAGATGCATCCGGCCACCATGGAAGGGGTCATTCGTACTTTGACCAGCGCCTACGGCGATGGGGGTGACGCTGAGACGCTGCAGCTCATTCTCTTCGGCAGTAAAGAAATGGAAACCAAGATGGTTGCCACCACTAATGAGTATTTCGAAGACGAGACCAATTGCCAACTCTATCTTGAGCCCCTGAATATTAAAGATACCGCCGATTATCTGCGTTTCTGCCTGCAGCTTGCCTCAGCCGGCGGCGGGAGCTATTCAACAGCCCTTCTCCCCTACGAAACCATTCGTAAAATTCATGCCATGAGCCACGGCAATATTGCCGCCATCAACCGCCTGGCCGACCAAGCGCTGCGACGTGCCCACGCCGACGGAGCCTCGGAAGTTTTCGTCAGATACCTTTAGAAACCGTTACCAAATAACATTGCCATTTCAACCCATTTAGTTACGGCTTCTCATGCCGTTCCGAGTATGCCTTTGACCATGTTATTTTTTTACAACGGCTAAGTACCTTAAAACTTGCCTTGTGGTTTTCCCATCATCTTTATGGCTTTTGCAACCCGGCATTATAATGATATATAATCTAACATCAACTTATGAATAAATACGAAATACGTAAAATTTGTATAATTTTTATGCAAATTTCGTAAAATTTAATGGTCATTATTGACAACATCATTTTTGCATCGTATCATGCGGCAATTATTTTAATCCTTAACGCCGATAAACGGGATAGTCTCTTATCAAAAAGGCTTCGCAAAAACGTGCGAAGATTATTTGTCTGTGACTGGAAGGCGGGTGCCATCATGGATATTGATGAAATAAATCTGGCAATTATCAATCATCTCAGAGACGGCAGAATGCCCTTCAAGCAGATCGCCGAATCCCTTGCCCTTTCCGAGGGGACGGTGCGTGCTCGGGTGAAAAAGCTGAAAGACGAGGGGGTGTTGGATATAACCGCCCTGGTCGATCCCGAGGCGGTTCCGGACCAGTCCGTTGTCATGGTCGGGGTGCGGCTGCGAGATATGGATCTGGTGAAAAAGGGCGAGGAATTCAGTAAGCTGCGCGGTGTCATTTCGGTGTGCGTGGTGACCGGCCGTTTCGACCTTATCCTGACGGTACTCCTCACCAAGGAGTTCACCATGCTGAAATTTTATACCGAGGAGGTCACCAAGCTGGAAAATGTCAGGGCGGTGGAGACCTTCGTCGTTTACAAAAGCTTCAACCTGAAGGTGCCGCTGACCCTGCCGGTTTGAAGCGGTCGGGTGGTGCACCATTCTAAAATGACAACCGGGTAACGAAATGGAAAATCCGAAGAAGACAGTACTCCATGGCTGGCATGTCGATCAGGGGGCCAACATGGCCCTTTTTGGCAATTATGATATGCCGTTATGGTACAAGACCGGGGCAAAGGCCGAGCATCTTGCGGTTATTGGCGCGGCGGGCATTTTTGATACCAGCCATATGGCCGCGGTGGCGGTTCGAGGCCAGGGTGCAAGAGCTCTTTTGCAGCTGTGCCTGAGCAAGGATCTCAAGACCTGCCTCGGTAAGGAAAAAAACTCCCTGGTTGACGGAAGGTGCGTGTACGGCATCTTTCTCGCAGAAGACGGCTCGGTCATCGATGATGCCATCCTCTATCAGCTTGGACCCGAGAGCTTTATGGTGGTGGTCAATGCCGGCATGGGCGGGATTATCGCCACCCACCTGAAAAAGTACGGAGATAGTCAGAACGTGGACGTTCAAGACCTGACCGACAAAGTCGGAAAAATGGATATCCAGGGTCCACTGGCAGCGATAATCCTACAGAAAGTCCTGGGTAATTCGGAGAGCGTTTTCGACCGCCTGCCTTACTTCTCGTTCAAGGGCGGTTTCGGGCCGTTTGCAGCCGACAGCGCCGTGACCCTCGTCGATGGAACTTCCGTCTTGGTTTCCCGCACCGGCTATACCGGCGAATTCGGTTTTGAACTCTTTGTGGAAATCGACCGTCTGCTCCCCCTTTGGACTCTGCTTTTGGACGCCGGAATGGACAAAGGGATGCTGGCCTGCGGGCTGGCGGCCAGGGATTCGCTCAGGGCTGGGGCGGTTCTCCCGCTCTCCCATCAGGATATCGGGGCCTGGCCGTTCTTGCACAATCCCTGGCAATTTGCTCTGTCCTGGAACAACGCTATGACATCCTTTACCAAAGATTTTATCGGCGGCCCGGCCTTATTGCAAAGCCATTTTCAGAAATACACCCTGCCTTTTGCCGGCTTTGATCCTCGCAAGATCAATGCCGGGGAGGGCAGCTTTGTCACCAGGGAGTCCGGCGAACATCTCGGCACCATCCTCACCTGTACCACGGATATGGCAATCGGTCGAGTCGATGGAGCAATTGTCAGTGTTGCCGGTAACAAAGATTTTCAGGCCAAGGGCTTATGTTGCGGCTTTGTCCTTCTTGAGCAGCCCTGCGCTCCGGGGGAAAAGGTCGTGCTGACCGACGGAAAAAGGAAAATAGTCGTTGAGATACGGGTCGATGTCCGTCCGAACAGGACCGCCAGAAGGCCGATGGACAAGATGCTGGGTTGCTAACACTATCAGGGGAGATTAGGCTATGAAAGAATTGAGTGAAGTGATTTTTGTCGAAGAACTGAAATATACCGAGGATCATGAGTGGGTGACCGGAAGTGGCGCAACCCTCAAGGTCGGGATAAGCGATTATGCTCAGGACCAGTTGGGGGACATCGTTTTTGTCGAGTTACCGGAAGTGGGTGCAACCTTTGCCAAAGGCGACCAATTCGGCACCCTGGAATCGGTTAAGGCGGTGTCCGAGCTCTATCTGCCGGTCGGCGGCGAGATCGTCGCGGTCAACGATGCCCTGGGCGATGCCCCGGAACTCATCAATCAAGACCCGTACGGCAACTGGATTGTCGAGATTAAACCTTCCGATACGAGCGAACTCGAGCAACTTTTGAGCGTCGACGCCTATCGCCAACTCCTGCGAGGATAATACCATGCGCTATCTACCTCATACCGATGACGAAATAGAGGAGATGCTGGCAGTCGTGGGGCGGAAGAGCCTGGACGAGCTCTTCTGCTCGGTTCCCGATGCCTGCCGCTACGATGGGGTCATGGGCCTGCCTGAACCCATGGACGAATGGCAATTGACGGCGCATGTGGCGCAGCTGGCCGAGGCGATGCAGGTGAACCACACTTATAATGTGCTGATCGGCGCCGGCAGCTATCATCACAACATCCCCGAGACGATCCGCACCGTTATGAGCCGCTCCGAGTTCGTCACCGCCTACACCCCGTATCAACCGGAGATGGCTCAGGGCACCCTGCAGGGCATTTACGAATATCAGACCCTGGTTACCAGATTGCTCGGCATGGATGTCGCCAATGCCTCTATCTATGACGGCGCCTCGGCGCTGGCCGAAGGGCTTTTAATGGGACTGCGGGTTGCAAAGAAGAAAGCCAAAGTGGCCGTCTCCGCCGCCGTCCATCCGCATTACCGGGAGGTTGCCAAAGCCTATCTGGAACCGACCTGCTATGAGATGGTCGAGCTGCCGGTAGGCCCAGATGGCCGTACCGATCTGAGCGGTCTCGCCACGATAGGGGACGTGGCGGCGGTGGCAATCCAGTCACCGAACTTTTTCGGGGTGATTGAAGATCTTGAGACCCTTGGCAAGGACATTCACGCCGCCGGAGCGCTTTTTATCACCAGTTTTACCGAGCCGCTGGCCTACGGGCTTCTGAAAAATCCCGGTGCCTGCGGTGCCGACATCGTCTGCGGCGAGGGCCAGAGTTTCGGGCTGCCGCGCTCTTTCGGCGGGGCGGCGCTCGGGATGTTTGCCTGCCGCGACGAATTTGTCCGCAATATGCCCGGTCGATTGGTTGGCCAGACTCAGGATCTCGACGGCAAACGCGGCTTCGTCCTGACGCTTTCCACCCGGGAGCAGCATATCCGACGCGAAAAGGCCACCTCGAATATCTGCTCCAACCAGGGCATCTGCACACTCATCGCCGCCATGTACATGTCGTCTCTCGGCGGCTCGGGTCTTGGCGAGCTGGCCCGGCTCAATTACAGCAAGGCCGAATATTTCAAGGCCCAGCTTCGGGCAAAGGGCGCGAAAATCGTCTTCGATTCTCCCACCTTCAACGAATTTGTCGTTGAGTTCAAGGAAGATTTCCGGCCAACCTACGAGCGGTTGCTGGCAAAGAAAATTGTCGCCGGCCTCGACCTTGGAAAATTCTACCCGGAACATAAGGGGCGCTATCTTTTCTGTGTGACGGAAACGGCGGCCAAAGAAATTATCGATGCGGTTGCAGGTGAGGTGAAGCCATGAGCACTACAAATATCCCGGGCGCAAACGGCATAATTCAGAATGAACCCCTGCTCTGGGAAAAGGGCAAGAAAGGACGACGCGGTATGTGTGTGCCGGCAAGCGATGTGCCGGAGGCCCACTTCCCTGCGGATTTTCAGGGCCAAGGTGTGGATTTTCCTGATCTCAGCGAGGTCGATGTAGTACGCCACTATACCCGCCTGTCGCAATGGAATTACGGGGTTGATACCGGCATGTACCCCTTGGGTTCCTGCACCATGAAATACAATCCGAAGATCAACGAGAAGGTGGCGTCGACGCCGCAACTGGCCGCCGCCCACCCGATGCTCTCTGACGCATTGGTACAGGGCAATCTCCAGATTATGTACGAATTGCAGGAGTATCTTGCGGCCATCACCGGCTTGCCGGGAGTCACTGTGCAACCGGCGGCGGGGGCGCATGGTGAACTGGCCGGCATGCTCATTTTTGCCGCCTATCATAAAGCTAAGAACTCTAAGCGCAACAAGATCCTTATCCCCGACACCGCCCACGGCACCAATCCGGCCAGCGCCGCCCTCTGCGGTTACAAGCCGGTGCCGATAAAGTCAGGGCCAAACGGTATCCTCGACATCAAGTCGATTGCTGCAGTCATGGATGAAGAAACCGCCGGGATCATGGTCACCAATCCCAATACCCTGGGTCTTTTTGAAACCAATATTCGCGAAATAGCCGAGATCGTCCATGCCAAGGGTGGACTGGTCTACGGTGACGGCGCCAACCTCAACGCGGTCATGGGCATTATCAACCCCCGGAAGTGTGGGGTTGACGTCATGCACCTCAATTTGCACAAGACCTTTTCCACCCCGCACGGTGGCGGCGGCCCCGGGGCGGGTCCTGTATGCGTGACCGAGGAACTGAGCAAATATCTGCCGTCGCCGCGGGCGGTAAAAGAGGACAACACATACCGGCTTGATTATGGCGGGCCGGAATCGGTTGGTCGCGTTCACGCCTTCCATGGCAATTTTTCCGTTCTTCTGCGGGCCTATAGTTATATTCGCACCATGGGCGCGGAGAACCTGAAAAAGGCTAGCCAACTGGCAGTCCTCAACGCCGCCTATATCAAAGAAAAACTCAAAGGTACCCTGCCGCTTGCCTATAACCGGCCGTGTATGCACGAATGCGTCTTTTCCGACGCCCTGCTGCAGGAAGATAAGATCAGCACCCTCGATCTTGCCAAACGACTTATCGACTGCGGTTATCATCCGCCGACCATCTATTTCCCTCTGGTGGTGCATGGGGCAATCATGATCGAACCGACCGAGACCGAATGCAAAGAGGATATCGACCAGTTCATCGAGGTGGTGAAGATGATCGTCCGGGAAGCAAAAGAAAATCCAGAACTGCTGCGTCAGGCGCCAATGCGGGCTAAAACACGTCGCCTCGACGAGACGCTGGCGGCTCGCCACCCTTGTCTCTGTGGCTAGTGAAAAAGTGGCCGAAGGCATAGTCGATCTTGGTTTGATCGACTATGCGGCGGCCTATGCCCTGCAATTGGCCCTGGTCGAAAAAAGACGGGGTGGCCAAGCGGCGGACGACCTTTTTCTACTCACCGAGCACCCGAGCACCTTTACCCTCGGCAGGCGCGGCGGCCGCGAGAACCTCATGGTCACGGAGGAATTCCTGGCAGCAAGGCAAATTCCCCTCGTGCATATCGAGCGTGGCGGCGATATCACCTACCATGGCCCCGGGCAGCTGGTGCTGTATCCGGTACTCCATCTCCGCCAGGCCGGGCTCAGTGTTGCTGAATATGTGCATTGCCTGGAAGAGGTAATGATTCGCCTGGCCGCGGCAACCGGGGTTGTCGCGGGCCGCGACCCCCGCAACCACGGGGTCTGGGTTGGGGACAAGAAGCTCGGCAGCGTCGGCATCGCCATCCGCCACGGTATTGCCTTCCACGGCCTGGCCCTGAATGTCAACCTTGACCTTACCCCCTTTTCCTGGGTTAATCCCTGTGGTCTAACCGGGGTGCGTATGACGACTCTCAGCCAAGAGTCCGGCCGGGAAGTACCGCTTGCGGAAGTAAAAAATGATCTCCTCGGCCACCTGGTTAAAATATTCTGCCGCCCTTTTATTCTCCACACCAAGGATTACATCAATGGCTTCATGCACAGATCGGACCCCATCGGGCAAACCCAGGTGGCTGAGCCGCAGCCTGCCGACCGGGCCGGAATATGAAAAAATCCGCAAGCTGCTGAAAGGCCATGGGCTGACCACCGTCTGCCAGGAGGCCAAGTGCCCGAACCAGTTTGAGTGCTACGGCCAGGGGACGGCAACCTTTATGATTTTAGGCGAGAAGTGTACCCGCAATTGCCGGTTTTGTGCGGTCGGACACCCGCCGGAGTCACTGCCGGACCCCGAGGAACCGCAGCGGGTGGCCGAGGCGGTGGCCCTTCTTGGGCTGCGCTATGCGGTGGTCACCTCGGTGACCCGTGACGATCTGCCGGACGGTGGAGCGGCGTTTTTTGCTAAGACCATCATGGCCATACGGGTGCGCCGGCCAAACACCCTTGTGGAGGTGCTTATCCCCGACCTGCAGGGCGATCGCCAGGCACTCATCACTATCCTCGCCGCCGGCCCCGACGTCCTCAATCACAATATCGAAACGGTGGCTCGTCTTTATCCGGAGGTCCGACCCCAGGCGGAATATACCCGTTCCCTCGAATTGTTACGCCGAGTCAAAGAGTCGCATCCGCATATCCCCACCAAATCGGGAATCATGCTCGGTTTGGGCGAGACCATCGCTGAGATCGAAGGAACGTGGCGCGATCTGCAGGCCACCGGTTGTGATATCCTCACCATGGGCCAGTATCTCCAGCCAAGCGCCGAACATCTTCCGGTGCAACGTTTCTTGCCGCCGGAGGAGTTTCTGGGACTAGCGACAAAGGCACTGGAACTCGGCTTTGCCGGAGTCGCAGCAGGGCCCTTTGTCCGCAGTTCCTACCAGGCCGAGAGCCTGTACCGCAAAGCCTTGAGAAGGATCAAAGGCAAAGGATCATGAGATCCGCGTGTCGCTAAAACAAAAAAGGCAGGAACATCTTCGTGGTTTTCCGGTATTCAAGATAAACAGGACCGAAAAAGGCCAGATTCTCCTTCTCTTCGATAAGCCCGACAATAAGAAGTAAAACTGTCGTCACGACCACCACCAACAAACCCGGCATGCTGAGGTGTTTAAAAAACGCCCCCCAGATCAGGAGCAGCAGCGAACCGTACATAGGGTGCCGAACATAGCGGTATATTCCCCCGGTAACCAGAGTGGCAGTGTTCTCGAAGGCAAAATTTTCCGGCACCCCGGCCCTGGCCTGCGAACCTCCAACCTTTCTCAGCATGTAAAGCCCCTGCCCGACAAAGAAAATCGAAGCCGCAAGCAGCAGCCAAGAAACTACCTGTCTCGGTGCGAACACATCAATAAACCAAAACGGATGGTTGTACAACACCAGGAAAAGAATACCCTCAAAGGCAAAAAAACGATAAAACCCGTGACATCGCGGGTTCCGAAGAGCTTTCCGGGAAATCCACAACAAAAAAAGGCTACAAACAATAAAGAACAGGCTCCGAAACGACGAAAAAGGCACAATTCCCACCTAAAAGGGGTACTATCTCTTTAATGACGCATTTGTGAAACGAAATAACCCCTTTTTTTATTTCAAATCAGCCACAATCCCAACTGAGCTGGAGACAACGGGACTCGAACCCGCACTATTTCTTCGTCTTTCCCGCCTCCTCACCATCGATAACAACCATCACCCCGTCACCCAGGCCCTGGCGGTCGATAGTCGTCACCAGCCGTTCGCCAGGCGCAACGCCCTGGCGAATCTCGGTGAACTGCCAGTTGGCAAGGCCGCTTGTGGTCTTGCGGTATTCGAGTCTATTGCTGTTTTTGCCAACGACATAGACATGGCCATCTTTCTGCAGTGATTCGGTGGCAATCCTCACCACCTGAGACCGCCCTTCAACGATGATCTCAACATCGGCGCTGTAGCCGACCAGGAGATTGACATCTTTCACAACTTCTTTGAAATCAACCTCAATCTCCACCGTCCGGGCCTGTTTTGCCTGCTCAAGGACGTAGGGAGAAACAGAACGCGTCTGCCCTTTAAAGACCTTTTTCGGGAAGGCGTCAAGGGTGATACGGGCCTCCATGCCGGGACGAATCTGCGCCGCATCGATTTCGTCAATCGGGGCGGCGACATACAGCGATTCCATATTGATCAGATCAACGACTGGCAGCGTGGCAATCCCCGGCGGTGACGGGGTAATGAATTCGCCAATTTCACCATTGACCTCGGCAACAATTCCGGCAAAAGGTGCGGTGATAACCGTCCGCTCAACCATCGCCCCTGCGGCTCTGATCCTCGCCAGACTCACCTCGCGCTGCGCCTGGGCCGCCCGGCAGCCGGCCTTTTTCGAGGCGGCGGTGGCAATGGCCTCGTCGTAGCTTGATTCAGAGGTCGAGCGGTTTTTTCTCAATTCGGTCAGCCGCTCTCCCTGTCGCCCGGTGTATTCGGCCATGAGACAGGCCTCATGGGCTGCCGCATCGGCGACTTTTGCCTGCTTTTCAGCAAGATCAAGTTCCGCCTCAAGATCCTTATTCCACAGAGCGAGAAGGATCTGTCCGGCCTCTACCTCGTCGCCTTTATGGACATTCAGGGTGGCAATCCGCCCACCAACCGCCGGGGCCAGCCTTGCCCGCCGTCTGGCTTTGACCGAGCCGGCGCGGGTGTTGGTCACCGTCGCCTCAACGACTCCGAACTCGGCCTCCTTCACCGAGACCTTTATTGGTTGTTCTCGGTACACATATCGGTACGCCAAAAAACCACTTACCAAAACCAAGGGAATGATCAATAAAAATATCCGTTTCATGTCGTCTCCAGAAAAGGTCCTTTCCATACTCCCATGCTCTGTCTTCCATACAAGTTACGGCAATAAAGAAAATTAAAGGTGGGAAACCTGGAACGGACCGGCTCAGGGGTTGTCGACAAAGGCGGTGTAAAGGGCGCGCACTGCTTTCTGGTAGTCGGTTGCGGCGACGCCTACGATGATATTCATCTCCGAGGCCCCCTGGTTGATGACCCGGACGTTGACCCCCGCCTCTTTCAAGGCGCTGAAGATCTTTGCGGCGATGCCGACTGTCCGCACCATTCCCTCGCCGACCACGGCAACCAGGGCCAGATTCTTTTCGATAAAGAGGCTGTCCGGCTGGAGCTGGCGGCGGATTTCATCGACAAGCACCTCCTCCAGCCCCTGCAACTGGGCATCTTCGACAATGACGCTGATTGCGTCGATGCTAGACGGGCATTGTTCAAAGCTGACGCCGTGCTCACGGAGAATACCAAGAAGCCTATGGGCAAAGCCCACCTCTTTGTTCAACAGGGATTTTTCCAGGCAGATCATGGAGAAATCTTTCCGGCCGGCAATACCGGCAATCTCCGTGGCGGCGATGGTGCCGGCACTGAGTCTGCCGGTGATAAGAGTGCCGGGATCGTCCGGACGATTGGTGTTTTTTATGCGAATCGGGATTGCCGCCTCGCGGACTGGCAGGATGGCCTCGTCATGAAAAACCGAGGCCCCCATATAGGCCATTTCGCGGATCTCGCGAAAGGAAATCTCGGCAATGGTCTGGGGATTCTTGACGATGCGCGGATCGGCCATGAGAATACCCGAGGTGTCGGTCCAGTTTTCGTAGAGTATGGCGCCAGCCGCCCGCGCCGCGATGGCCCCGGAGATGTCCGAACCACCACGAGAAAAGGTCTTGACCTGGCCTAAGCGATCCCGACCGTAGAATCCGGCCATAACATACAAGCCGTCCTGGCGGCTAAACCTTGCACCCAGGGCCCGGTAGCTGTCCTCATCGATGGTGCCGTTGGCGCGGATAAGTAGAGCTTCAACCGGATCGACAAACTCGCCGCCGAGATATTCGGCAACCAGCCTGGCGGAGAAATATTCCCCCCGAGAAGCCGCAAAATCACGACTGCATCCGCCGATCAGTGCCGCCCGGAAACTGTCAAGTTCACTCAGGGTCCTGTCACCAAGTCCGAGATCACCGGCAATCTCGGCAAAGCGCCGGCGAATGAGAGCAAAGGGCTCGTCAATGGCGGTGGCGAGCATTGCCATTTTGTGACAGAGATACAGCAGGTCGGTAAGTTTAGCATCCCCGGCATACCGCTGACCCGGTGCCGAAACAACGATGATGCGACGGCGCGGGTCGGCCTCGATAATGGCCTTGACCTTTTTTAGCTGGCTCGCCTCGGCGACACTCGAACCACCAAACTTGACGGCAATTCTCTCCACTTTAGAGGTTTGCCGCGAGCTTGACCAATTCGAGACTGGAAACGATTCCAACCGGCTTGCCCTTTTCGCCGGTCACCAACAGATGATTGACGCCCGCCTCGTACATCACTTTGATTGCAGACATCACATCTTCATCTTCATCAAGCTGGATACAGGCATTTTTTGAGGATTTTTCGGTATTAAAGTCGCATTTGGTCATAAAGGTCGAGATCTTGGTCTGCTGCCGGTCACAATCATGGGCCAGTCCATTCAGCACATCCCAAACGGAGACAATGCCTATCAGCTCCGCGCCGACCTTGACGGCCAGTACCGAGACATTGGTTTCGGCCATGAGCTGGATTGCCATATCAAGGCTGTCATCAATGTCTATTACTGGAAATTTCCTTTTAATTGCCTGTTTCACTTTGAGAGACTCTGCCATACAACCCTCCTCTGGTGTGAAGATAGAATGCCGTTTCGTCCATCGCTCAGTAGTACCATGCTTTCTTCAATCCTAGCTTTTTTTTGCCGGTTAATCAAATGCAATTCGCAACTCCACAAATCTACTACCAAAAGGGTACCAGCTCTTGACTTCGAGCGTCCCAACCACAATAACAGTAGCTGATGTTTCGTGACGTTCTTCTCGCACCCAACGGATACCCGATGAATCAAGGTTTTTTGGCTTTCCCCCCCTGGTTCTTTTTCTGTTGCCTGGCCTGCCGAACACCCCGGCCGGCAACTGAATGGCCGAATGTCCCGAGCGGCTGGCGGCCAAGCGCAAAATATTCACCATGGCAGTAGGCAAGAAGCCCCGCCTCCCCCAAGCGGATTCTGCCGTCTTTGTCAATCAGCGCCGTATCCACTTTGTTGCGAACTACTTCCGCCACAAACAGGTCGTGCGATCCCAACTCGGTTAGGCTGTGTACCCGGCATTCCAGGGCCACCGGACTGATTTTTAGTGATGGGACGGCGACATCGACGCCGGGTTCGAGCTCCAAACCAAAATGTTTGATCTTGTCGATCTTACGCCCTGAACGACAGCCACAGAAATCGGTCATTTTCAGCATCTGCCTGGTCGTCAGGTTTATGACAAATTCACCGGTTGCCCGGATATTCTCATAGGACAACCGCTCCTTGCGCACGGCAATGGTCACCATCGGTGGATGTGAGCAAGCCACTCCGGTCCATCCGACGGTAAAGACATTCGCCTCCCCAGCCTGATTTATCGTCGTCACCAGCACTGCCGGTACGGGCCCGAACAGGATCGATCCCTTAAAGAGTTCTTTCGTCAACACTCATCCTCCTCCCCACCTGCCGCACCCTGATATCCTTCATCGACCGGCAACTCAGGTTGCCTTGCCGCCGCCACAGCCAACTTGTCGCACCGCTCATTGCCTGCATGCCCGGCATGCCCCTTCAACCAATGAAAACGAACATCGAGGGCTTCTGCCAAGAGCAGCAAACGCTGCCAAAGATCAACGTTTACAACCGCCCCGCCGTCGGCCTTGCACCAGCCGTTGCTGCGCCATTTCCGGGCCCAATCCTTGGTTATGCCGTTGACGAGGTAACTGGAGTCGGAATAGAGATCAATCGGTGTCCGCCATTCCCGCAGCGTTTCGAGGGCAATGAGAGCCGCCATCATCTCCATGCGGTTGTTGGTGGTCAGCCTGAACCCGCCGCTCATCTCCCGCTCCTCGTGGTTTTCCTCAATAACAATGCCATAGCCGCCGGGTCCGGGATTATTGCTGCAACCACCGTCGGTGAAAACAATAATGGCTCCCGGCCGTTGCTCCGGGCAGACCTGAACCGGAGCACGACCGCTGCTGCAGTGCTCTTTTTTTGCATAAACGGGATTTTCGAGCCAGGCACTCGCCTCTTCCCGGCTGGGAAAACTCTGATATTTAGCGCCGGCAAAACCCTTGACCTGCCCTTCGGCAGATGGCCAGTCGGTAAATATCCCGGTCCGACGACCAACGGCAACCGCATAAAACTTTTTCTTCATTTGAATATGGTTTTTTCGGCCGGCAGAATCGTTTTCAATCTCACCCTGTCACCTATTATGTGTTATATCCTAAAAAGAAAAGAGGCCGGATCACCCTCAGTTCGGGTAATCCGGCCTCTGTCGTTTCATCCGCTACCTGCAGAAATCAACACCCTTTGATGCTTCAGCCTCCAGCACTTTTGGTCTCGCTTTTGGCCGGCACGGTTCCGTCTTTGGTCAGCGAACCGGCGATGCCATCGCGCGATACTTTAACAATCACATCCTTGGCGATCTCCAGGGAGATGATATTATCGGCAATACCGGCTATTACGCCGTGCAATCCGCCTTTGGTAACCACCTTGCTACCTTTTTTCAAATCATTGAGAAAGGCTTGATGCTGTTTGGCCTGTTTCTGCTGCGGCCTGATGAGCAAGAAATAGAACACAACAAAAATAAGGACCAGCGGGAGAAATTGAGCCATACCACCCAAACTTCCAGCTAAACCAGCACCAACACCGGCAACCCCATCGGCTGCGAAAGCAACTCCTGACATGATAAACCCTCCAAAAATGTAACTGCCATAGATAAAATCACCAACCCCGAACAAAGGGATAAGTCACTTAACGAAAAAATTTTAGCAAAAAAAAATGTAAATATTTTTTCTAAGTTTCTAAAAACTTCGTGCAAGGTAATCATTCATCCTCAAGCTTGCTATAAAAATCTTTCCGCCACTGGGCAAAACTGTCAATCTCAATGGCCCGACGCATTTCGGCCATGAGGTGCTGGTAGTAATGCAGGTTGTGGATGGTGTTGAGATGGTAGCTGAGAATCTCCCGGGCATGAAAAAGGTGGCTGAGGTAGGCGCGGGAGTAATTGCGGCAGGTATAGCAGCGGCACTCTTCATCCAGAGGCCGGGGGTCGTCACGAAAGCGGGAGTTTTTGATGGTGAGTTTGCCGCGTGAGGTAAAGAGCGAGCCGTTCCGGGCATTTCTCGTCGGCATGACGCAGTCGAACATATCTATCCCGCGCCATACCCCTTCGACCAGATCGGAAGGGGTTCCCACTCCCATGAGGTATACCGGATATTCAGTGGGAAGGGCCGGTACAACCGCCTCGGTCATCTCGTACATGAGCTCCTTGTCCTCACCGACACTCAGCCCGCCGATGGCGTAGCCGTCAAAACCGATGTCGATGAGGGCTGCGGCATGCTCCCGGCGCAGTTCCGGATACATGCCGCCCTGGACGATGCCGAACAGCAATCGTTCTCTTTTGCTGTGGGCCTTGCGGCAACGCGCAGCCCAGCGAGTCGTCAGATCGGTCGCTTTGACCGTTTCATCTCTTGTGGCCGGAAAGGCAATGCAGGTATCAAGGCACATCATGATATCCGAGCCCAGAGCCTGCTGAACCGATATGGCAGCCTCGGGACTGAGAAAAAGTTTACTGCCGTCGAGATGCGACCGGAAGGCCGCACCCTCTTCGGTAATGGTTGCCAATTTCTTCAGGCTGAAAATCTGAAAGCCGCCGCTGTCGGTGAGGATCGAACCCTTCCAGTTCATAAAGGCATGCAAGCCGCCAAAGCGCTCGATGAGTTCATGGCCCGGCCGAATAAAAAGATGGTAGGTGTTGCCAAGAATTATCTCGGCTCCCATTTCCACAAGGTTTTCCGGGGTCACGGCCTTAACCGTACCCTGGGTGCCGACGGGCATGAAAACCGGTGTCTGGATAAGCCCCTGCCGAGTACGCACCTCGCCCCTTCGGGCGAGGCATTCGGAGGAGCGGACCAGCAGGGTATACGGTGATGTGTTTGTCATAATATTTATTGTAATGGATAGATGTATAAATGCTCGCCAGCAAGGAGCGGCATCATACTCCTTTTTTCAACGGCGGTGAACATAAATTTGGGTATTGCATTTTTCGAAGATTTACCCATGCATAGGGGCTATGTCGTCACGAAAAGGTTTGCTGCCGTTGCGGCGCCGCTTCTTTTGGTATATCATCCTAAAACAGCAACTCCCAGAACAACATACGCATCAAAGCATTGCTGCGTTTTTAACCGCCCTTAACTCCAAGCCTGCTTGAAAATGAAAACAGTCGTCATCATTGAAAACGAAGCGGTAGAACTGGAAGCCATGGTGAGTCTCTTCGAGCAATGGCAAAAAGAGATCAACATCCTCACAGCCAAGGAGGAAAAGGCGGCTATCAACATCATGTCGCAGCACCACGTCGATCTGGTGGTCTGCGACCTGGCTCTGCCGAAAACCGACACCCTTGAAGGCTTTTCCCTCCTCACCCACACCTTTCCCTATGTGCCCTGTATCGCCTTGTCGGCGAAGATGGGCACCTCATCCGCCGAAGCTTTGCGAAGGGGGGCAAGCCACTGTCTTGAAAAACCGGTCATTGCTGCAGAACTCCTGCAATACGCCGCAGACCTCCTCGACACCGACACCAGCGGCACGGTTAAAGGCATCCCCATCCACAGCTTTTTACAAATGCTCGAAAGCGAGGAAAAGACCTGCACCCTGCAGGTGAATCACCAGAAAGACACCGGCCTGCTCTATATCCAAAACGGCCTGCTGGTCGGCGCCGAAACCAAAAATTTTATCGGTGAGGAAGCGGCCCATCTTATTCTCTCGTGGCAGGAAACCGTCGTCCAGCTCAGATATTTCAACGGACAGCGGAAAAGGCAAATCAATAAGCCGCTGCTCTCCATTATCATGGAGGCCTTTCGCCTGCGCAGCGAAAAAGACAAAGACCTGCAAAATGCCCCCGCCGCCAAGAACCATCAATTACCCTTGAAACACCTCTCTACACTCGGTAAACGCCTGCCTTTAGAAATCGGTTCAAGAGTCAAGCTGGAGTTTCCCCACTTCGATACCCGCTTTGAAAGCACCATGGTCGGCATGCTGCAGGATCATTATCTCATCCTCACCAACCCCCAGCCGCTTGCCGATATGGACGAAAAGGTCAGCCTCGAACAGCGGGTCATCATCAAATATGTACATAAGGGGCGAGTGTGGATGTTCAAGGCGCAGCTGCTGAAGACCGTCGAAGCGCCCTACCGGCTGCTGTTTTTTGAATATCCTGTTGTGCTCCACTACCATGAGCTGCGCGAAACGAAAAGAAGCGCAATTTATATTCCCTGCACCTTTCACATGTCCGAGGAACCCGAGCTCTATGGCACCCTGATCGATCTGAGTATGACCGGGGCACTTTGCCAAATACAGCACAAGGCCGACACCCCCCTTCCCCAGATCGACATCACCGGCGACATCATGCTCCGTTGCCTGATGCCGGGAATAAAAGAGGAACAAAAACTCAGGGGGATTGTCAGAAACCTGGCCATTGACACCACTGAAACGAATATCGGCATTGAGTTTGAAAACCTCCAGCCGCACCTGGCCGACACCATCGGCAACTATCTTTTTGCTCTTGATGGGCCGGCGGATTGAGGCCATCGGGGCTTAGGAGCCGTTAGAAAATAACCTGGCCATTTCGAACCATTTTCTTACGGCTCCTTATGCCGTTCCGGGTGTTACATCGGCCATGTTATTTTTTTACAACGGCTTGGCTCAAAATGATGCTCGATCATAGTTGATGTTGCGGGACAACGATCAGCCGCAGACGCTCGGTCATGGTTCCGCTCTCCGGGGCTGAACTCGCATAGTAATCACCTTCATCTCCGTGTTTTTTCTGCCTGATTCCTTATTGCAAAAACCGACCCGAAAGAGTAGCCTTGCCGAGGTGGTCGGATAGAGTTTTCACGAATTGTCTTAAGACGGCGTAACACAGTCATTTTTTTTAACGCAACCCTCTGAAGTTAAAAGCTATGCATGATATCCGTTGGAAACAACGTTTTGACAATTATCAGAACGCCATGCAAACACTGGCCGATGCGGTGGAACTGTCGCGACAGCGCGATTTGTCCAACCTGGAAAAACAAGGATTGATCCAAGGATTTGAGTTTACCCATGAACTTGGCTGGAATGTACTGAAGGACTATCTGGAACAACAGGGAGTTTTCGGTGTCGTCGGCTCAAAAGATGCAACGAGAATTGCTTTTAAATATGGTTTGATACGCGATGGCCAAACCTGGATGGAGATGATCAGGGCGCGTAACCTGACCTCGCATACCTACAACACCAAAATCGCCGAAGACATCGTGCGGAATATCCTCGGGCAATTTTATCCGGCCTTCGCCGTAATGGCACGGGACTTCACCCTCCTCTACCACCAACCTGAGCCGAATCTGTGAACCACGGCCTCCCCCAAGAAACGGTAAGCAGGATTTTGGCGGTATTTGCCAGCTATCCGGTAGTTGAAAAAGCGACGTTGTACGGCTCTCGTGCCAAGGGCAATTTCAAACCCGGTTCCGATATTGACCTGACTCTGCACGGTGACGCGCTTACTACCGGGTTACTCGCGGAAATCGCCGATTCTCTTGACGATTTATTGCTGCCCTATATCATTGACCTGTCGATTTTCACCACTCTCGAACACGATCAACTGCGCAACCATATAACCCGGGTGGGGGTTGAGTTTTATAGAAAGCAAGGGGACCTTGTTGAATAGTTGACTCACCAACAATGTCCCCTTTTCTGTCCTTTCTTCCGCTATAGCATAAAATCTACAAATGCGATAAAATAGGAATATGCAATTTGAATGGGACCCGAAAAAGGCTAAAGATAATCTGAAGAAACACGGCGTTTCTTTTGATGAGGCCGTCACCGCCTTCTATGATCCGTTCTCTGCCACCTTTGATGATCCTGACCATTCGGTTGACGAACAACGTCTCATTACAATCGGTTTCTCATCTAAATCCCGTCTTCTCGTTATTGCACACACCGAGAAGGGAAAGATTACTCGTATCATAAGCGCTAGGCCGGCAACAACCCATGAAAGCAAAAATCATGAAAAGCAAAGCAAGTAAACCATCTGTCGATGATCTTCGTGCCGAATATGATTTTGACTATTCTAAAGCAGTGAGGGGCAAATACTATCGACGGCTTCTTGAAGAGGGGTCGAATGTCATTGTTCTTGATCCTGAAATAGCAAAAGCTTTCCAAGATTCTGCTTCTGTAAATGAAGCATTAAGATCACTCCTGGCGATCACTCAATCGACAAAGCGTTTAACAAGTCGATCCACCGGAACGCCGAAAAAACGGGTTTCCCGGTGAACTCACTATTCAATGTACTATCGATGTACTTTTTCAGAAAGCAATGAAGTGTTCC
>JAABQY010000235.1 GCA_011391225.1 Desulfobulbaceae bacterium | reverse complement strand
AATAACCAAGAGTATATCCAATACGATTTCTTAATAACCCCTAAATACCAGCAGATGAGGAGTCAGCCTCGTGGAAACCATTGCTCTAACGATCAACGGCAAAAAAATCAGCTGCCCTGGGGGGAAAAGTATTCTCGAGGCAGCCGAAGCGCACGGTATCAAAATTCCAAAACTGTGTTCTCACCATAGCCTAAAACCTTTTGGCGCTTGTCGACTTTGCCTGGTAGAAGATGAAAAGACCGGACGGCTTTTCGCATCTTGCGTCACTCCCGTGGCGCAGGATATGGTTCTTCTTTCAGATTCCCCAGAAGTCATAAAACACCGGCGAAACATCGTCTTTCTGATGATGGCCGAACATCCGGAATCCTGCATTGTCTGCAACAAGGGTAATCGCTGTCAACTGCGAAAGATTGCCGCCGAGCTCGGTATCGGAGAAAACCATCTCTATCCCATGCCGAATCACCGACAGCTGGAGGACGCCAATCCCTTTATCATTCGGGATTTATCCAAATGTATTCTCTGCGGCAAATGTATTCGGGCGGATCACGAACTGGTGTGTGCCGGTGCGATCGATTACAATTCCAGAGGTTTTACCTCTCGTCCTGTAACGCTTCACGAGCGACCCTTGGAAAAATCAACCTGCACCTTCTGCGGCACATGTGTATCTCTTTGTCCTACAGGCGCTTTATCAACAAAAGCTGATTTTGTCGGCACCCCGGAACGGGAATCGAAATCGGTGTGCGGCTTTTGCGGTGTCGGTTGTAACATTATGCTGGGTGTGGTCGGCAACCGGATCGTCGAAGTCAACCCTGCCCATCTGGAAAATAGTGTTAATGATGCGACCCTGTGCGTCCGGGGCCATTTTGCCCATGATTTTTTGAATTCCCCCCAACGACTCACCCAGCCTCTTGTGCGAAAAGATGAAAAACTTGTGCCGACCTCCTGGGATGATGCCCTGGAAACCACGGCAAAGCGATTATTAGAAATCAAAAACCAGCATGGACCGGAAAGCATAGCATTTCTCGGGTCGACAAAATGCACCAACGAAGAAAACTACCTTTTTCAAAAAATCGCTCGCACCCTCCTTGAAACAAATAATATCGATAATGGCGGATATTTATCCGGCAGACTTTTTCTCGATTTGGTGGAAAAAAGAACAGACAAGGCTGGCCGTTTTAACTTTTTTGCCGGACCTCTTTCCGGACTTGAGCAGGCAGAGGTTATTCTCGTCGTTGGCGCGGAACCGGCTCAGACTGCACCGGTTTTAAACTACTATCTTAAAAGAAGTGCGAGAAAAGGTATTCCCCTCATTGTCGCAGATCCGAGAAAGACAGACCTGACAGGCAGTGCCTCGGTATGGCTTCATCCATGCGCTTCCCCTTTGTTAAAGGGCAATTCAGTAGACACATTTTATCTTGAGCTCATTAATGTGCTCTCCGCCCAGCTTCTTCTGCAAGAAGCTACTGACACCTCGTTCACGTCCCGCTTCACCAGTGGCTATGAAGAATATCAAACCCAGTTACTAGCGCTCGACCAAGACACCTCCGTGAAAAAGGCAAATCTTGACGTCCAGGCAATCAAAAACGCCGTCGCCCTCTTAAAAGGGAAAAAGATATCGTTTGTGGTTGGAGACGGATTGATGCTGCAGCGATATGGCAAAGAGGTCATGGAAGCACTCCTCAACCTGGCGCTGATGACCGGAAGTATCGGATACAATGGCGCGGGATTTCACATTCTTTCTAAAGAAAACAACCTGGTCGGAGCATGGGATATGGGGACAGCTCCGGAAACCCTTCCTGGTCGACTGATGATAAGTGATGAGAATGATCGTGCAATCTGGGAGAAGACCTGGAGTAAAAAGATTCCAGGCAGTAAAGGACTGGACCTGTTGCAAATGATAAAAAAGGCTGAAGAAGGCAGTCTCAAGGCAATCTATATCATGGGGGAAAATCCTCTCCGCAGCCTGCCTGAGCCGGACAGGATCTTAAAATCATTGCAAAACCTGGAATTTGTCGTGGTCCAGGACATACTCAATAACGAAACGGCGGCTATTGCCGATGTGGTATTGCCAGGTGCGGCTTTCTCCGAAAAAGCTGGAAGTTTTACTAATATGGAGGGACAAATTCAATGTTTTACCCCCGCTGTATTGCCGCCTGGGAAGGCCAAATCGGACTTGGAAATTTTAGGTCTGATTGCCGAAAAGATGGGCGCACCTGAATACAGAGGAACTCACCAAGATATAAGAAAGGAGATCAGTACCACCATCTCCGCCTTTTTAGATAAAGCTGCCTGCAAACACCCGATATGGATCAGAGAGAGAAATCAGGAAAAATATAGCCTGGTTGAAAAGCACATCGATTTTTCATCTGTAACCTCGGCCAAAGAAACTGCAATTGATGACGATTATCCATTTATCGCTTTGTTCGGATCTCTGAGGTTTCATTTAGGCAGCGGGACCAGGACGGAACAATCCGCGCGAATACGCGCTTTTGATCCTGCAGGGGAAATTGAAGTGTCTCCTCTTGACGCAAAACAGATGAATTTGCATTCAGACGACCGGATCAGAGTCACCTCAGTGACAGGGGAAATAGAAAGAAAGATTACCATTAAGAGGAGTGTTCAGGCCGGTTTCATTCATATCCCCACTGCATACAATAATAATGATGCGAGATGCCTGATGCAACTCATGCCCTTTTTCGATGCCGGATCAAGCGGATGGGACTCTTGCCGGGTGTCGGTTGAGAAGGTTGATAACAGGAAAATGGACCAGTGAGAGAGGAGAAACGATGAATCCAACTGAAATAGACTGGGAGAAGCTTTCTAAAATTTTAGAAAATCATCAACAGGAAAAATGGGGCTTGATTCCCCTGCTCCAGAAAATTCAGGAGAGTTTCGGGTATATCCCTCCTGAAACCATTGAATCCATTGCCGAGACCCTCAATCTCTACCCCAGCCAGGTCCAGGGTGTTATCACCTTTTATGCCGGTTTTTCCACAGAGCCAAAAGGAAAATGCGTTCTTAAGGTGTGCAGGGGAACAGCCTGTCACGTTAAGGGAGGTAAAAATATCCTCAGGCTTATAAAAAATGACCTTAACCTTGAAGAGGGAGCAACAAGCCCTGACTTTCAATTCACACTAGAAACCGCGGCCTGCCTGGGTGCCTGTTTTCTGGCGCCGGCTATGATGGTTGGTCGCGAATATTACGGCAAACTGAATCCGATCAAGGTTGCCAGTGTTCTCGGTGAGCACCGGAAGGAAAAGGGAGAGGATTAAATCATGGAGAAACTTTCATCCATCGGACAATTTGAGTGGCTCCGCAACAAAATTCTGTCAAAAATCACAGAAGATAAACCTGTGGTGCACGTATGTATGACAGGCTGTCGCGCCCATGGTGCAGCCGCGGTTAAAGACGCACTTGTGGAGGAAGTAAAAAAACAGGGCCTTTCCGAAAAAGTTGAAATTCGCTCAACCGGATGCCATGGTTTCTGTGCCAAAGCCCCTGTTATTGCAATTGAACCATTAGGGATACAATACCAGGAGGTGGCACCCGAAGATGCCTCGGATATTGCGGCGCTGACCATTAAAAACAACCAATTAATCGAAAGGCTGGCATATAAGGACCCGAAAACAAAAAAGCCGGTTTATTACCTGGATCAGATTCCCTTCTATGCCAAACAGGTAAAAAGGGTTCTGAAAAAGTGCGGGCGAATCGATCCCAAAAGAGTAGAAGACTACATTGCGGCAGGTGGCTATCAGGCCATTGTCAAGGCATTGACAAAAATGAGTCCGGAAGACGTGATTGAAGAGGTCCTTGCTGCCGGAATAAGAGGGCGGGGAGGCGCCGGATTTCCTACCGGCCTGAAATGGAAATTTGCGCGTCAGGCAGCAGGGCAGCCCAAATATATCATCTGCAACGCCGATGAAGGAGACCCCGGGGCCTTTATGGATCGAGCCATGCTGGAAGGAGATCCCCATGCGGTATTGGAAGGGATGCTGATTGGCGCCTATGCCATTGGCGCCAATCATGGATACATCTATGTAAGGGAAGAATACCCGATCGCCATTGAACATCTCAAGGTTGCAATCGAACAGCTGACGGAGCTGGGTCTTCTTGGTGAAAACATTCTGGGTATGGATTTTGATTTCGATCTGTCCTTGAAAATGGGGGCCGGCGCCTTTGTCTGCGGCGAAGAAACGG
>JAABQY010000234.1 GCA_011391225.1 Desulfobulbaceae bacterium | reverse complement strand
AGCCGATATTATCTTCTCGGCAAAAGTCGGCAACCATGGCGGCGGACGACGAGGTGACGATAGCCTCACCGAGTCCGAAAACCATCGAGAGCAAGAGGAGAATGGAATAGTCTTTGACCCAGGGTACGAAGGCAAAGGGCAACGCACAGACAAACATGCCCCAAAAGAGCAAGGGTTTGCGGCCATGTTTGTCGGATATTCTGCCCATCAGGGGCTTGGCAAGGACAGTGACGAAAATCTGCACGCCCCAGATGAGACCGGCCTGAAATTCCGAAAAGCCGAGAACCATAACAATATAAATGGGCATGAATGCCTCAAGAGCGCCGACAGAGAGATTCTGCACCCCTTCCATATTGCTGGTGACGACGATCCGGCGGTCAGTGAGGATGTTTTTCAGGCTGTGGTAAAAATGCCTGATAACCGCGGCAACAGTGGATTTTCCCGTGCCGTTGCTGCCGTTTGCAGGCATCGAACTACTGGCCCATATGCCGACAAAGAGGGCGACCATACCAAGAGCGGCAACTACCCCATAGATGATATGGAAATGGGCGAGTTGTTGTTCACCGCCTCCAGCCAGCCAGCCGAGTAAAAAACCGCCAAGTGGAGCACCGACAAGGTTGCCGATAATGGTGACCGAAGAAAAGAGCGAGAGCATCTCACCGCGCTTGTTTCCCGCCATATCCACCACCACGGCCATGATTACCGGGCCATAAATGGCGGTGGCGAAGCCGTGGAGGAAACGAACCACCAGCAGGCTGTTGTACGAATCCACTAGCAGATAGAGAAAAGGAATTACTGCAAAGAATGCCAAACCGATGAGCATGGTTTTGCGCCGGCCAATGATATCGGAGATAACCCCGGCCGGCATTTTAAAGAATACTCCGGTTATGGTTGAAATGGCCACGGCAAATCCGATGGCCTCTGGACCTACGCCAAACGAGGCGGCAAACAGGGCCAGCACCGGTGTCCTCGCCAGGGCATAGGATGCCTTGGCGAGAAAACCGGAGCAGCAGAGACCATAAAAATTTGTCCGTGACTCCATTTCCATACCTCTTTATTTAGAACCGAAATACTTGATCGCGGCCGCCATTTCCTTTTCAAAATCCTCAAGGAGATGACCGAAGCGGCCTTTTACATCATCACTGAGATGCTGAACATATTCCCTTGCTGCCTCTTCCCCGTATTTTTCCTTGAACATCTGAAAATTATCGGGGATGGCGTTGATATCGTGCCGGGCATTCTTGTTGGCCGGATCGTCTATCCACTCGTGCACTTCAAGATATTTCTTACCTGTTCTCTTTAAGCTGATTTCTACGTGTTTATCGATACTTGGCATAATGATACTCCTTTTTAGTGTTTTTCTGTTATGGAAAGATAGAGTGCTTCAAAGATAGCCATGCCCTGTTCCAGTGTCTCGCTATCAGGCAAGGCTCTGTTGCGAATACCTTTTATTATCATCTCAATCACATGAGCCTCTGGTGCAGAAAATTTTCCGTCCTTGATGTCGATGTCGTGAACAATCCGGGACAGAGCGTCGAGGCCCTTATCGACCAAGCCAAAACTTTTCGTCAGGACCTCGAAGGTGCATAAGTCATCGATATGGGTGAAATCCCCGTTGCGGACGTCATAGGAAACTTCGAGTTCGCTGGTAAGAGCTTTCAGTTCGCTCTCATCCCTGAAAAGAAAGGAAGCCTTGGGGTCGATAAACCGACGGATCAGCCAGGCGGAGGCCATTCTATCGACGAAGGGACGCTTGCGGGTCAACCAGATCAGGCCGGAGAAGTTGGTAATGTTTCTACCATTGGGTAATGGTGTTGAAATCGCTCCCGTGTGGTCTTTTTCGACTGCTGAAAATTCTTCCAACTGTTTTCTTAAAGTCCCAAGCTGCGCAGCCACATCCTTTCCCATGTCCGATTGAAAGAAATCACGCTGCTGAACTGTCTGGAACTCGGCCACTATTTTTTCATATTGCCGGAATAATGAGATGGCTTTTTTATCCTTGCCGCCTTTTCGGAGATTGCGCAGCCTCCCGGAAAATTCATCGATTTTCTTGGCAATTTTTTGGTATTGCGGCTGCCGCTGGTCATTGAAGAGGCCGACGATATCTTCCTGTTGTAAAGGTTCGATGTTGTCTGTTTTCAACAAAAGCCCCTCGCCCTTTAAGCCGGGCAGTTCGGCCAGCATCCATTGCAGAGCCTCATGGTGCTCTTCGGCATACGGCAGAATATACACGCCGCCTTTGAGTTGAACGGCTCCAGTTTTCTGCAATTTGCGCCAGACCTTGACTCGGTTATTCACCGGAGTTGCAGGGATTGAATAAAAAAACAACAACCAGCTAAATTTATAGCTATTTTCCATCAACAATATTCTCCAGAATTGATTTGAGAATTATTAGTCAGGCTGATGATTGCCAAACATTGAAGATATTTACTTTCTAAATGATTACAGATAGATATTTATTATCCATTTGCTTGTTTGATGTCCGCCTATCGCCGAACGGATTAATAAACACATGTATCGTGCGTTACTAAAATATGTAACGTTTGATAAATTTATTGTCAAGAGGGTTTTCTGAGATAAAACTGACGAAGGGTATCTTCTATCGATTTATCTCGGGACGCTAGAGCTTAGATTGCCAAATCGAACATCGATACAACTGATAGCTACTCCCTATGAACACTACTACTGTTATGTTGCGCGTTTGCCTAACTTGGTCGTCGAGTCTCTTTTTTAACCGGTGCTTCTGAGAAGATTCAAGAAGAAGGTATGATTTCAGATTCCTGAAATGTTGTTAGGTTTTTGGGGCAACATCGTGCTTCGATGTACAGTTTGAGTGTTACGTTCAGGCGGATCGGTGATTAGTGGAGGTTTCCACTGGCAATTCGCGGTGGGGAACAAGGAATTGATTTGCCTGCTCCTGCAATATAATTTATTTGGAAATTCGGTTATTCGTTGCGTTTGTTTGAAAAGAATGTAGTTTTCGGAGTTAATTAGCGACGATTACTCTTTTTCCCAGATATCCTTCAGGAAAAACAAATTCTAGAGAATTGCTGCCATGT
This sequence comes from Desulfobulbaceae bacterium, assembly GCA_011391225.1. Taxonomy (GTDB): domain Bacteria; phylum Desulfobacterota; class Desulfobulbia; order Desulfobulbales; family Desulfocapsaceae; genus Desulforhopalus_A. The sequence goes on along the minus strand of JAABQY010000234.1, from coordinate 1,144 downwards.
CAAAAGAACAGCCTTCTTCTCCACCGCAAATCAGCCCCTATATCTTTCCCGTTCTCCTTGCAGGGTTCGGGATCTGGTGTTTTTATGATGGCTGGATCTCAACTGATTCGGGCATACAGGAGCACCTTCTCTTTAACAGGATAGGCAGTGCCGTTCTCCTGCCCTGGTCAATCATCGACTTCTATCGTACCAGAAGGTTTGAGAAACAAGAGCAAGCAGCACAACAATCTGATCAGTCTGGTGCATGAGGGCCAGCCAGGTACTCTGCAGATGTGCACGAATCGACAGCTCATTCTCCCCTTCGCACTTCCTTATCTTGCCTACGTGGCGATAGGCTCTTTTTTTGACGGGTTACTGTCGATCGAGGTCAACTATGCTCTGCGCATTGTTGTTGTAATTTCCCTGCTGGCCTGGTCGAGACGCTGGTACTTTTCTTTTACAGGCCCAAGTGCCCCAGGTGTTTCTGTCGCCATTGGCTTGGCTGGAGGCTTGGTTGGTGCAGTGATCTGGATCAGCCTGCTCGCTCCCTTTATCCTGCACACAGAGACAACTCCCTGGTCCAGTACCGCCTTCCTTCTGCGACTGGCTGCTGCCGGGCTACTGGTTCCAGTGTTTGAGGAATTGCTGATGCGTGGATTCGTTTTTCGCCTCGCCCTGCAGTGGGACCAAGCCAGAAAACTTGGGGACCGGGAGCCACTGCAGACCGCTCTTGATGACAAGTCAGTCAATGAAGTTAAAGCCGGTGAGTGGTCGTGGATGGCTGTCGCCATCTCAACAGCAGCCTTCACCTCCGGCCATCAAATCGAAGAATGGCCGGCATCCATCGCCTTCGGCTTGCTCATGTCCTTTCTGTGGGTCTACCAAAAAGACCTTCTCTCCTGTGTTGTCGCCCATGCAGTCACCAATATCGCCCTTGCCTGCTATGTCTTGCTGACCGGTAACTGGCAATTCTGGTAACAAAACACCAGGGTGTGGAAAAAATAATGAAAAGACAAACTTTTACAGGCACTAACTGTCGCCGCAAGGATATATCCTTATTGCCGGAGATGATATCAGGGGCCCGGTCAAGGTTATTCACTCAGCTCCACCTTTGCTGATCTGCCCGTGACCTAGAGCGAAAATCTCCTTCGGGAACTTGAAGTAG
>JAABQY010000233.1 GCA_011391225.1 Desulfobulbaceae bacterium | reverse complement strand
ACCCCGATTCTCGACCACCTGTTTCAGGAGCCGCTGATGGTCCGGTTGAAGGCTCACGGCAAGGCGGTAGGCTTGCCTTCCGATGACGATATGGGCAATTCCGAGGTCGGCCACAATGCCCTCGGGGCTGGGAGGGTTTTTGCTCAAGGGGCGCAGTTGGTTAACGAGGCCTTGCAATCCGGCCGAATTTTTGTCGGTGAGGCCTGGCAGAAGTTACAGAAATGTGGCAAGGGCGGGGGCACGATCCATTTTATCGGCCTTGTCTCCGATGGCAATGTTCATAGCCATATCGACCAGCTCAACGCCCTTCTCGATCGCTGTGTGGTGGAAGGCTTCCCAAGAGTAAGGGTGCATACTCTTCTTGATGGTCGGGATGTTGACCAGAAAAGCGCCTTGCGCTATCTCGAACCTTTGGAGGAAAAACTTGCCGGCTGTTCTGTTGCCGGTCGTGATTACCGCATCGCCTCAGGCGGCGGGAGGATGATCACCACCATGGATCGTTATAACGCAAACTGGGCGGTCGTCGAAAACGGCTGGAAGACGCATGTCCTGGGGGATGGGCGGAGTTTCACTTCAGCTTCGCAGGCGGTTCGGACATTTTACAGAGAAGATGCGGAAATGACCGATCAGTATATGGCCGCATTCGTCGTCGCTGATGCCGGTGGTCCGGTCGGCACCATAGAAGATGGCGATGGGGTGGTGTTTTTCAACTTTCGTGGCGATCGGGCTATTGAAATATCAAAGGCCTTTGAGGAACCTGACTTTCATGAATTTGATCGGGTGCGGATGCCGAAGGTGTTCTTCGCCGGGATGATGCAGTACGACGGAGACGCCCTCATTCCGAAAAACTATCTGGTCGAACCTCCGGTCATTGATCATACCCTCAGTCAGTATCTGTGTGCGGCGCAGGTGACGGCCTATGCCATCTCCGAAACCCAGAAGTTCGGCCATGTCACCTACTTTTGGAATGGCAACAGGTCAGGGTATATAGACAAAAAATTAGAGACTTATGAGGAAATACTCTCAGACAAGGTGATGTTTGATCAGCGGCCGTGGATGAAGGCCGGTGAAATAACCGACAAGGTCATTGCTGCCATAGAAAGCGGCCGGCATAAATTTATCCGCCTCAATTTTCCAAACGGTGATATGGTCGGCCATACCGGGGTGGTCCCGGCGGTGAGAATTGCCGTTGAAACCGTCGATCTTTGCCTCAACCGGATTCTTCACGCTCTTGAAAAGGCCGGAGGTCTTGCCGTCATCACCGCCGATCATGGCAATGCCGATTGTATGTGGACAAAAAAGAACGGCAAAATAACTCCGATGGTTGCCCACACCCTCAACCCGGTGCCATTTATCATTAAAGATTACAGCCAGGCGAATCATTTCAGACTGACGGCAGTGGAGAAGCCGGGATTGGCAAATGTCGCGGCAACACTCTGCCTCTTGCTCGGTTTCGCGCCGCCCAAAGAATACGAACCGGCTCTGGTGGAACTGGCTCTATAACTCTAACTATAGGATAACATGTCAGAATATATCAGCAGGTCGGCACAAAAAAGACGGTTTAAAGATGAAGGAGATGTAGCGGAGGAGCTGAGTCTTCTCACCGACAAGGATCTGAAACTCCTGCCCGCCAGTCAACTTGTGAAGGATGAAATCATCCGCTGCCGGACAGTCAAGGGCGGGGCGAGAAAACGCCAGGTCAAATATCTTGCCAAGGTCATGCGCGAGGATCCGGTTGAGGAAATCCTTGCTTTTCTTGCCGACCGCAAGGGTTCTCAGGTAAAAGTGAATAAATTGCAGCGGGAAGTGGAAAGGTTGCGGGACGTTATAATCAATGAGGCCATTGAAGAACAACAAAGTGCTCTCCAGGCCGGCCTGGTCTGGGAACCCAACTGGCAGGGCCCGGAAATAGATGCCGCCGTCCGCCGGTATCCGCTTGACGAGAACGATCTGCGCAGCACCGTTCATCAGTACGTGAAGACGAGAATACAGACCTACTATCGCGAAGCCTTCAGGATTCTCAAAGCAGCTGTTGAGAAAGCAGAAATGCTGCGGAAAAAGAATGAGCTGTAAGGAAAGAAATCCAACGTATTAATGAGAAAAAGATGTCTATAAGAGCCATTGCCCTTGAGTTGTATCGGGCCCAGAAAAAGGTAGCTGAGTTGCAAAAGGCTATCGACGCCAGCAAACCCAGTGAGGCCGAGGCCCTCGGTCAAGAACTTTTCGTGGCGCAGCGGGAAATGTCCATGCTGCGAAAGATGCTTGATGGTGAGAAAGAATCGGGAGAGTTTCGTAAGAAATTTGACGGGTTTGGCGGGTGGAAGGCCTGAAAAAGCGCGATATTGATCCGGAAACGATCGAGGAGGGTGTGAAACGGATGGTCATGGCCTTGAAACCATTTAAGAAACGTTACGGGATGAACTGAAGAGGAAGCGAGCTGTGTAATAATCTTTATCGCAGCTCGTCACTGTCGACATAGGCATAGGCACTATGTTTATGGATTGACTCGAAGCTCTCCACCCCGGCGGAGAACCAGATGATATTCGGATCGGCCAAGGCCGCAACCGCCACTTTTCGGACTACATCTTCGACGAACATCGGATTATTAAAGGCTTTTTCCGTCACATATTTTTCATCCGGCCGTTTCAGTAGGGCGTACACCTCACACGATGCCGATCGCTCGATCATCGCAATCAAGTCTTCAACCCAGATGAAATTCTTAAATTTCACATTGAGGGTGACCTCGGCCCGTTGATTATGGGCACCGCCGGCACTGATCTCTTTGGAGCACGGACACAGAGTCGTGACAGGAACGCCAACGGTCAGAATAAACCCTTCATCGGCACCGATGCCGCCGGAAAAGGTGCAGGTGTATTCCATGAGGCTGTGGGTATCGCTGACCGGGGCCTTTTTATCAAGGAAATAGGGAAAGGTCATCTCCAGTCGAACGCTTTTCGCCTGCAGCCCTTCTCTCAATCTTGCGAGAATGGTTGAAAAGCTGGTGACCGACAACTCGCCCAGGTAGTTGTTGAGAATGGAGGTGAAGGTCTCGACACAATTATCCCTGCTTCCGTCCTTAAGACGAGCCTGCATGGAAATGGTGGCAATGGTGCTCTGCAGGCCGCCACCTTTTTCCTTAACCCTGATAGGGGTCTTCAGCCCTTTCAGGCCAACTGTCTGGATATGCATAATCCCGGTTAAAGAACCTTCATGCCGTGAATTCTGAGAGAATTATTGTTCTTTGGTAAAAAAATGCCAGTTTCTTACTCAATTATGATCATTGAGAGCTGTTAATTCTTACTCTTTTTCTATAAGTTCGACAATACTCTTGGGTTTCTTTTTCCACCTGTCAGTGAGATCCAAGATTTTATCCTTATCATCTGATAAGTATATCATTGTCCATATTTTTAAAATGATGAATGAATGTTTATCGGAGAAGCAAGGGCGACCAGCCAACCAGTGGCTAGGTTATGCGAGCGGTTGGGCTGCTGAATGCCCGTAACCAATCGATGTCTATCGCTTTCTGCGCGATGAGGTGCGACCGGACATCATCCAATTCATTCCGTGTCTGGCACCTGCCGATTTTTGTACTGTCGCACCTGGACACTGGCCATCGAGCATAACGGCGATCTGTACAGTTGCGATCATTTTGTCTATCCGGAATACCGGCTGAGCAATATTTTCGAGACGCATCAGGGTGATTAGAGTAAAATTCATATGTTATTGGAGTTTCGAGGGCGAATTACGTCAGGGGCTACAGGTTAAGACTCGAGGTGCAGCTCGGTGCAGTATTCGGCCAGATGTCCAGCCAGGGTAGTTGGCATTGCGGCAGGTTCAGTGGTTGAGAATCTGGCTGAGAAACAGCGAGGTTCGGTCGTATTTCGGATGGTTGAAAAAGGTCTCCGGATCGTTTTCCTCGACGATTTCGCCGCCGTCCATGAACACCACGCGGTCGGCGACCGTCCGGGCAAAACCCATCTCATGGGTGACGCAGAGCATGGTCATGCCGGAACCGGCCAGATCGATCATAACATCAAGGACTTCCTTGATCATCTCCGGGTCAAGGGCCGAGGTCGGTTCATCGAAGAGCATGATTTTCGGGTTCATGCACAGGCAGCGGGCGATGGCTATCCTCTGCTGCTGCCCTCCCGAGCATTGTCCCGGATACTTGTTCGCCAGGTCGGGAATCCGCACCCGCTCAAGATAGTGGAAGGCCAACTCCC
>JAABQY010000232.1 GCA_011391225.1 Desulfobulbaceae bacterium | reverse complement strand
AAGTCAAAGAACGTGTCGGCTTTGAAATTCAAGATTACAGGCGTGAGCTACGATAAAAATCAAAACAACAAGAACTATTTTCGGGACGACACACCACCCGAGATAAAAGCTCTTGAAAAAGATCTTAACGATTACACAAATCCACTGTGGGATAAGGCCATGCAATAAAGATTGACTCCTTTGCAAACTTGACGTATCATAATGTATATATTTGTACGTCATAATTTACAGGAGTTTTCTATGATTACTAAACTGACATTACGGATGGATGACAATTTAATTGCATCAGCGAAAGAGTATTCCGCAAAAACCGGAAAATCCGTGTCGCGTATCGTTGCCGATCTGTTTGAGATTATTAAAAATGAAAAGATGGGAAGGGAGGATAGTCTCACTCCAACGGTAAGATCATTGAAGGGAATCCTGAAGGGAAAGGAGTTAGACGAGAAAGATTATAGAAAATATCTAGCAGAAAAATATTTATGAAAACCTTGTTTGACACCAATGTCATTTTAGACGTTCTCTTGGACAGGGAACCTTTTTCTCACAACGCATCCCTTTTACTGTCAAAAGTAGAACAATCTGAAATTACAGGGTTTATCTGTGCAACAACCCTTACCACCATCCATTACCTCGCCAGTAAAGCACTTGAGGCTCAGGCTGCTTCTCATCATATTAAAGCTCTCCTTTCGCTCTTCGTCATTGCCCCAGTAAATCGCGTGGTGCTGGAAAACGCAGTCGCGGCAAAATTTAAGGATTTTGAAGATGCAGTGCTGCATGAGGCAGCCTGCCATGCCGGGGCCAAGTATATCGTGACAAGGAATGTCGCGGATTTCAAAAATTCAAGGCTGCCCGTTTTCGAGCCGAATGAATTCATTAGTGCTATAGAATCATTAAAGAATAATGGCTAACAGGCGAATTTCTGCCTCGCGTCTGACAATATCCTCAACCAGACGAAACTGGGATTCCGCCCTGACCAGGTTTTCACCATCTTGCCGTACCTTGAAATAGGTGTTGCCGCGCAGATGATCGGTGAGAAAACGCACCCCGAGCTCAAAGGTAATGGCCAGGACGGCGTCAAAAATACAGGCCCGCTGCCCGGCCGACAGCTGCTGCTGCGGCAGGCTGAAGTAGCCTGCGAGAATCGCCCGGCAGATCTCCATATCAAAAAAGACCTCACCTCCATCCACGCCACTTTCCCCCGCCCGGTTGCAGCAGGAGCGCAAACAATCCCCCAGATCGTAATGGACAATTCCCGCCCCCACCGTATCGAGATCAAGCATGCCATCGGCTAGCCCCAGGCCGTCGAAGAGGAAATTGTCAATCTTCGGATCGCCGTGAATCGCCTGAAGGGGCAGGAGTCCGGAATTTTTCGCTTCTTCGAGGAGCGTCGCCCTTTGTCTGCCTTGCTGAATGGCTTGAAAACAATAGCGGGTGGCCGCATCCATCTCTTTTTGCGTCTTTATCCGCAAGCGATCAAAATCTTGCAAATACTGCGGCAGATTATGAAATCCCGGCAGCGGATCTGCAAGGCATTGCACATCCAGGTCCGCCACAAGGTCATGAAAACAGGAGAGAATCCGTCCTACCTGAAAAGCCTGGTCGAGGCTTGTCAGGTTCCTGCAGCTGGTGTGGGGCAGATAGGTCTGGCCGCGCCAATACTCGCCCCGGGCGTCAATAAAGAAAAGTGCCCCAGCGAGGGTCGGAACCGACCGAGCAGTGCGAAAGGGTTTGTCGGTCTGCGCCCGCCGGCCTGTCAGGTAGCGGGTGACTTTATCAAAATTATTGATGACCCGAAGGGGTTTGGGGAATACTTTGCGACTGATGCGCTGCAGGACAAACGAAGACGCGGCCGACTCGACCAGGAAAGTATCATTGATATTGCCGCAGCCAAGTGCTGAAACCAGACAGGTGGCGCCATCCCGGCAAAATGCCGCGGCCGCCCGGCGCGAATCAGGCTCGCCTGCCATCATGGGCCAAACATCCGGAAAACTGGGCATAGCAATAACGCTTTTAACAATGCTTGCGATACTCTCCGGCTGATTCACCATAGATGGCCCATTCATTTTTGGTTCCACCGATATCAGCAACAAGGAGATTTTCCATGTTTCTCATATCAGTTGAAAAAGGCGTTTTTACCGAGGAACCGATTAGCCGTTGACCAGATGAATATCCCAGGCCTCGGTGCGGCTGTTGTTATCGGGATTTTTGACAATGGAGAATTCGAAGATGTTGGCCGAATCGAGGAAAAGCGTATCATTTACCTCCACCCCCTTGGAACAATGAAAAAACACCGAGTGGGGGGTCAGGCCTTCGCGACCAAGAGAATAATAGCGCATGAAGCCGAAGCCCCGGTCCTGGTTGTAGTTGATGGGAACACCGCGCTGCCGGTTGTCGCCGCTGCCGGCCCCTATCGGCAGCAGGCCGGGAATGAGATAGCCGGAGATATAGAGATCGGCCGCTTCCCGCAGGTCATTGCTGACATATTTGAAACCAATAACCTCCACCCGACAGCCCATGTTCTGCAGGGCCAGTACCAGGCGGATAAAGTCACCATCGCCGGTAAGAAGGATGACCCGGTCGAGATTCCTCGCCTGCAGCAAGGCGTCGATGGCCAGATCCATGTCGGCGTTGGCCTTGGTGGTGAGAATTCCCTCATCGTCGACAAAGTGTTTGACGAACTTTTTAATGACTTTAAAACCGCACTGGCGGATGACGTCATGATAACGATGGAGTTTCTGCCGATATTCAATATCGTCCTTGGTCCGCTCGCCATCCTCGGCCAGATAGGAGTTGGCGCGCAGCAGAGTCGAGTTTCCGGTACTCGCCAGGTCCATGAGAACATCATAGCGCATGCCGTAACCGCCGCACATGCGGATGTTCTCGGCGTCTACATAGATGCCGGTTTTCAGCATCCCCATCACCCTGCCTGTCGAAAAGTCATCGCCTATTCCCATTCGATGGTCGCCGGAGGTTTTGAGCTAATGTCATAGACAACCCTGTTCACCCCGCGCACCTCATTGATGATACGGCTTGAGATCTCGCCAAGGATCTCGTAGGGCAGTTTCGTCCAATCCGCCGTCATGGCGTCGCGCGAATCGACGGCGCGAATGGCGATGACATGTTCGTAGGTGCGCCCGTCGCCCATGACGCCCACCGTCTGGATGGGCAGGAGCACGGCAAACGATTGCCAGACCTTGCGGTACCAGCCGGCGCGGCGCATCTCTTCAAGGACGATGACATCCGCTTGACGCAGAATGCGCAGCCGTTCGCGGGTAACCTCGCCCATGATCCTGATCCCCAACCCCGGTCCCGGGAAGGGCTGGCGGTAGATCGCCTCCTCCGGCAAACCGAGCTCAAGGCCGAGTTCACGCACTTCGTCTTTAAAGAGTTCGCGCAGCGGTTCGATGAGATCAAGCTTCATGATCTCCGGCAGCCCGCCGACATTGTGGTGCGACTTGATCGGTGCCTCACCGCGAAAACTCACCGATTCAATGACATCAGGATAGAGGGTGCCCTGGGCGAGATATTTTACCTTGCCGATCTTTCGCGCTTCTTCCTCGAAAATCTTGATAAAGCCAAGGCCGATGCGCTTGCGTTTAACCTCCGGGTCTTTGACTCCGTCGAGCTCACCGAGAAAATAGTCGGTGGCATCGACATCAATGACCTTCAATTTGCTCTTTTCCTTGAAATACCGCAGGATCGACTGGGTTTCACCGGTACGCATCAGACCGTTATTGACATAGATGCAGGTCAACTGGTCGCCCACCGCCCGATGAATGATGGCCGCCGTCACCGAACTGTCAACGCCTCCGGACAGGGCACAGATGACGTTATCACTCCCCACTTTCTCGCGGATGGCCTGAACATTTTGCTCGATAAAGGAGTGCATCGTCCACTCCGGCCTGCAATTGCAAATCCCGAAGATAAAGTTGCGCAGCACATCGGTACCAATGAGGGTGTGCGCCACCTCGGGATGAAACTGTACGGCGACAAATGGCTTGTCTTTATGGCGAAGCGCCGCATACGGTGAATTGTCGCTGATGGCGGTGGCGGTGAAATCCTCGGGTATGACCTCAACCCGGTCACCATGGCTCATCCATACCTGGTGTTTGACGTCCTCTGTTTCAAGACCGGCAAAAAGCCCGGCGGTATACTGGATCGTCAGTCCCGCTTTACCGAATTCCCTTTTTACGGCCTTTTCCACCTTGCCGCCGAGTTGCTGGATCATCAACTGGGCCCCATAGCAAATGCCGAGA
>JAABQY010000231.1 GCA_011391225.1 Desulfobulbaceae bacterium | reverse complement strand
GTCGATGAACAGGATGGCGTTTTCCTTTTTCTCAATGGCTGAAATGACACTTTTCAGTCTTTTTTCAAAATCTCCGCGATACTTGGTGCCGGCGACCAGGGTGCCCATGTCGAGGAGGTGGATCTCGACGCCGGCAAGCAGGTCAGGCACCTGCGGCGTTTCGCCTTTAGCCCGGGCTTCTTTATCCTGATGGATACGCAAAGCAAGCCCTTCGGCCATGGCCGTCTTACCGACGCCCGGTTCGCCGACCAGCAGCGGATTGTTTTTCTTGCGCCTACAGAGAACCTGCATGGTCCTGTTCAATTCGTCGTTGCGGCCAATGAGGGGATCAATTTTCCCGGCGGCTGCAAGATCGGCAAGATTAATGGTGAACTCTTCCAGAGCCTTGACGTCTTTGCCGTCTTTCTGTGGGCCTGGAGCCTCGGGCGGAGCGGAGAAGGGCTCCTTTTGTAAGCCTTCGGCCGGCAATTCGTGGGAGATGAAATTCATAACCTCCATCTTGCCGATGCCCACCGAGGTAAGAAAGTAGACGGCGTGCGATTCTTCTTCAGCGAGGATGGATATCAGGACATCGCCGCTGTCAACCTGGTTTTTCCCGCAACTCTGGACATGGGCCACAGCCCGCTGGAGAACCCGGTTAAAGGCGATGGTCTGGGCCGGCTCCATCGAGCCGGTGGAGGAGAGGGTGGGGATTTCTCGCAGGAAGAATTTTTCCAGACGCTCTTTCAAGATCTGCGCCGAGCCGCCACATTGATTGATGATGTAGCCGGTCAGCTCGTCATGCAAAATACCATAGAGCATATGTTCAACGGTCACATACTCGTGGTTATGATTTTTTGCTTCTCGTATCGCCATTATCAGGGCTTTTTCTAGTGTCTTGCTCAGCATATTTTTCCGAATGCGGTTGTGGAAAAGGAAAATCCTTGATTATACCGTTTCCATTGAACAACGTAATGGAAACTCATTTTTTTTGGCCAGTAGATGAACCACGGAAATTTTTGTTTCACAGATTTCCTTGGTATACACACCGGCAACTCCTACTCCTTCGTTGTGGACATTAAGCATTATTTTTGTCGCGTCAGGGGTCGATTTCTGAAATACGCTTTCGAGGATGGCGATGACGAATTCCATGGTGGTATAGTCGTCATTATGCAGCAGCACCTTGTACATGCTCGGTTCCCTGGTTTCGATAACATCCTTGGTAAGTACACCTTCTTCTCTTTGGTTTTTGTGCTTGGCCATGGTTTATGGTTAAGGTAAATGCTTTTTCGCTCCAGGGCAATTCCGCTTATCGAACACCCTCATACCAATACAGTAATTATTGCTTGCGCTCCTTCAATATACCATAGAATCTCTTCTGCCGGAAATTTTCGGGGCGCCTTTCAGCATCGCCAGCAGGAGCTCCTCGATAACCAGCCTCGGCGGCAGCGGTGAGCCCTTGAGGCGAAACTCGGCGTCGAGGAGCATCGCCAGCCACCTTTTCAGGCCGGAGCAGGAATATTCGGAGGCCTTGGAAAAACTCATGAACAGGGCGTAAGGGTGTCCCTGCAGGAGTTCGCCCCACTCTTCTTCCGCCTTCAGGGCCGGAAGGTAGGTGCTTTGGAAATCCCTGGCATTCATGCCGCTCCGCCAGGTCGGAAATTCACGCATCTGGAGAGAGCGGAAAATCAGTTGTTTTCTCAAATAATTTCTCAGGGTCGAAAGGATCGCCAGCTCGTGAATTCCTTGTTCGAGAAGGTGCGAGAGGATCGTCAGGGCCCGGTCTGCCTGGCGTTTGCCGAGGGCGTCGGTCAGTTCGTAGAGGGCGTCTTCCCGATTGCGACTCACCATTGCTTCGACGTCGCTGGCGGTGATGGTCGAGCGGTCGCCGATGGAATGCACCAATTTCTCGGTCTCGACTACTACCGCCACCGGATGAAAGCCGACCCGATCAAAAAACATCTCAACCGCCCGGGGTTCAATTTTTTTCTGCAATTCGGTGAGAGTCTTCTGCATCATCTCCCGGAGAATTTCCTTTTGTTCGGTTTGTGCGGCGGCGCTGGAACCGCCGGCCACGGAGCAGTCGACAACGATGCCGTTTTTCTTCAGGTAGAGGAACAACTTCTGGCGTTTATCGACTGTTTCGGCGGTCAACAATAGAATGTTCTGGACGGGAATGCCCTTCTCGAAGGTCTCGATATAGCGGTCCGCCAGGTTGGCACTGGCCGCCGGGCTTTTGCCTTGGGCCTCACCGAGGAGCTGATCGGCCCACTGCAGGTTGTCACTCGGCTTGGTAAAGGCAAAGACTTTTTGCCACTCAGATTGAGAAAGTTCCGAGAGGGGCGTCGACCCCTCGATCGCAAGACCTACCGCCTGGATCATGGAGAGCAAATGGTTGCGGGCCGGACCGGAGTTGCCGCCTTGGAAGGCCTGCACCGCCTTATTCCATATTTCCTCAACCACCGTCTTACTGTGAAAAATCCGGCTGTCCGAGACCCGGAGCAACTGGCGGCCCGGGAGCAGGCTGTAGCTCATCAGGCGCGACAAGGTCCGGCCGGCGTCCTCGCGGTCGCCGTCGATGGCATGGACTGCGCCGCGCCCCGCTGCCAGGAGTTTTTCCTGCACCAGATCGGCGGCTTCCTTGCACAGAAATCGCTCGCCGAAAAAAAGGAACACCTGTGCTTTCAGTACCTGGGATCCATCCTGCAGAGCTGCCGGGAGCTCTGATCTTTTCAGCAGTGTCATATTCTTTGTCTCATTTAGGGGCCGTTAAGAAAAAAACAAGAAACGAATTTCTAAGGTGCTAGTATAGAACCTTTTAGCGACAAACGAAAGAGCCGAGGTGTGTTCAGCAAAATGCCTTGCTTTTGCGTGACCAGGGGAAGTATCCTTTTCCTGGCTTTGGTAGCATTATCGTTGATGAATTCTTTTTGGGATGGAGTAGATTCACATGAAAAGGGAGACCGTCACCGCCGGAAAAATCAGTCCCGGCCGAGCTGTGCCGCCCGGCGTTGCCCGGCCGGAATATGCCCATACGGGTGTCCCGGCCCCCTACAGACTCTCCTGCATAAAGGTAAACGCCGATCAGATTGAGCGGATGCGCATGGCCGGCAGGCTGGCGCGTGAAGTGTTGAATCTGGTGCTTGCCGCAGTACGTCCGGGAGTTAGAACCGACGAACTCGACCGCATCGCCCATCAGCACATCATAGAACTTGGCGCCTATCCGAGCCCGCTCAACTATATGGGCTTTCCTAAGTCCATCTGCACCTCGGTCAACGAAGTTGTGGTGCACGGCATTCCCGACAACCGCAGGCTCAAAGAGGGGGATATCATCAACTGCGATGTTACCGTCTACGCGCATGGCATGCATGGCGACTGTTCCGAGACGGTTTTTGTCGGCGAGGTAGACACCGAGGCCAAAAAGCTTGTCCAAGTCACCTGGGAATGTCTGCTGCGAGCCATCGATGTGGTCCGGCCGGGGAACAAGTTCAACGCCATAGGGCAGGCGGTCGAGGCTCATGCCCGGCAGAAAGGTTTCAGTATTGTTCGGGAATTTACCGGTCACGGGATCGGTGAACACTTTCATATGGCGCCCTATGTCGCCCATTTTTACGAACCGGAAAACACCACACAGATGGTTGAGGGCATGACCTTTACCATCGAGCCGATGATCAATGTCGGCACCGCCGAATGCCGCATCTGGCCTGATAAATGGACGGCGGTCACCGCCGATCTGCGGCGAAGCGCCCAGTTTGAACATACCTTGCTGGTGACGGCAGACGGGGTGGAGATTCTGACCGGTGGCAGAGAGCCCTGGTTCCTTCGAAAGTAACTGCAAATTGTTCATACCAACTTGACATATCTTGCACATAATGCTGAAAACTAATAACATGAAATACACAAAAGAGGTTTTAAGAAATCGGCACTATGGTTATTCAATGGCAAAGGAGGTGTCGATTATGTTGCTTGGTAACAAAATATAACAGTTGCGGCCGGAAAAGAGCTGGTCACGTCGTATCGACCAGGAGCATCGCTTGGTGCATGAGTGTAAAGAGGATAAGATCAGAATCCTGGCTTGCCGATACCACTATTGACTGATCATCTTGGAAGCCTGGCACCATTCCCGGTAACTTCGTGAACCGCCTGGTGCGGACCCGCATGCCAGGTGGTGTGGGGGCTGGGGGAGAAAATCCCCCGGCTACCCGATTCGGCATTGGTTTGGGTTTTTTCGTATGCCTTTCGTTAAGGCTGACCTTGTTGCCACCACGACCCGGGTTGAGATTCCGCACAGTCTTATGGTGCT
>JAABQY010000230.1 GCA_011391225.1 Desulfobulbaceae bacterium | reverse complement strand
AAAATGATGGCCGCTACGAAGTGGCGTATCACTTCGATGACATATCAACCGAAGACAGGGATAAAATTATCGGTTGCTGCCTGGTGTTACAAAGAAAACTCCTTCGTTTGAAGGTGCAGGTAATGGAAAAATGATAGCAGTATTGCCTGTTTTTATAAGAGGCCACCATGTCTGAACAGGATCTTCTTCGCCTTGTCAACTCCATACCCGACGGCCAACCGGCAACCATCACCATAACCGATGTATCGGGTGAGCAACAACACCTGCAAGGGGTTTATAAAGAATCAAAGGCACCCTCTTTCTTCTTCCTTTCTCCACCCGAACAGCTCCCAGGTACCCTCGACACTTCCAAGCCATGTTTTTTTTCCAGCAAGGACAAAAGTGATGCCGACATATCCTTTATGGCTGATATCCGCGATACAATCAGCAACAGAACCCTCGAACTTGTCGCCAGAAAACCCGTGCGGGCCGAGGATCTCCGTCAGTTTTTCCGGGTATCCCTGCGAGTTCTGATCATTGTCCGGTTCTTTCCGGAGAATCCCGACAGCAATCAGCAAGAATGGCAGATGGAGGGAGAAACGATGGATATCTCGCAATCCGGTATTTTAGCCGTTCTTCCAGCGGAATGTGCTCAGGCCACCGGCCTTGACTTTGAGATTGCCCTGGTAAATCCCAGCAAGAAGGTGTTTTGCACCGGCCATGTCATTCGCAGCAAACGCTTAAAAAAGGATCGCTGGATCGTCTCTTTCCACTTCGATGAAATTTCTACGGCGGATAGAGATGCCATTGCCAAAAATTGCTTTGCCGAACAGCGCCGCCAACTGCGTGATAAAGGCGAGACTTACTGACGGCGAGAAAACACCCACGCTCAAGCCGGGGAGTTTACTATGACAAAGGATGACCTTATTGCATACTGGGTTGAATCTTCGGAATCAAACCGCAAATCCATGCAAAATATGTTCGTCAACAATGAATATGTGTGGTCATTGTTTATAGGTCATCTGTGTATAGAAAAACTGTTGAAGGCCTGTTATGTGCAAGAGGTTGACACAATAGTCCCAAGAATCCACGACCTTTACAAATTGGCCGTGAAGTGCAACCTTGAAATGTCTGAGGAACAAATGGATGCGTTGCTTTACGTCACCCTCTTTAACATCGAAGCACGATATGAAGAATACAAACGAGAATTCCATAAAAAATGTACAAAGGAATTCACGGAAAAAAACCTCAAAAAAATAGAAAAACTGAGAAAATGGCTGCTGGCAAAGATAAAAAACTAATACATAGTGAGGTACTTCAGTATATCTCGCTCCTCGAAGATAAAAACATTCACATTCTTCAGGCATATCTTTTCGGTTCATATGTCAAAGGGACTGCAGATCAATGGAGCGACATAGACTTAGCACTTATCACAGATAGGTTTATTGGAGACAGCTTTGATTTCCGTTTTATGTTGGCAAAGTTAGCCAGAAATATTGATTCAGACATAGAACCGCACCCCTATTTAATGTCGGAGTTCAATGAAAACAACCCCGTTGCAGGTGAAATTTTAAAAAATGGTGAAAGGATCTTCTGACCAATCCGACAACGATTGTCAATAATGAATATGTGCCGTCATTATTTGTTGGTCATTTTAGTCAAGATGTTTCCTCCCATCTCCTAACTTTTCAGAATCCACTGTCGATAGAGTACTATGGATACCATTACCCCTCTCTCATCCATATCGCCGGTCGGTTCCACCGCATCTCAAGGACGAGGACGGAGCCACAGTCAGCAGTTTCCACCGGCAGCCGGACAAATACTCAAGGCTGTAGTGCTTGAAGCACACGGCGACAATCGCTTCGTTCTTGATATCGGCGGCAATCGCCTGACTGCAAGTTCTCTTGCCAAGCTCGTTCCCAACCAGACCCTGCAACTCCAGGTAACCAAAACCGAACCGCAAATTGAACTGAAGATCGTCACCGACACACTCAACATGTTTGCTGGGCGATCCCTCACCCTTCTCGGAAAAAACATTGACCTCACTGCCCTCTTCGTGGCGGTAAAGAACGTAAGCCCGCCACCGTTGCAACTTCTCACCCCGACCAGTCGGAATGTCCTTGAAAGCTTTTTTTCGCAGCAGCAGAATATCCTTACCGACAAAGACGGCGGGGCAACACTCAAGCAACTGATCGACGGTCTGGGTCTTAATCTCGAACACCTGCTGGCCAAGGGCGACAAAGAGGCTGCCGTACACACCCTCAAGGCAGCCCTCCTGGAGATGGCGCACACCTTTTCTTCCGCCACGCATCTCGCCGAAGCCACCCAAAAAATCCTCGCCACCTTGGAGCTATTTCAGTTCGCTCAGCTCAATACCAGTAATACCTTCCAGGTTATTTTGCCGTTACCCCTGCCCTTCGTCGAACAGGGCTATCTGATAGTTGAACAGGAAGAAGGGAGCGGGAGAAGTGGCTCAGAATCTTCCGAAAGCCGGTTTTCCCTGCACCTGACCATGTCCGATCTCGGCAACCTTCGCATCAATTTTCTCAATAATCCTGAAGGATTATTTATTCGGTTTCATGCAGATACCCAGGAAAAGGCTGATTTTATTGCCGCCCATGGCGACGAGTTGAAGGCGGCAATCACCACCGTGCCGCTCGTCAGCCTGGCCTTTTCCGGCGACGCCTCCGATCCGATCAATGACCTGATCCGTAAACTCGTCCCTGCCGGCAGTTCAATGCTCGACACCAAGGTTTGACATGACCGAAACGAAACCTAGCAATAAGGCAGTAGCCATTGTCTATGATGAAAAAGAAGGGTCTGCCCCGAGAGTTGTGGCCAGCGGCAAAGGCATCGTTGCTGAAAAGATTATTGCCACGGCAAGAGAGGCAGGGGTGCATATTAAAGAAGACCCCGACCTCGTGGAAATACTTGCCAAGATACCTTTAGGCAATGAAATACCGGTGGAGTTGTATCAGACGATTGCCGAAGTTCTCGCCTTTGTTTATCAGGTAAATAGCAAATTCAAACATAAGCTCGGTGAACGAAAGCCATAAGCCAGCACAAAAAAAAAGGTTACAGCATGAATCATGCTGTAACCCTCGGTACATTCCAATAAATGGCGGAGCGGACGGGACTCGAACCCGCGACCTCCGGCGTGACAGGCCGGCATTCTAACCGACTGAACTACCACTCCAGCATTATTTGGTGGGCGACACAGGGTTTGAACCTGTGACCCTCGGCTTGTAAGGCCGATGCTCTCCCAGCTGAGCTAGTCGCCCCCTTCTCAATCAAACGTGAAGGACTATTTACCAACTTCACCCTGCCACGTCAAGGAAAAACATCAACCACGGTAAATATCCGACAACATTCCGTATTCACATGCTATTTCATAGTGTTGCTACTGGACAAAGAGGGCTTTTCCAGGCGTTGCCGCCAGGGCTTGACATAGCACCTCGTCCATATGATTGACTAAATCTATCTTCAAAGATTTTCTTATCTTGGCCGGTACATCATTAAGATCCCGTTCATTGGCCTTGGGAACCAGGACGTGGGTAATATTCCCGCGTTTGGCAGCCAAAAGCTTCTCGGTCAGGCCACCGATGGGCAAGACCCGACCGCGTAAGGTGATTTCTCCGGTCATGGCCAGATGGTGTTTCACCGGTGTTTTGATGAGCGCTGAAACCAGCGAGGTTGCAATAGTAATGCCGGCAGACGGCCCGTCTTTGGGAATGGCACCTTCGGGAACATGGATGTGAATATCGAGTTTCTGGTAAAAATCTTCTTCCAATCCCAGAACCTTGGCGCGGGAGCGCACATAACTGAGGGCAGCCTGTGCTGATTCCTGCATGACATCGCCGAGCTTTCCGGTAATCATCAGCTTGCCCGCGCCGGTCATGAGACTTACTTCAATCTGCAGCAATTCTCCCCCGACTTCGGTCCAGGCAAGGCCGGTAGCCAGCCCGATTTCATCATTTTCTTCAGCCAAACCGTAACGGTATTTGGGTGTTCCCAGATATTTTGCAACCGATTGGGCGCTTACCTGGTATTTCTTACCTTTGAGCTTTTTCTTTAATCTCTCCCTGGCAATTTTGCGGCACAGAGAGGCAATGATTCTTTCGAGGTTCCGCACGCCCGCCTCGCGGGTATAGCGCCTGATAATCTCAAGAATTGCCCCATCCGTCAACTGGATGTCATTGAGTTTAAAACCGTTCTGTTCCAATTGTTTGGGAATCAGATAGCCATCGGCGATCCTCAGTTTATCTTCCTCGGTGTAACCGCTGATCTGAATGATCTCCATCCGGTCCTGCAGGGGCACCGGGAT
>JAABQY010000229.1 GCA_011391225.1 Desulfobulbaceae bacterium | reverse complement strand
GGTACACTTCTGTCTCCTAGTCAGCCCTCGATTTCAACAAAAATTTTTACAATCTACTTTAGTTTAAAATAGTGCTTGACATAGTAGAAAGATCTTCTAATATACATAATATAAAGTAACATAGTTACTATTATAGTAACAGTGGGGGTATTATGGTATCAGATCCTAATGTTTATTTTGCGAAAACACTCGAAAAGGGACTCACCGTCCTCGGTCTTTTCGACAAGGATCATAGTCGCCGCACTCTCTCTGAGATATCACGGTTGGCTGGGATCAATAAAACTTCCACCTACCGCCTGGTTAACACGCTCGTTCTTTTGGGATATTTGAGCAAGAACGCCCGCAGCAAGGCTTTGCGGCTGGGGCCAAAGGCTCTTCTCTTCGGCCACACTATTGTTCAGGGCTATGAACTGCTTCATATGGTCAAGCCGTTGATCGATGAAGTACACCGTTTGTGCAATGTCACCATAGATTCGACCCTCGTCGATGGCCAAACCCTGCTGGCCCTTTATCGGCGGGAGGCGAGTTCGACCCTCTTCTTTCGCCAACCTCTGGCCAGCGAAGATCTCCATGCCCGTGCCACCGGCAAGGCTGTCCTTTCCAGGATGGATCAAAGCGATCTTGAAACCTTTCTGGCTAAGGCCCCATTCAAAAAAATTACCCCCAATACCATTGACCAGGCGAGTGTCCTCCTCCGGCAAATCGAAGAGGACCGAAACCGGGGGTATTCAATAAACAATGAGGAATATTTGCAGGGGTTGATCTGTATTGGTGCCCCTCTGATGAATTTCCAGACAGGCAAGGTTGCCGGAGCAATCAGTTTTGATCTGCCGACGACTGAATACACTATTGAATCTTTAATCAGCACCTATGCAGGACAGGTTACCAAACTTGCCAATGATATTTCCGAGTTGGTGACCATGAATGAATCGTGACCTTGCTCTCTCCGTCTCTTCAGGGTAGGCCTATGGAGATGATTTCGATAGTAAAATTTATTCGGGAGACGTCGGTATTCTCAATCCTCAGGAGGAACAGCGTATGAAAATGACAAAAAGATTAGGAGTTATTCTGGCGGCACTGGTCATGGTAATTGGAGTAGGATCCTTTGCCGATAGCAATGCCGCCAATCAGATCACCATCAAACTTGCCCATCCCAACGTTCCCCAGCACCCCATGGGAGAGGGTTATGAACTTTTCAAAAAGGATCTGGAGCAGAGATCGGGGGGCCTCTTTAAGGTAGATATCTACGACAGCTCAAAATATGGCAATTTCGATGCGGTGGTTCAAGGACTGCAAATGAACATGCTGCAGATGGGTTCAGACGCAACTAATAATTTATCAGTATTCAACCCGCAGATGATGTTTCTGGACATGCCTTTCATCGTCCCGAGTTACCAGGCTTCGGACCTGATCACCGATGGTCCGATCGGCACACGTTTGGCTGAGTCCCTCGGCAAAAATGGCATCCAGGGTCTGGGCTATATCGAAATAGGCTTTCGGCAAATATTCTCCAGTCGGCCAATCCGAACTCTAGAGGACGCCAAGGGGTTGAAAATCCGTGCAACCCACTCCAAGGCTCATATTGAAATCCTCAAATCGCTCGGAATGAACCCTACTCCTGTTGCTTGGGGTGAGGTCTACACTGCTCTACAGCAAAAAACCGTCGATGCCATCGATATCGACCTCAATCTTGCATGGTTTAATAAATTCCCCGAAATCACGAAGTATGTCACCTTGACCAAGAGCTTCTACAGCCCACACCTGGTGATGATTTCTAAGAAATTTTTCGAAACTCTGTCGAAGGATCAGCAGCAGTGGGTTCGGGAATCCTTTGCCGTCATGCAGAAATTTCAACGTGACAAAATCCGTAACAACGAGGCAATGATCATGGCTAAAATCAAGGAAACGGGGGGCGAGATCATTGAACTCTCTCCGGCCGAACGGCAGCGTTGGATTGACGCGACGGCAAAAGTTGCTCCGACTTTCGCAAAAGATGTGCCGCCGGAACTGATTGAAGAGATGAAAAAGACCGTTGCCGGAAAATAACCAAAAATATCCATAAATGGTGGCAGGAAATGGATCACATTTACCTGCCACCGTAGCGAGGCTGCGATGACGAAATTTTGGCAATGGCTCAACAAATTTGAAGAGATCATCTCATCATGTGCTCTGGCGGCTATGGTGATAATTATAATTCTTCAGGTTTTTCAGAGATATATCTTACAGCACTCCCTGGACTGGCCGGAAGAACTCGCCCGTTATCTGTTTATTTTCGCCGTTTACGTCGGGTCGAGTTTTGCCGCATCGGAAAGACGCCATTTGGAAGTAACCATAGTCCGAACGGTATTCGGGGTGAAGATCGGCCATTATTTTACAATTCTGGCATATCTTATAACAGTTGTGTTCTGCTGCATCATGTTTTTCTGGGGGATGATGATGGTCCAGTTTGTTGCCGATTCCAATCAGGTTGCTCCCGCCTTGCAATTCCCCATGTGGATCGCCTACAGCTGTATCCCTCTCGGCTTTTTCTTAATGGCTCTTCGCACCATTATTGTCCTCAAAAATATTGTTTTGGGAAAGGACACAGCAGGCAACGAAGTGGTGATTGTTTAATATCTCTCCGGCTGGCTGTCGTCCCGTGCAGTCCAACAGATCAGCGGTTTCCACTGCATAACGTGATCTACATTTAGACAAGGAGAAAAATACTTCATGGACCTTCCCATCCTGCTTATTGCTGTCTTCCTGCCGATCTTGCTTCTCTTGAGCGTGCCCATAGGTGTAGCTCTAGGCCTAAGTGTCGTCATAGCGGTGGTCTCGGGCGACATCCCGGTGCAGTTTCTCATGCAGAAGATGTTTTTTTCACTGGATACCTTCCCGTTGCTTGCTGTGCCCTTTTTTATCATGGCTGGCGAGATCATGCAGAAAGGGAGCATGGCCGAGGCACTGCTGCGTCTCTCCCGTTGCCTGATCGGGCACATCACCGGCGGGCTGGCGCAGGTTTCCGTTCTTACCTGCATGTTTTACGGTGCACTTAGCGGTTCAGCGCCGGCGACGGTGGCAGCGGTTGGCGGGATAATGATTCCCTCCATGGAAAAAGAGGGGTTCTCTAAATCTTTTTCAACAGCTACAAATGTTTCTGCCGGCTGTCTCGGTGTGATGATTCCCCCCAGTGTCCCCTTGATCATTTACGGGACAACGGCGAATGTTTCGGTGGGTGACTTGTTTATTGCAGGCATCGTTCCCGGGATATTCATCGGCATCATTCTTATGATCACCTGTTATTTCCTGTCAAAATATCACGGCTTCGCGACAAAGAGCCCTAAAGCCACCTCGAAACAGACCTGGCAAGCTTTCCATGAGGCCAAATACGCTTTGGCAGTCCCTGTCATTGTCCTAGGTGGCATTTACGGCGGGGTTACAACCCCGACTGAAGCAGGGGCAATCGCCGTCACCTACGCCTTCATTGTTGAAGGATTAATTTTAAAGGGACTCAACAAGACAAAGGTCTGGCAGATTCTGCGCAGCACTACCATAACCACTGCCACGATATTCCTGGTGGTCGCCACAGCTTCTGCCTTGGGGCAGATTCTTTTGATCTACAATGTTCCTAATGCGCTAGTTGGCCTTCTCTCCGGCCTTACTGAAAACAAAATTGTTTTCTTTCTGGTTATAATCCTCATGCTGCTCATTCTCGGCACCTTTATGGATGCCCTGGCCAACATCCTCATTCTGACTCCTTTGCTTCTACCCCTGGTGAACCAGGCCGGTGTCGATCTTACGCATTTCGGTGTGGTCATGATCGCCGCTGTCTCGTTAGGTTTTCTGACACCACCGGTAGGTGTTAATTTATTTGTTGGTTGCGGAATAAGCGGTATAAGCATTGAAAAACTGAGCTATGCCGTGCTTCCTTTTATCGCTACCATGCTGGTTGGTATTGTTTGTCTGGCCTTTATCCCACAAATGGTATTGTGCCTCTTATAACGATCAAAGGATGATTGAGTGGATATTTCATTTTCTTGCGAAAAAATTGGTAAGATCGGCCTGGCAGGGCACATCGGGGTAAGTCATGCCCACAGCCATTCGGGTTTTGTTCAAGAAGATGGGGCTGGATTTTCAGTTCTTGGCAAAATATTTCGTCTGGCTGCCCCTGTCGATTTACGAATCGCCCGGGTCGAAATTGCTGCTGAACAGGGAAGAATCACCATCACTCTCGCAGGGGGCGGTTCAGGAACAGCTGATGCCAGATGTGGAATCACCCCGGCTGAAGTTGGCCTGATGCAGGTTGCTCTGGGGGAGGACGGCCTGTGCCCCCAGACACTGGCCACTACGAT
>JAABQY010000228.1 GCA_011391225.1 Desulfobulbaceae bacterium | reverse complement strand
GCCATCGTTGCCCACCCACACCCCGGTGGTATAGGTGTTGTCGTAGCCGATAAACCAGGCGTCACGATAATCATCGGTGGTCCCGGTCTTGCCGCCACTCACCCCCGGCACCTCCGCCGCCGCCTTGCCCGTCCCGTCCATGACCACGGCCCGCAGCATGCTGCGCATCTGCGCCAAGACACCGGCAGTCAATACAGTCCGTCGTTTTCTGGCCTTTTCAAGGTGGAGCGGAATGCCGTCGGCAAGGACGATTCTATCGATAAATGACGGTTCAATATAGGTGCCGTTGCCGGCGAAGGGGATATACGCTGCGGTCATTTGCAATATCGATACCTCAGTTGCCCCCAGGGCCAGTGAGAGGTTGGCAGGCAAATTCGGGCCGAGTCCGGCGCTTTTGGAAATCCTATGCACCTCTTTATAGCCGATGGTTTGCATCAAGCGGACGGTGGCTGTATTGAGCGAATGGGTCAAGGCATCGGCAAGGGTGGTCTGCCCGTGATAGCGGCCGGAATAGTTATGCGGGCTCCAGGGTTTGCCATCCTTGCCGCTGATTGTCAGAGGACTGTCCTCAATCGGTGAGCTTGCCGACCAGCCTTGACTGAGGGCCGCCGCGTAAACAAAAGGTTTGAAGGTAGATCCGGCTTGCCGCCTTGCCTGGGTGGCACGGTCAAAGGGGCTTAAGGAATAGGAAGTGCCGCCAACAGCCGCCAACACTTTACCGGTGGCCGTTTCCATACAGACAAGGCCACCCTGGAGGAGAGTGTCCATATCCTTTCCGGCAATGGTCTGCCGAGCAAAACTTGCCCTCACTCCGCGGCGAACCGCCTCAGATCCCGCTTCCTGCAGGCTCGAATCAAGATGGGTATAGATCCGCGCCCCGGCTGTTTGTAGGGGTACACCAAGAATAGCCCGCGCCTCCTTTTTCACCACCTCGAGATAATAGCCGGTATCGTCGGTTGCTTGCTGGCTGCGACTATTCAATAAAATCTTTGCTTCATAGGCCAGCTGTGCCGCCACACTGCCGACATAGCCGTCGGCGGCCATCCGGTTGAGGACATATTTCTGCCTCTCAGTAGCCCTATCCAGGTGATCAAAGAGAGAATATCGGCTCGGTGCCTGGGGCAGTCCGGCCAAGAGCGCACACTCGCCGAGGCTGAGACGCGACGAACTTTTGCCGAAATAGATCTGGGCCGCCGCCTCAACCCCGTAGGCCCCTTCGCCGAGATAGATCTGATTAAGGTAGATGTGGAGGATCTCATCCTTGGTCATGAGTTTGTCAATGCGCCAGGCGAGAATCGCCTCCTTGAATTTTCGGATATAGGTTTTTTCCGGGGTCAAAAGCAACGATTTAATAACCTGTTGGGTGATCGTCGAGCCGCCCTGACTCTTTGCACCATCCATGAAGTTATTGATTGCCGCCCGCAGGACGGAAAAGAAATCGAGCCCCGGATGCTCGTAAAACCGGCCGTCTTCGGCGGCAACAAAGGCTTTCGGCAATAAAGGCGTCATTGCCGAAAGAGGAATGACGGTTCTATCCTCAATAAACATGCGGTCGACAATCCGCCCCTGTCGATCGTAGATGATCGTTGCCTGCGAAGGATTATAACTGGCAACGGCGCTGATATCGGGGATTTTCAGGCTGATGAGAAAATGCAGCATCCAGCCGAGAAAGGCAGTCTGCAGCAGACAGACAAGGATTAAAAAGGAAGAGATGTGCTTTTCCGTATAGACGTTATAGCTGACGGCAGCACTGTTGCTCGGTTTGTTATCGGGGGGATTTGGTTTTGCTGGTGACACTGTCGCAACACTCATGGTAATATTTCGCCTCTAGAGAAGGCATGGGCTTGCCAGCCGCACTCTAACATCTGACCATCAACTATCAACAAGAAAGTCCGAATCATGGCAAAAATCCGTATTCTTCCCGAGCAACTGGCCAATCAAATCGCCGCCGGTGAGGTAGTAGAACGACCGGCCTCGGTGGTCAAGGAACTGCTTGAGAACTGTCTCGATGCCGGGGCCAACCGCATCGAAGTGGAGATTGAAGGGAGTGGCACTCGGCTCATCCGAGTCATCGACAACGGCTGCGGCATGGATGAAGATGACCTGCTCCTTTGTCTCGAACGCCATGGCACCTCGAAACTGGCAACGGAGGAAGATCTGGCGGCCATAGCTACCCTCGGTTTTCGCGGCGAGGCCATCCCCTCCATCGGCTCGGTTTCGCAACTCACCCTTACCTCACGCCCGGCCGAGGCACCGCTCGGCACAAGGATTGTCCTTCACTACGGCAAACTGCTCAAGGCCCACGAAATCGGTTGCAGCTACGGCACGACCTGCGAGATCCGCAACCTCTTCGGCAACACCCCGGCGCGCCGCAAATTCCTCCGAACCGTGCGTACTGAACTGGGCCACATTGAGGATGTTATAAAAAATTACGCCCTGTGCGCACCCGAAACCACCTTCATCCTGAGGGTCGACGGCCGTGACAGCCTCTCGCTTGACCGAAGCCAGTCCATAGCAGAGCGGCTGGGATTGATTATCCATTATGACGGACCCTTTATTGAGATTGGCAAAGGAGTACAAGGAGCAGACAATCGACACATTTCCGGTTTTCTTATCCCACCGGAAAAGGTTACCCTCGGTCCTGCCAGATTACGGATCTTTGTCAACGGCCGGGTGATCAGGGATAGAATGATCCTTCATGCGGTAAGCGAAGGCATGCGCAGCTTTCTCATGAAAGGCAAAAACCCCTCAGGCCTCATTCATCTTGTCATTCCGCCGACTGAGGTTGATGTCAACGTCCATCCTGCCAAACATGAAGTGCGTTTCCGCAGTTCCCGTGAGGTTCATGAGTTGATCAATCAGGCTGTTGCCAAGGCCATGCGTGACCTGCAGGGGACTCTGCAAACAGCCATTTTCAGCATGCACCGCAGCACTGAGCCGACAGCCATTCCGCTTGATGCAGACTTGGAAGGTGAACAACAATTTTACCAAACTGAGCCATTGCCGTCTCCTGACCACAGAACGGAAGACACCCAGCCAGCACCAGTGGCCACAACCACACTATCAGCCTCAAAAACGTTGCAACCACCGGCCTCAAGCTCAGGTGTTGCGAAAATCCCTCGCCCGCAATCTCTGTTGACCACGGCAGAGCCACTCCCTCATCCCCTACCCCCTCAGGATACCGTTATTTCGCCCCAGGAAGGGGCGAGAGAGGAAATGCGTCCGACCGCCCACAACCTCCAGGTTATTGGCCAATATGACAATTTGTATATTTTTTGCCGCAATAGTCAGGGCCTCCTTGTCATTGACCAACACGCCGCCCATGAACGGCTGCTGTATGAAAAATTTCGCAGCCAGTATCAGGCCGCTACCATCGCTCGCCAGACCCTCATGTTTCCGGTAACAATCGAACTCTCCCTTTTCCAGACCCTGTTGGTGGAAAAAAACGGCGAAGAAATCGATCGCATGGGATTTTCCATAAGGGATTTTGGCGGCAACACCTTCATAGTCTCGGCTATTCCGGCTCTCGCCGGCAGCACCAACCCACGCGATCTTTTTTTAGATATTCTTCAACAGTTCGGCAATGAAAGCAGCGGCAGTGACAAAGGCGGTTGCCTTGATACCGTCCTCGCCACAATGGCCTGCAAGGCCGCGGTAAAGGCCGGAACAGCACTCAGTTCTCTTGAAATCGACAAACTCCTGAGCGATATGGCCAAGGCCGATCTTTTCTCCCATTGTCCCCATGGTCGACCGGTCGTGAAACAGTTCAGCCGCGATGAGGTTAAAAGATGGTTTTATCGGACCTGATACGGATTACCCCCCACAAAAAAGGGATATGTACCTTCACGAAATTGCTTTTATTTATGATTTCCAGCTTCCTGTGTTGCCTTGCCGTTCGCCGGCAGGCAATAACCTTTCCCTTTCTCCTCTTGCTCCTTCTTTGCAGTGCCTGCGCCAGACCGACAGGCACCAAGGTCATGGAAAGCACCAACGCCAAGCTTATGGAAACCACCGCCTATTGCGGTTGTTCTATTTGCTGCAGTTGGGAACGCGGCAGCCAGCGATGGCTGAAACTTGATTTTTGGAATCGCTATGT
The DNA here is from genome assembly GCA_011391225.1 of Desulfobulbaceae bacterium. Lineage (GTDB taxonomy): Bacteria > Desulfobacterota > Desulfobulbia > Desulfobulbales > Desulfocapsaceae > Desulforhopalus_A. Next base: position 239 of record JAABQY010000228.1, on the reverse strand, counting down.
CGCCTCAGACTCCCGTACCGGCAACCCCTATAACGGTTTGACCGCCAGTGGCACCGAGCCCTATGAACCGGAAGAGGGGCTCTTCTCCATGGACAGTCTGTCGCGACCGTGGATGATCCCCCTCCGATTGGTTCTTTTCCCCTGGTATCTGCTACCCCGCGATGGCACTCTCGCCGCCGATACCAAGCACTATCCCTTCGGCACTCGCATGTATGTCCCCGGTTATGGCTGGGGAAGAG
>JAABQY010000227.1 GCA_011391225.1 Desulfobulbaceae bacterium | reverse complement strand
AATTGCTTGATGATCTGCAGGCTTTCAGTGATCGGGTGGAATACATAAATATCCCCTATGTTCTCGATTTACAGACTGAAGTTGATATATATAGGGAAAACTTCGGCAAGCACATTGATGAAAGCTTTCTTCCGCGTGTCCTCCATAATTTTGCCAGGATCATTATTGCCACCAGGTTGCGGACCAAGTCGGAGGCGATGGAGGAATGGATCAGCAAACCTGAAAAGTACGAGATGTATTGCGACACAAACCTGCAACTTCTCAAGATGGAGATTTTTACAGGCTATATCCCCGAGTGGTTGAAAGAGGAAGATATAGCCATTTTCACCGCCAAGAGGCGGCAAAGTATTATTGCCGAATCGGAGAAAGATGGGTGGAAAGGCCTTTCTGGGCGAGATTCGATTAAGCTCTTCAACGAATTTTATTCAACCTATGTTCGGGATGATAAGCTTATCGATATGTCAATGCTCGGCAAGTTTTTCCGCAAATTCTGTAAGGAAGATCGCAACATTTTGCCCATGGGCTTTCTCGACTCTCTCTTAAGGATGTACAACTTTACCGTTCTACAGGAGGTCAAGGAATCACTCTACTATTATAACGAGGAGCAGATCACACGAGAGATCATCAATTACATCTTTGCCGTCAATTTTGAAATAGGGGCGGTGGAACAATGCGAGTTTACCGATGAACGCCTCGATATTACCGAAGAGTTTTTCAGAAGGCTTGAGTCCCGGCTGCAAATCGAACAGAGAAGTGCCGCAGCTTTTCGTAACAGTGTGCAAAAATCTTATACTACCTCGGCCTTACCCCAGGAAATGTTGCGCGATGGTTTACCCATTACCGAAACCTCTCTCTATCTCCATCTTTATGAGAGATATACTTTTAATCTCAAGGAGAAAGTGCTTGAGCCATTTCTAAAAAATGAAAATTTTCGTAGGGCGGTAAAGGATTTCGATCACGATGAGTTCAGAACCTATGATAAGAAAATTCAGAGTGATATCAAATTTATGATCGACAATCTTGAGAAAAAGCACCGTTACTCGAGGCAGGGCGCAAAGGAGATCTGTATCTATGTCATCGATAATAGTCTTGCTGAGATGTTTTCTGGCACTTCAACGAAAAAATAACCGGTTTCCGGCATACAACCAAGAAGAAAATAAGCATCTGTGATGTTGTCGAATCGTGTTTTCGGGACAAAATAGATGCTTCCGACCTTGGCATTAAGGATATCCGGCTGCGTGATATCCTCGCCCAAACTGCCTTGCACTCAACTCTTTGCACCTTGGTGTTCACCGATTTTCGCATTGAACAATACAAATGGGTTTTTCTCCACTAAGAAGGAGGAAAAACGTTGGTATTTTTGACGTCCTGCAATACTGTTGCACTGGGTCTAGAAGCATCTTAGAAACAACCAAGATAAAGGCTTATAAAAGAATCGTCGGCCAAAATCAAGGCGATGTCCGTCTACTCTGTGGTGGGGGGTTCGACAAAAACCATTAGTGCAATAGATTTCAAAGTTTAGCTGTGAGATAACAAATGGGCGAAATACATCCAATGGTTGAAATGGCCGATCTCTCTTTTTCCTATCCGGGGCAGGAGGTGTTGTCGGCCATTAATTTCACCGTATATTCCGGCGATTTTGTTGCCATAATCGGGCCAAATGGCGGAGGCAAGACGACCCTTGTTAAACTGATTGTCGGTTTACTCAAACCTTCCGGAGGAATGCTTCGGGTCAATGGCAAGACGCCTGGACGAGGTGGAGCGGTCATCGGTTATGTGCCGCAACAGATCAAGCACAATGATAATTTTCCTGCCTCAGCACTTGATGTTGTCCTCATGGGCAGGCATTCGCCGGACAAGCGTTGGGCTTTTTTTCGTGGTGGTGACGACCGGACCGCAGCCCTGCAAGCCTTGGAGAAAATGGGTATGGAGAAATATGCCGAGCGAAAGATCACCGATCTTTCCGGGGGCCAGCGGCAAAGGGTGTTGATAGCTCGAGCCCTGGTAACCGAACCCGATCTTCTCGTTTTAGACGAACCGACGGCGAGCATTGATACCAAAGGACAGGCCGTTTTTTTTAATCTCCTCAAGACACTCAACAAGGATTTGACGATTCTTGTGGTCAGCCACGATCTCCTGGTAGTCTCTTCGTATGCAAAATCAATAGCCTGTGTCAATAAACGCCTGCATTACCATGATATCGTAGGTTCGACGACAGACCTGATGAATGCCTTTTATGCTTGTTCAGTGGAAGAAGTCTGTCCTGTAGAAACTGTGGTAAGAGGTTTGAATAAAAATACATTTCTGGATCTTCCCCGCCATGATTGAAATTCTGCAGTTTGAATTTATGCGCAATGCCCTTTATGCCGGGTTCCTGACCAGCATAATTTGCGGCATCATCGGCACCTTGATTGTCGTTAATCGTCTGGTATTTCTTGCCGGAGGCATTGCCCACAGTGCCTATGGTGGGATAGGGATGGCCTTTTTCTTCGGCCTGCCCTATATGGTTGGGGCGATCGGCTTCTCCTTTGTCGTTGCCATGATCATGGCCGGAGTATCGCTCAAGGCCAAGGAGCGGGCCGATACTATCGTCGGCGTTTTGTGGGCCGTAGGGATGGCCAGCGGCATCCTGCTCCTCGACTTGACGCCTGGTTACAATGTTGATTTGATGAGCTATCTCTTCGGCAGCATACTCAGCGTGCCGCGATCCGATCTTATTACCATGGCGGCCATCGGCGTGGTTATCCTCTTTCTGGTCAGCTATTTTTTTCGTGATCTCCTGGCGATGAGCTATGACGAAGAATTTGCCCAGATTCGTGGCATGCCGGTCAAAAGACTCTATTACATGTTGATCGGTATGGTGGCGGTAACCGTCGTCATGGTCGTGCAGGTGGTCGGCCTAATCCTGGTTATTGCCCTTCTCACCATTCCCCCTTCAATATCTGAAAAATACACAAAATCACTAGCGAAAATGATGTTGTCTTCCTGTTTTTTGGGAATGGTCTTTACCACAGGCGGGCTCTGGTTATCCTATAGATATGATATGACCTCGGGGGCGGCGATAATTTTTCTCGCCAGCGTGGTGTTTTTTCTTTCTCTCTTTCTCGACAGAGTTATACTCCTTTTTAAAAAAAATATCGTGCTTTAGTGATTAAATTATAAGAACAGATAGATACGCAACCATTTGTTAACAATCCAATTATTCGCAGTTACTTGAATAGGCAAACCAAGAGGCAACAGCTAATCGTATGCAGATTCTTGAGGTCAACGGGGGCAGTCATTTCCCCCTTCCCGCCAAAGGATATTTTCAATGTTTTTACCGAACCCAGGCAATGAACAAGGTGACGGTCTATCGGATTCTTGAGCTCCTGGTTGAGGACGACTTTCTCGAGCGATTGAGAACCGGAGGGCGGTCCACCTATTATGGATTTGCACGAATGATTTCAAAATTTTGAAAAAAGACCTTGGCTGGGGAAATTGCCAGGGGCGAAATCCGCGTTGACGGCATCTGTAAAATTTGCTTGCGGTACTGGGGCTGTAACCTGTTCCATAGGTTTGTAAGACAACAATGTTGACCTTGTTCATCAATGTATTTCTGAAGATTTTCATGATCTTCACACCGTTTTTCGTCATGTCGGCCTTTCTGTCACTCACTAAGAATGAATCGATAGACGAGCGGCAAAGGATTGCCGTGAAGGTCACAGTGGCGGTCATTCTCACCTGTTTTGCTCTGTTTCTCTTTGGCACCTATATTTTCGCATTGTTCGGCATAACTCTTGACGCCTTCCGCATCGGCGCCGGGGCGGTACTCTTTCTCTCGGCGGTTTCGATGATCCAGGGAAAGGCGACGGTCTCACTCCAGGATTCTAAAGAAGATGTGTCCGTCGTACCCTTGGCGATACCGATTACTGTTGGTCCCGGCACCATCGGTGCCTTGCTGGTCATGGGTGCCGACCTCGGAACCTTCCCCGAGAAGGTTGTTGCCAGTTTGGCCCTGCTTTGCGCTGTATTCTCGGTCGGTGGTCTGCTTCTGGTCGCCGGTCGCCTGGAGCGCATACTTGGTCAACAAGGATTGACAATTCTCACTAAGCTGACTGGTCTATTCGTTTCAGCCATTGCCGCACAGATTTTCTTTACTGGGCTAAAAAACTTCTTGGGTTAGAAGAAACCCGGATTTATTAGATGCGCTGGGAAGCATGGAAGATAGCTTATGAAGCAAAAACTATGCCTGCTCTAAAAGACTATCCCCTGGGGTCGAGCAGTAGCATGATAAAGTGCAAACGCAAAAATCCCCATGTTGAGCGAAGCTCAACATGGGGATTTTAAGAGAAGAATCGGCGGCGACCTACTCTCCC
>JAABQY010000226.1 GCA_011391225.1 Desulfobulbaceae bacterium | reverse complement strand
GAGATTTCTCGTCGATGCAGGAAAAAAAAGGCTTACCTCAATATCCTCCTGCAAAACCTTATGGGCGGTATCAATCTTTAGCTGCGGCTTTTCCCGGTAGGATTGTACCGTGCCGACCAAGCGAATCACCTCTGCGGCAATACAAATATTCTGCAACGCTTCGACGTTATCCCAGATCGGTCCGGAAATCTCGCCGCTTCTATCCATTACCGTCACCACCAAATACGGTTTACCGGCCCTGGTTTCCCCGAGTTTTGCCGACTTGACGAGAAAAAGATCATCAATCCGGTCACCTTCTTTCAGATCTGCAACAAAAACACTCTTTTTCATCCTTCCATCCAGCTCTTTTTTTCGTTCGACAATCTCCCCGGAAAGCCGGAAGGAAATGTACACAATGGGTCAAGCCCTTTCTCAACGACTCCTAAATTACACAAGGAACCGGTAAAATACACCCATTAATTCGCCATGTACATTGGACTTTCTCCCTTTCAATACAAAAAAGTGCTGAGAAAGGAGGCTTTTCCTCCTTGATGATTTTCACAAAGCGTGGAATAATGGCCGATTGCGCTGACAATGGAGCCCCGAAACAAGACCACTTCCTTACCGAAAAAATACCGCAAACCCAGGCAGGAGTAAAACCATGAAGAAGCATATGATCATTTCCGTGATGTCCAAAGACCGCCCGGGAATAATTGCCAGCATTACCGGTGCCATCTACCACTTGGGAGGAGACCTCGCCGATTTAAATCAAACCGTACTATGCGGCTATTTGACGATGATACTCAGCGCCTCCTTTGATTTGCACGTCACCAAAGAAGATCTGGTTGCAGCCATTTCACATATTAAAACTGACAGCAAGTTCGAGGTCTCCATTAAGGAACTTTCGGTTTCCGGTGACAATGGCGCCGAGCTCCCCCCCACAGAAACATATATTCTCACCGTACAGGGCCCGAATAAAGCCGGCATCGTCCACGGCATCAGCCAGTTTTGCTTTGATCGCAATATCAATATTCTTGATCTCGCCACAACGCTCAAGAACAACCAGTATACCATGGCCCTGCAGCTGGATTTGCGAAAATGCAGCCTTGGGCTGGAAAATCTCCAGAAAGAACTTGACGATTATTCCCGGCAAAGCGACCTGACGGTCATGATTCAACACAACGACATTTTTCAAGTCACCCACGAAATCTCCATGCCCTGATTGGCCGCATCGCCATACCGCATCACGGCTCAACAACGCCTCTTCATAATTTATCGCACCAGGAGAATAGTTACCATGTTACGTTCCGACCAGATCCTTGCCACCGTGGAGATGATTCAAAAAGAAAATCTTGATGTCCGGACGGTAACCATGGGCCTCAATCTCCTCGATTGCCGGGGAGGAAATATCGACCAGACCTGTGAAAAAATACGCAACAAAATTCAAAGCTATGCCGGTAATTTTGTCGCCACCTGTGAAGCGATGAGCAGGAAATATGGGATTCCCGTCGTCAACAAGCGCATTGCCGTGACACCGATAGCCTTTGTCGGTGCAGGTTTTAACCGAGAAGACTTCGTTCGCCTGGCCATAACCCTTGATGAAGCAGCGACAGCGGTTGGCGTAGATATTCTCGGCGGCTTTTCCGCCCAAGTTGAAAAAGGCATGACCGCCACCGACCGTGAGTTTATTGCCTCCATCCCCGCCGCCCTGGCAGCAACCACCAAGATCTGTGCCTCGATCAACATCGCCACCACCCAGAAAGGCATTAACATGGACGCCCTGGCAATGATGGGCAAAACTGTTAAAGACCTGGCAGAGATGACCGCCGACCAGTGCGGTTTCGGCGCCGCCAAGTTCGTGGTTTTCTGCAATCAACCGGGCGACAACCCCTTTATGGCCGGGGCTATCCACGGTCTCGAGGAGGCGGAGGCCGTGCTCAATGTCGGGGTCAGCGGCCCGGGGGTCATCGCCCGGGCGCTGGAGCGGCTCATCCACAACCATCCGGCGCCGGGCACCCTGCAGCTAGACGAATTGGCGGAAGAGATCAAACAGACCACCTTCAGGGTCACGCGCTGCGGCGAGCTCATCGGCCGCGCCGTGTCACTGTCTCTTGGCATCGAATTCGGCGTCGTTGATCTGTCGCTTGCCCCAACTCCGACCATCGGCGACAGTGTCGGCGAGATTTTCAAAATTCTCGGCGTCGATGTTATTGGCGCACCCGGCTCGACGGCTATCCTGGCCATGCTCAACGATGCGGTAAAAAAGGGTGGAATCTTTGCCAGTAAAACCGTAGGCGGCCTGAGCGGCGCCTTTATTCCGGTTATGGAGGACGCTATGCTCGCTGAAGCGGTGGGCAACGGCTCTTTGTGCCTAGAAAAGCTCGAGGCCATGACCTGTGTTTGCTCCGTCGGCCTTGACATGGTGGCCATCCCCGGGTCGGTGGACGCCGACACCATCTCGGCCATCATTGCCGACGAGATGGCCATTGGCGTTGTCAACTGTAAAACCACCGCCGCACGACTCATTCCCGTGCCCGGCAAAGAAGCGGGCGATTATGTGAGCTTCGGCGGCCTGTTTGGAGCAAGCCCGATCATGCCGATCAGAAATGTCGGCATGTCCAGTCGATTTATTGCCTGGGGTGGCAGGATGCCAGCGCCGGTGCACAGTTTTAAAAACTGAGCCCAAAATCCATATGCTCATTTTCCCCGGACTGCTCAACACCCTGCCGCCGCATTCCGGGCCTCATGCAGCCTGACGACAAGATATTCGATAAGCTCCCTATCATCACCGCTCACGTCAAAACAATAGCCATCGCTCCCGGCGAGACCTCCAGGAATGCATTCGCCACGCTCCTGCGGATCGGAAATCATATCCTGGTAAAAACAGATGGACAGCCATCTGTTTTCCGGCTCGTCATCAATAACATCGACAATGGCAAAAAAACCCCTGTCGACCGCAGCATTATGTTGGGGACGCAGAGAATAGCTCACCCCCGGTCTGGGGCTAAAACTGAGTGTCACCCCAGCCATCGCCGAAAGTTCCCTGTACAAAAGCCTGAAACAGTCGCGCGCCGGCTGATTCGGCCCCGGCCAATTTTCAAGAAAAGTATCTATCTCTTCAATAATGCCAATCCCCTCCGCCATTCCTTCCTCCTTTGCATGTTGCTTGGCCACTGTCTGTTGCCACAGTAATAAAAATAGTCTAAATTGTTGAACGACGGTAAGCCGTTTTCGCCATGTTACGTTCATTTTCGGAGATCGTATGCAGATTATCACTTCGCCTTCAAAAACCCAGAAGTTTAACGGTCGAGAGTTTCACCAGTACTCCTTGCCACAACTGCATAAAAAAACTAAATATATAATTGACTTGCTCAAGAAAATGAATCGGGAAGAACTCGCAGACCTGTTGAAAACCAGTGATAAACTGACCCATTCGACATTCCGCAGGATCCACGGCTTCACCACAAATTTTACCCTGCAAAACGCCAGTCAAGCACTGTTCACCTACCAGGGAGACGCCTATAGCGCCATCGCCGCCGATCGCTACACCGATGAAGAAATGCGCTTCGCCCAGAAGCACCTCTTTATTCTTTCAGCACTGCACGGTATTCTCAGGCCCCTCGATCTCATCCAGCCATATCGCCTGGACATGACCACGCCTCTCGCCATAGCAGGTGCCGAAAACCTGTATCAATATTGGCGTGGCTCGGTAACCGAAATCATCAACTCCACCCTTCTGGAAAACGAAGATCGAACGCTTATCAACCTTGCCTCCGCCGAATATGCCAAGATAGTCGGCAAGCCGGAATTACTGGGGACAATGCTGACTATCACCTTTAAGCAAAGACACCAGGGAAAGTATCGGGCTATTCCGATCCATGCCAAAAGAGCGCGCGGCCTCATGGTGCATTATGTCATCAGAAACCGAATAAGCGAGCCCCTCAGATTGAGGGATTTTTGTGAGGATGGCTATATTTTCTGCGCTGCAGAATCTACTGAAAAAGAATGGCTTTTCTGCCGAGAAGAATAATACCGGTCACGGACGGCTGCTCAGCACCAAACGTATGACTGTGGCAACGGCCTGCGGTACCGCTCGAGCAACCTCGTCCGTCAAGCCCCTCCCCAGCTGATCGAAGCACTTCCCTTCGACACCAACAAGAAAGATCTCCTTCGGCATCCTTTGCGGATACAATTTACGGCCGACGCTTATCGCTTCGCGAATGCCGATACCGTGGCCGCTTACCGGCCGTGGCGAAGTGCCGGGGAGCTGCTCCCAACAAAGCTCATGGATGGTGCCGGGAACACCACCCAGCTGCACCCCGTCCACGACAACCAGCAACTCCTCGCCATCAAGCTCTTCAAGCAGGTCAATACCACCCAAACCGAGAAA
>JAABQY010000023.1 GCA_011391225.1 Desulfobulbaceae bacterium | reverse complement strand
TAAAGAAGCGTTTTCTGCTTTGCGTTATGCTATCGTTGAAAATAAAGGCTTTTTGTTGATGACCGGAGACGCTGGAACCGGCAAGACAATCCTGATGAATGCTTTGATGGAGAGTTTAGACGATAACGTCATAAGGGCGGTGATCAGCGATCCGAATAGAGAGAGGCTGGATTTTTACAATGCCATCGCCAAAGGTTTTGGTATTGCCAAGGCATTTACCTCAAAAGTCCAGTTTCTCATTCAATTCAGCCATTTTTTACATAAAGCTGATGATGAAAACAAGAAAGTTCTGCTGGTGATTGACGATTGCCATCGGCTCAGTCAGGACATGTTGGAGGAGTTGCGACTCCTGTCAAATATTGAAAAGGCCGACGCCAAACTCATTAACATCTTCTTCGTCGGGCGGGGCGAATTCAACGACAGGCTCATTTTGCCGAACAACCGGGCTGTCAGGCAGCGCCTTACTGTCAAGGTCGATTTGGCTTCCTTGACGGCTGCTGAAACCGAGGAATATATATGCTATCGCTTGAAGGTTGCCGGTACTGAAGAAAAGCTCTTTTCTGCCAAGGCCATACAGATTATTCAAAACTATTCCATGGGTATTCCCAAGCAGATCAACATAATTTGTGATCATGCCTTGGTGGTCGGCAGTGTTCAGGGCAAACGCAACCTTGATCATAAAATTATTGAAGAATGCCTCCAGAAATTGAACCTGCCTCTCAAGCCAACTCAGAAAGATTTTGAAGGGCTGGATGATGAAAAAAGTCATCTTGAACATTTCCGGGTAAGGTTTACCCCCGGTTCTGCTGAGGCGCCAGCAGCTGTTGCGGGTATCAACCTTGAAAACGATGGACGCTTTGGCCGGCTGAAATATGCTCTATGCGGAGTTGTTCTGGTTTTTGCTGCGGTCTATTTCTGGCTCCCGATGGGCAAGGTTCCGGAAATAAACAGGGTTGTCACCCATAAGGTCGGACCTCAGGCAGCTATAAAAGAAATGCCACAGGTCATATCCTCTCCCGCAGTTACCGTTCTGGGGCAGAATCAGGATGAGATGAATGATAAAAAAGCGGCAGAGCTGAAACATACTATCCTGGAAAAGGCTTACAGCAACGGTGAAAATGGCCGGCAAGGAGCAGTGTTTCAACAATCTGGAGCCGGGGAAGTATTGCAAATGGAGGCAGGTAAGACTGATTTGGGTTCTGTAACAAATCCAGCGGGGAAGACAGTACCTGTGAAGGAACAGACTCCGGTCACAATCACTCCTGCAGCCGTTACAGCCACCACTCCCGTCGTGCCAGCCGCCAAGGCAGAAGAGAAGGTAGTCACGACCATAGAATCGGCGGCGGCAACGGCAAAAACCCAGGAGAAGCTTCCTGCGCTACCGAATAAAATTGTTCTACCCCTGGCCCCGAACTCTCTAAAACTTACGACTGAGGCAAATACAGAGTATAAAGGCTTTGTCGAAAAATTGAAATTCTATCCCAAGGCAAAGTTGCTCGTCAAAGGCTTTGTTTCTTCTACTTCAGAATCCCTAGAAAACATCAAGCTGTCTGAAGAGAGGGCATTAGCGGTGCAAAAGCTGCTTATCGCCAACGGTCTAGAAGCTGCAAGGATAGAAGTCAAAGGTATGGGTAATCTCGAGCCAGCCGCCGATAATAAGACCAGTGACGGCCGGACGAAAAACCGGCGGGTGGAAATTGTTGTTGTTGAGACTGGTCAATGAAGGTAAGCGTGAGTAACAGCAACAGAATATTTATGAAGCCTACTGTCCTGAGGGTGTTTTCTGCCTGAAGTTGCTGCTGTTGCCGCAACGGCACCAACTTCAGGAACTCCGAAAGGCAGTGTCAGGTATTTTGCCGAGGAACACTTTTGTGCAGATAAGAACGTTTCTCGAAGTATCGCCGGCCTGGATCCGTAACAATCCTTCCCTGATAATGATCTTCTTCAGCAATTCCCTGCCATTTGACTGATTGTAATAGATGTCAGAGTCAAGGATATCTTTAATGTTTTCAGCCTCGATCTTGTCGATGATCAGCTGAACTCCAAGATTAAGGAAAGAATCTTTTATCTGAGGGAGTTCATTTTCCAGGGCGAGCACCCCCTGCTTCGCGACTACCTCAGATAATTTCTTGAGTTGCAGGACGATGGGAACAAGGGTTTCCTGATCTTCAAGACTACAGGAGGCCCTGGAGGCAAGGGAGAGATCTCGTATCATAGATTTTTTTTGCTGGAAATTAAAGTGCAGACCCGCTGCGCTTATTCACATTAGGCGAATTGGCACAGCTCTGGCCGCTTGAGAACCAAAAAAACTTCAACGAAGGCCTTCGCCGACAGTCAATCGGGTCGTTTAAGCTACAGCATATCTCAAGCATACGCTCGGCGTCAACTCGAAGTCATGAAAAATCATTCCGGTTTCTTCTTTCGATAAAAAAACAGGGAGAATTTGCGAATGATTATTATTGATCTTGACTGTGGTTTGTTTCATTGATTATGGTATGCCATAGCAAATTTCGAACATGTGGCCTCAAAAAGTGGGGAGAAGGGAGCGGAGCAACGCGTATGATTTTGCCAATCTTCAATATCGGTATTCTCGGAAGCCGTCGGGTGGAGGTAGCTATGATATCGCCAAATTTCATGCGATTTTACCATTTATATCGGGATGGATTTCAACAAATGACCATTGGCCGAACTCTTTGGAAAATCATTTTCATTAAACTCTTTTTCATGTTTTTCGTTTTGAAGCTGTTCTTCTTCCCAAACTTTTTGAGTACTCAATTTTCAACAGAGCAACAAAGGGCCGACCATGTTCTCATGCAACTGACTGGTTCGGCGGGAAATAAATAATTTTGGAGGATGTGGTAATGTTTGAACTGGATCTGGGCACGGTAAACTGGGCGCGAGCGCAGTTTACCCTGACGGCGATGTATCACTGGCTGTTTGTCCCGATTACCTTGGGGCTGTCGTTTTTGTGCGCTTTTTATGAGAGTATTTATGTGCGTACCGGTAAGGAGGAATGGAAGAGACTGACCAAATTCTGGATGACCTTGTTCGGTATCAACTTTGCGATCGGCGTGGCAACCGGCATTATTCTGGAATTTGAATTCGGCACCAACTGGTCTAACTATTCATGGATGGTTGGTGATATATTCGGGGCACCTTTGGCCATTGAAGGAATTTTTGCTTTTTTCATCGAAGCGACCTTTTTTGCGGTGATGTTTTTCGGATGGGAACGCACTTCCAAAGGCTTTCACCTCTTTTCCACCTGGATGGTGGCCATCGGCTCCAATCTTTCCGCCCTGTGGATTCTCATTGCCAATGGCTGGATGCAGTATCCGGTCGGAATGGCCTTTAATCCGGACAATGCCCGGTTTGAAATGCAGAATATCTGGGAAGTGTTGTTATCTCCGGTGGCGGTGGCCAAATTTACCCACACCACCAGTTCCAGTTTTGTTGTCGGCTCGCTTTTTGTTATTGCCGTTTCTTCCTATTATCTGCTCAAGGGCCGCCATGTCGATATGGCAAAAAAATCGATTATTGTGGCGACGGTTTTTGGCCTTTTGTCAAGTCTCTTCACCGCTTTTACAGGCGATGAATCGGCTTACGCCAACGCCTATACTCAACCGATGAAACTGGCGGCCTATGAGGGTTTATATACTGGCTCGAAGGGTGCAGGCATTGTCGCCCTTGGTGTGCTTACCAGCGGCAAAAAGATCGGCGATGGCCAAGATCCTTTTACCTTCGAGATTTCAATCCCCAAGGGCTTGTCACTTCTGGCCAAGCGTGAACTGAATGGTTTTGTCCCGGGAATAGAGGATCTTGTATACGGTAACAAGGCCGAGGGGATCATGCCGGTTTCTGAAAAAATGGCCAGAGGCAAAGCAGCAATCACTGATCTGGCCGCTTATAAGGCCGCCGGAAAAGCAGGTGACGAGCAGGCTAAGACCGCAGCCATACAGCGGTTCAAGGCCAATCAGCAGTACCTTGGCTTCGGCTATTTGAACAAGCCTGAAGAGGTAGTGCCGCCGGTTGCCTCAACCTACTATTCTTTCCATTTTATGGTCTATGTGGGGACCTTTGTTATCCTCCTGCTGGCTCTTTTTCTACGGACGGCATTTACCAACAAACTGGCAGAGAGTCCCTGGCTGCTGCGTTTTGGCGTAGCTTCATTCTTTCTTGCCTATCTTGCTTCGGAGCTTGGCTGGGTGGTGGCCGAAGTCGGTCGCCAGCCATGGGCAATTCAGGATATGCTGCCGGTGAAAATGGCGGCGACCAATATTGGTGCAGGACACGTGCAGGCAACCTTTTTCATATTTTTTGTGCTGTTTGCCGTACTGTTGTTGGCAGAAATAAAAATAATGCAGAAGCAGATCAAAATAGGACCGGAGGGCGCGTGATATGATCGGGAAGCTGGATATTGTGACACTGCAGCAGATTTGGTGGATCCTCTGCTCGGTAGTAGGGGCGCTCTTTCTTTTTCTCACCTTTGTCCAAGGCGGGCAAACCCTGCTTTGGCAAGTGGCAAAAAATGATCGGGAAAAATCCCTGGTGATCAATTCACTCGGCAGGAAATGGGAGCTGACCTTTACCACCCTGGTGCTTTTCGGTGGGGCCTTGTTTGCCGCTTTCCCTAAGTTTTATGCCACCAGTTTCGGCGGAGCCTACTGGGTGTGGATGCTCATTCTCTTTACCTTTATCGTCCAGGCGGTGAGTTACGAGTATCGTACAAAGCCCAACAATCTCCTGGGGGCCAAGGTCTACGAGCTGTTCCTTTTTATCAACGGCTCGGTAGGTATCCTGCTCATTGGGGCGGCGGTTGGGACCTTTTTCACCGGTTCAAATTTTACCCTGAATGATTTCAACCAGGTGACCTGGACCAATCCTCTGCGCGGTGTGGAGGCGGCATTTTCCATATTCAACCTTTCCCTCGGCTTGTTTCTGGTTTTCAATGCCCGAACCTTGGGGGCCATGTATCTGGTGAACAATATCAATTTTAACGGGGTACCGGAATTCGAAGCGCGGGTCAGGAAATCCTGTCTTACCAATTTTCTTCTCTCCCTGCCGTTTCTGCTGTATGTCGTTGTCAGCCTGTTACTGATCGATGGATTTGCCGTCGACAAGGCCGGAGTGGTCAGTATGGTCGCCTATAAATATCTCTATAACCTGCTGACTATGCCGGTTGTCCTGGGTCTTTTGCTGGTAGGTCTCTTTCTCGTCATTCTTGGGGTGACGCGTACCGGCCTGGCGAAAGCCACCACCGGTATCTGGTTCGGCGGTTTAGGAACCGTGCTGGTTGGTCTTGCGGTTTTTTTCACCGCCGGCTTTAACGGTACGCCGTTTTATCCGTCGAAGGTTGATTTGCAGTCGAGCCTGACGATTTACAATGCCTCATCGAGCCATTACACTTTGACGGCGATGACCTATGTGGCGCTCACCATCCCCGGCGTTCTGGCCTATGTTGCCTATGTGTGGCGGCAGATGGATTCACGGAAGATTGACAGTCAGGATCTCGCCGATAAGAAGGCGTATTAATGTAATTGGTCAAAATAACGGAAATGCGGAGCACAATATGACTGAAGTATTATTGGTTGGCTGGGTCTTTTTAATTGCCGTTTCTTATAAAGCAGCGGTTGCGATACTGATCAAAACAAAGAGCTTATAGCAGCCCATCCCAGCTGGTGAGCTCTGTCTGAAAAGACGTATTGTCTCTCCGGACAGAGCTTTTTTAGAGTAGCAGGCCTGCAGCCCGCCAGAGGAGCTGGAGGGCGAGGAAGGCATACAGTCCGGCAACGACATCATCCATCATGATGCCGATGCCACCGTGGATTTTTTGGTCAAACCAGGAAACCGGGAAGGGTTTGCCTATATCAAAGATGCGAAAGAGCAGAAACCCGAGGACCCAGGCCACGGGGTGCGGGGGTGCAGCCAGAAGGGTGATGAACATTCCCAGGAATTCGTCGATGACAATGCAGCTGGCGTCTGGGCAATCGAGGATTTTTTCAGCCGAGCCGGAGACAAAAAAGCCGAGCACAAAAACCGCGCCAAGGACAAGTCCATACATCGGCAGTGACAGATCCTTGATCAACAACCACGGCAGAAAAGCAGCAAGCGATCCCCAGGTTCCCGGGGCTTTGCCGATCTTGCCGACATACAAACCGGTAGCCAGGGCCATAATGAAGCAGTTCATCGTACATCAATCCCGGCGCAGCGCACTTCGTTGTACACCTCTGAAAGCGGCAACCCATGGCTCAGCGCCACCTTGCGGCATTCCTCATATTCCGGATGGACGACCCAGCCTGCCGGAGTCAGAACCTTTTTTGCCTTTATCTCTCCCCATCTGGTTGTGACGGTAACGATCCGGCGCGGCAGGGTTTGCCTTGCCTCGCGCCTGAAACGCAGGCCAATGGCGGTGGCGTGGGTAAGAATCGTTTCTTTCAGGGGATGGGCTTTATCCAGCGGGCTGATGACTTGCAGCGTAAAGCCCGGCCGGCCTTTTTTCATATGCACCGGGATAAGGGTCACATCGACCGCCCCTCGGGCAAAAAGGAGTTCGGTGAGGTAAGGAAACCCCTCTGGGCTCCAGTCGTCAAGATTTGTCTCGATCACCTCAACGACCTGACTTTCCATAACGTCAACAGCATCGCCGATAATGAGCCGCAACAGATTCGGCTGGCCGTTCGTCAGAACACGGCTGCCTGAACCATAGCCGGTGGAGGTAATGGTCAGTGGTGGCATGGGGCCGAAGCTTTCGGCCAGGGTGGCGATGAGGGCTGCCCCAGTTGGTGTGATCAGCTCCTGACGGAGATCAACGCCGTAGGTGGGAATACCTTGCAGCAGTTCGCAGACGGCTGGAGCCGGCAGCGGCAGAAGGCCATGGGCACATTCGATAAAACCATGGCCGGTCGGCAGAGGTGAAGCGACGAGCCGATGAATGCCGAGCTGCTGCAGGCCAAAGACAACACCGACCACGTCGACCAAAGTGTCGAGGGCGCCCACCTCATGGAAATGAACCTTATCCACGGCGATGTTGTGAACTTTGGCCTCGGCTTTGGCCAGAGCCCGGAACACCTCGCTTGCCCTGTCGATGACCGTCGCGTCCAGATCACTGCCTTGAAGCAGCGCCAAAATAGCTGGCAGGGTGCGGAGTTCCTGGAGTCGCTTACTGCTTACCTTTACCTGGACGCAGCCGATGGACTGGACAGTCTTGTCGATAATCTGCATGTCAAGGCCAGGAAGACGCAACTTGCCGAGTTCTTCGGCCAAGTGCCGGCGGTCAAGGCCGGCATGGATGAGGGCGCCGAGCAGCATATCACCGCTGGCTCCTGAAAAACAATCGGCATAGCCGATGCGCATGGAGGTTGAAAAGGTCACGTCGGCTGCACCGTATACCTGCCGAAATCGGTACCTGGGGGAATTGGATGACCGCAGCAGAAGGATTCGACGGTCATGCGCTTCTTGCCTTCCGGCTGAAGTTCATGGATTTGCAGGGCATTCCGGCCGCAGGCAACGAGCAACCCTCGCCGATCGGCGTGAAGTACGGTTCCCGGCTGGGCGGTACTCTCCATGTAGATCACCTCCGGGGAAAAAAGTCGCAGGCGGTTCTCAAGAAGAAAACAAAAAGCCGAAGGCCAGGGGTCAAGGCCGCGAATGAGGCATTCTATTTCTTTTGCGCTCTTGTTCCAATCGATAAGGCCGTCATCTTTTTTCAGCATCGGGGCCATGGTCGCCTGGCTATGATCCTGGGGTACCGGGGTAATGGTACCCTCTTTCAAACCCTTAATGGCCTGCAGCAGGGTATTTCCGCCAAGGGTAGCGAGTTTTACCATCAGGCTACCGGCGGTTTCCTGAGGCTCGGCGATAATTTTTGCCTTCAGCAGCATGTCGCCGGTATCCATGCCCTGATTCATCTGAATAATGGTCACGCCGACCTCGGTTTCGCCCTTGATGATCGCCCATTGAATCGGTGCGGCGCCGCGGTATCCCGGAAGAAGTGAACCATGAACGTTGATGCATCCCATGGGTGCGAGTTCAAGTAAGCTTGGCGGCAGGATGCGGCCGTAGGCGGCAACGACAATCAGGTCGGGCTGGTAGCTGAGGAGGCCATTGTGAAACTCCTCGGTCTTAATCTTTTCCGGCTGCAGCACGGGAATGCCGGCTTCTTCGGCGAGCACCTTGGTCGGTGGCCGGCTCACCTTCTTGCCGCGGCCTTTTGCCCGGTCCGGCTGACTGACAACCGCCATCACTTGATCCGGCCCGGCCAGCAGGGCCGAGAGGTTTGCGGCGGCAAAATCCGGGGTTCCCATGAAAATAATGCGCAGCGGTGCTGTGGTCATGATGCAGGGTTCTCCTCGAACTGCCACTTTTTGACTTTCTTTTTATACAAGGCTCTCTTCAAAGGACTGAGGTGGTCGATGAAGAGAATGCCGTTGAGATGGTCGATTTCGTGTTGCAGGATCACGGCAAAGCGGTCTTCCGCCGACAATTCCTGTGCCAGCCCTTGGAGATCCTGGTAGGACACGGTGATTTTCTTATGCCGTTTGACGCTCGCTGTAAGGTCGAGGACACTCAGGCAGCCCTCTTCGTCGATCTGGGTGCCCTCATATGCGACTATTTCAGGATTGACGAGGGGCATGCACTGCGGTTCACCTTCCTTGTCCTTGGTGATATCAACGACGATCAACTTAACCGATTGACCGATCTGCGGTGCGGCAAGGCCTACTCCCGGGGCATCGTACATGGTTTCCGCCATATCTTGCACCAGTCTCGCCAGTTTATCATCAAAGAGGGATATATTTGCTGTTTTTTGTCGTAAAACCGCTTCGGGGTATTTGAAAATTTTATGAATACTCATGATAATGCCATCTCGTATCGGTAATATAACGGCTCACTCTGGCCGCAGGACTTCGACAATGTACCATAGCAACTTCATTTTCGCCATGATTAGCAAGGTAAGCATTATGGGCGGTGAATGGCAGTGATTTTCAGTACCCGGCGCAGAACTTTGTCACCATACCGACAGGGTTCATGAGAGGATGAATGTCGTCGGATCGGAAGATTGCAGCGCAAGGCTCAGGCAGGACGACAGAGGGCCTGAACGGTGGGTTTTGAAAAATCTTGACATATAAGGCGAATTATTGTGTCATGAAAGGCGTTGCGCACCGCTTTCGCATCGGGTGGTGCAATTACCAGCGTCTTTTGCAACAAGGCTTGCAGCAGAACCCAGGCATCGAAGGCTCGCTCACATACAACGAAAGTTGGTATATTTATGGACATTCTTTTTCCCCTGGTCGGCTATCTGGTGGGGGCCATTCCCTTTGGCCTGTTTATCGGCAAGATGGTCGGCACCGATGTGCGCAAAGAAGGCAGTTGCAATATCGGAGCCACCAACGTCAACCGAGTTCTCGGTAAAAAACTTGGGTCTCTGACGCTTATCTGTGACTGTTCGAAAGGACTGTTGCCGATGTGGCTGGCTTGGTATTTTCTTCCCGACACCGCCAACCGGGAGTTGATAATTGCCTTGACCGGCGTTCTCGCCGTTGTCGGCCATATGTTCCCGGTATATTTACGGTTCCGTGGCGGGAAAGGTGTGGCGACCGGCCTGGGGGTTTTTTTGTTCCTTTCGCCGTGGGTGATAGCCATCAGCCTGGCGGTTTTCATCGCTTCGGTTAAGATAACCGGGTTTGTCTCCGTCGGTTCTCTTGCCGCCTCGGCTTTGGTGCCCTTGTGGCTCTATCTGCTGGGAGCTTCGAAAATCGCCATTGCAGCGGCGACCTTTATCGCCCTGCTTATCTGGGCCAAACATCACGAAAATATTAACAGGCTTCTGCACGGCCAGGAAAAACCCTGGAAAAAGACCAGCAAATGATCAGCCAGCCGGTTTTTCGCCGATGAGATCGGCGAGGATTACCTCGGCCTCCTCCATGGATTTTGCGTACATCGGCTTATAACTGTCTACCTGGTCAGTCAGTTTGGCAAGTTGTTGAAAGATGACCTTGCCTTGACCGACGACGCGAACCACCTGTCCAACCTGCTTTTCGGTAAGGAATGCGGTGATCTTTTTGAAGGTGCCGATGGCGCTCAGGTGACCGATTCTTGCTTCAGTAAGATCGGTGATGACCGTAAAACCCGGCTTCAGATCAGCGACACAGAAGCGAACATCGGTGTAAATCTGTTCTGTGTCCGTTTTTGGAACTTCTCCCCGCAATTTGATAGACAGGCGGTTACGTTTGATGTCGGCTGTGACTGTTGACGGGCACTTGCGTTTTGCCATTATTTTTCTCCTTGGTCGGAAGGCTTTTTCGATTATAGTCCATCTCTGGGAGGTATGTCCAGTTTGCCAGCGTTTTTTTATCACCCACCAATCATCACCGAAAAACAAAATGCTGTTTGCAGAAAAGGAAGCGAGGGGGGAACGCCCTGTTTTTGACTTGACACCATTATACATCTTTATATACTCGCAATCATCGAAGTCACGATTTGCGGGCAGTCTCTCCCCAAGCAAGGCAGCCGAAACCTGAATCTTTCCTCAGCTGCAAAGGCTCTCCTGAATTTCACCCTTATCATCATAACACTCAACCAAAATCCTTGCAGAAGCCCGTATGAATAACCTTACCATTGTCATCCCCGCCTATAATGAAGAACAGGCCTTAGCATCTTTTTTGCCGGAACTGCTCGATTATTGCCGAAAAACCGGCTGCAAACTGATCATTGTCAACGATGGTTCCAGGGACGGTACCAAAGAATTATTGAACCGCTGTACCGATCCGGCTTTCTTCAACCCCATCCACCACAAGGTAAATCGCGGCTACGGTGGGGCCATCAAGTCCGGCATCAATGCGACAAAAACCCCCTTGGTAATCACTATAGACGCCGACGGTCAACACCGACTCGAAGATGTTACTGCGCTGTATGAGGCCCTGAGGAGCAACGATGCCGACATGGTTATCGGCAATCGAAGAAAACATAAGGAAAGTCTTTATCGAAAAACCGGTAAGGCGTTGATCCGTTTCATAGCCGGCCTGCTCATGCCCATCCCCATCCACGACCTTAACTCCGGCATGAAAATTTATATTACCGATCTGGTCAGGCAATATATGCACCTCTGTCCAGACAACATGGCCCTCAGCGATATCATCACCCTAGTCTTTCTCAACCAGCACCACCTGGTGCTCGAACACCCTATCACCGTCGCCCCCCGCACCAGCGGCACATCGACCATCAGTATCAAAACGGCTTTTGATACGGTCCTTGAGATAATTCATGTTGCGACGATGTTTGACCCAATGCGCCTTTTCTTCCCGCCGGCCCTCTTTTTCCTGCTGTTCAGCGCGGTGTGGGGCATTCCGATTCTGCTGCGCGGCGAAGGCGTTTCGGTCGGGACATTGTTCCTCTTTGTCACCGGTTTGATTTTCTTCTTCCTCGGACTTCTTGCCGAACAGCTGGCCCTGATTAGAAAAAATCTCACCCTGTCGGCTCCGCAGGACCCGCCTGAAGACCGTTGATATACTCACCGTATGCCTGAAAGGGGCAGGATCGATGCAAAATATCCAGCCGCTTAAGGACTTTTGCCCGGCCGATATACATGAGCATGTTCAGGTGTTTCTTGCCGCCGAGATCCGGGTGCATGAATTTTTCCTGTTTGCAATCGATATCATAAGGATGAAAATAGGTGATTACCGGCTGGCCGTAAGTGATACTTTTGCCGATGGCCCACTCCGTCAGAAAAAAAGGCAGCACCCGAAAATACACCCCGCCGGCGATCGGTACCGGCAGACCGGGAATCCCATGCAGGGTGACCGGTAATTCCCAGAGCCCTCCGGCGACCTGTCTTGCGCCCTTGCCGAATTCCGGCCAGCCATAGAGCGGATTTGCCGCCGGCAGCACCGAGCTCGAATAGGTGAAACCGAGCTCGGCCAAGATTTCATGTGCCCAGGCAGTTCGGGCCGTCAGGGAAAATGTCGGGGCCCTGAATCCGAAAATCCCCTTGCCCCCGGCATTTTCAAGAGCCTTCCGATTACGTAACATATCCGCTCGGAATTCCTGCGCCGTCAGTTTATCGAGCTGCAGATGGACATCACCATGGCAGGCCAGTTCATGCCCAGCTTCAACAATTTCACCGATCAACCACGGATAGCGCCGTGCCACCTCACCGACCACGAAAAAAGTCGCCTTGACCCCCCATTGTTTGAAGTGGTTCAGGTAGTTCCTGGTGTTTTCAGGCACCCCCTCCCGGTAGCGGGTGCCGTCTTTGACCCAGTCGCGAACATCTTCCAGGTCAACGCTCAGCAATAGAGAACTCACAGTTCATATCTCCTTTGGAAAAAACCGAGCATCACGCTCGGATACAATGTCACGGCTGATGTCACTTTTCTGCTGACCAAGTGAAATAGAAGAGAGTATTTCCCGATTCTTTGCGAGGAGAAGCATGGTCGAGCAGGAGCGAAGCTGATGAGAACAATTGTAACGAAACCCATAGGGCAGGGCCAATGTTTTTTCGCCCTTTCAAGTACCCTCCCCCTCAATAATCCGATAAGCTCCCAGAAGGCGCCGGCCAAGCATCTCCGAAAGTTTCTTAAAGAAGAGAAAGCCGTTCTCAGGGTGCCTCTCCAGGAGTTCTAAAAGCTTGTCACGATCGAACCTGAGTATCTCGGAGGGTTTGGTACAAATTGCCGTTGCGCTGTAGACATTTCCACCGACAAGGCTGGACCAACCGAAAATATCCCCTGCATGGCGCACTGTATAAACGTGTTTCTTATCGCCCCCGATGGCTAATCGGAGTTCGCCCTGTATCAAGGTGAAGAAATAGTGTGTGGTATCTCCTTTGCGAAAAAGAAGCCGGCCTTCACTGCAGGACATTTTTTCGGCCGTTTCCATGAATTCTCGCATGAAAATCATTCCCATTCCCTTCGACAGGTCACCAAGATCAATGAACATGTTATGGCCCTCCTTTTTTCATTTTATTCGATACCTGGATATCGGCGTGGAGCGCACGGCACCCCTTATCGGCTTTGCGCTTTGCTGCCGCCAAGCCAAGTATAAGAGCGGCGGCTTTTTGCCGTCGCTTGCATCGCTCTTAATGCCTTTGGGGACGCCCGGCGTGGGCCCAGTCCCCCTTATGTAATCCTTGTTTCCGTCCTGAAAAATAGGAACACAAATAGCAACCGAAATCAAGGTCGGATTCTCATCTTCCCGGTAAACACTCTTTTCCGAAATGGTTTACAAAATGATCGAGCCTACAGTTTGAAACAAGCTGTAGTATGAAATTTAAATATGTACTTCAATAAGAAAGCCGAAATAACCACCTGCCCGCTCAGGCGGAAACCGCTACCTCGGCGCCGTCTTGTTCACGACGTTCGACAAAGCGATGAAAACCTTCACGGGCTTCGACGGATCCAATGATAGCAACCAGATCGCCGTCGTGAAATCGGAAGCCAGCGTCGGGGTTCGGTATCAATTTTTCGGCACGAATAATTCCAACCACCGAAGCTCCGGTTGTTTTGCGTATCTCCGCTTCGCCGATGCTTTTGTCGACCAGGCTGGTACCTGCTCCGACATGGAACCACTGCAGATCAAAATACTGTTCCGCCGCCCGCATCTGCCCTAGGGTTCGATACTCGCCACTCTCCGCCAGTCCAGGTGTCAGTAGTTGTTGGCGCATGGCTTCGGTTTGTCGGTCAATCTCCGGAGCGGGAATGTGCAGATGGAGGAGTGCCTGCCTGGTTATCTCCAAACCCGCTTCAAACTCCGGATAAACAAGATCCCTCACCCCCAATTCCTTGAAAACATCGAGAAATGCCGGATCGGCCAACCGCGCTACTACCCTGACCCGGCTGTTCACCTTGAGAGCATTACGAATAATCGCTTGGGCGACGACAATTCCCGGTGTGGTGACCACTAGCAATGAGGCTTTATCCATGGCCAGGGCTTCCTGAACAAGCTCGTGACTGCCGTCGCCGTATACTACCGGATAGCCAGCTTCCCTGGCCTCCTCGACCCGGTTTTGATCGAGCTCCACGATAACGAACGAAGTGTCGAGGCGATTGAGCACCATTGCGACCAGAAAACCGACCCGTCCACCGCCGGCAATAATCACGTGGTTGCGCAGGGCTTCTTGCGGAAGATTGATCGATTCCAAGGGCTCATGGCGAAACCATCTCTTTTTCAAGGCATAGAGACGGCCGGTCTGCGCGGAAAAAATGGGTGTAAGAACCATGCTCAGTACCGCCGCGGTAAGAATCAGGTTGTAGAACTCCTTGCTGATCGATTCACTGCCGACCCCTATCCTAGCGAGAACAAATGAAAATTCACCGATCTGAAACAAGCCGAGACCGACCGCCAGGGGGACGACATTGCCATAGCGGAAGATTTTCGCAAGCCCGGCAAAAATGACCCCTTTACCGACACTGACAAGGAGCACCAAAAGCAATACCTGACCCAAATTATTGAGAAGAAAGCGGGGATCGAGGAGCATGCCCACCGAGGCAAAAAACAGCAGTCCGAACAGATCGCGCAGAGGAATGATATCGCTTAAGGCCTGATGACCATAGTCGGATTCGTTGAGGACCATGCCGGCGATAAAGGCTCCGAAGGCAAAACTCAGTCCCGCCAGGTAGGTGGCATAGCCAACCCCAAGAGCAATAGCGGTTACGGCAAGGAGAAACAATTCCCGAGAACCGAGCCTAGCGATGCTCCGCAACAGTATCGGCAGCAATTTGTTGCCGAAAAGGAGCATGGTCACGAGAAACAGTGCCGCCTTGCCCGCAGCAAGCCCCAGTGTCCCCAACCCTGCCGCCGGGTCGTTAAGCTGCGGCAGGATGATCATCATCGGCACCACCGCCAGATCCTGGACGATCAGCATGCCGATCATCACCTTGCTCGACAGGGTACCGAGCCAGCCCTGATTCATCAGGGTTTTGAGGATGACCATGGTCGAGGAGAGGCTGATCAAGGCTCCAAACCATATAGAGATCCGCCAATCCCAGCCCGACAGTCGACCGATTGCCAAACCCAGTCCAATGGTGAGCAAAATCTGGATCGGGGTGCCGATCAGGGCGATATGTTTAACCGGCTGCAAATCCTTCAGTGAAAACTCCAGCCCCAAGGCAAAAAGGAGAAGAGCCACGCCAATTTCAGCGAGGAGTTCTATATCATGGATTTCGGTGACCGTCAGTCCGCCGGTATACGGCCCGAGAATCACACCGGTCAGGAGATAGCCGAGAATCAACGGCTGGCGAAAGCGCTGCATTAAGAGGCCGCAAAAGAAGGCGGTAACGATGAGGACAATAATGTCGGCGGCAATGCCCATAAATAATCCTTAGAATGCCCTAGGGAAGGAATGGGCGGTTCTTTGCCGAGGAATTCCACCTCGAGCACTCATTCCAATACTCTACCCATCCTACTTTGTTCATTTCTCTTCGACAATCATTTTGGAGTTTTTAGGCTGGCGTGGTAGGGGTAATTGCCAATCGCAAACCCGGCATCGGCGAAGGGGTTTTCTGGGGAGCCATTTCCGGTTTTACCTCGACCCTGGCCCACGTCGGCAGCCACCGGCCCTGGTCTATCTTTTGCCGCAAAATCTCCCCCGCGATATCTATGTCGGCACGACGATCTATTTTTTTATGATCACCAACCTGGTGAAACTGATCCCATACGCCCAACTCAATCTGCTGCGGGTCGGTAATCTCTACACCATTCTTCTTCTCCTTCCCGTCGCCATGCTTGGGGTGAAAGTGGGAGCCCAACTCAATCGCCATTGCAGTGACACATGGTTTAACCAGATAGTCTATGGCATGTATTTATATCCATCCAATAATCCATTCCCTGCTCATATCCGGTTATGGTGATGATTCTACGGAAGTTTGACAACTTGCCAATACGCCTCCCCGATAACCGCAATTTTTCTCAGATACCATTTCCAATGAGGGTTTTTTTTGATACTATTGCAACAGCAGAGGTCTGTTGGAGTATAATAAAGTCAATTCTCTTTCGACAACAAAAATGGTATTCATGGGTCGCACCATTGCCTTCATACTTCTCCTCGTGCTGGTCTCGGCGTTTTCTCCCGGCGTGGCACAGGCGGCAACTCCCCAAAAACAAGTTAAAATCCTCGTCCTCCACTCATACCATAAAGGCCTTGGCTGGACCGACAGCATCAGCCAGGGCATCGAAGCGGCCCTCGACAAGTCACACATATTCTACGAACTGTTTTATGAATTTCTCGATTCGAAAAGAATTTCAGATGACGAGCACATCGCTAATCTCGTTAGCCTGCTGCGCCACAAATACGCCAACAAAACCTTCGATGCCATCATTTTAAGCGATGATTTCGCCTTCACCTTTATGCTTAAGTATCATGATGATCTCTTTTCGGATACCCCTGTGGTTTTTTGCGGTGTCAATTATTTCGAGGACCACATGATCGCAGGGCACCCCCTTATTACCGGTGTCGTTGAAGCGTTCAGTCTCAAAGGGACCATTGAAGGGGCACTGCACATTAATCCGGCCGTCAGCAGACTCGTTGTCATCAATGACAGCACCATCACCGGTCTGGCAAATAGAATCCTTCTTGACAACCTGGCCATGCAATATCAGGGAAGATTGCGTTTCGATTTCATCGGCTTCCAAACAATGCTTGATATCCGAAAATTTTGCAGCCTTCTGCCTTCGGATACTGTGGTCCTGCTGTCGAGTTTCACCAGAGATTCCACCGGTGAGGTCTTCTCTCTGGAACGAAGTGCCGATCTGATTACAGAGAGTAGCAAAGTGCCGGTATACAGTCTTTGGGATTTTCATCTCCAGCACGGAGTCATCGGCGGCCAGCTGACGACTGGTTTTTCGCAAGGCGAAAAAGTGGCTGAGCTGGCACTGCGTATCCTGGCAGGAGAGCCTGTCAGGAGCATCACGGTGGTCAAGGACAGTCCGAACCGATATATTTTCGACTATTCGGTCATGCAGAAATTCGCTGTCAGCGAAGGTCAGCTGCCCCAGGGATCAATGATCATCAATAAACCGATCTCTTTCTATTCTCAGTACAGAACCTACGTCTGGCAAACAGTGGCCGCTTTTATTGTCCTCATGGCCGTCATCTGCATGATCAGTTTCAATCTCGTTCGTCGGCGTAATGCCGAAAATGCCCTGAGAAGAAGTGAGCAACGGCTGCGAACAATCTTCCAGGCTGCGGAAACCGTAGCCTTCGTCATCACCGATGCCGCTGACCCGGTGCCAGCCATTATTGAATTCAGCCCAGGCGCGGAAAAGATTTTCGCATGCACGCGAGAAGAAATGATCGGCAAACCCGTCTCCTCCCTGCATCTACCCGAAGATGTGGAGAATTTCCCAGAGCACCACCGATTCATGCGAGAAACCAAACAGGGACGCTCCAGGGAAATAACCTTGCTTCGCAGCAATGGAGAACAGTTTCCTGCCCTGTTTTCAACCCATCCCTTAATTGATGAATCGGGAAAAATGTGGGCAGCCCTGGGCGTCAGCATCGATATCAGTGCCCAGAAAAAAACCGAAGCGGCGCTGCGCGAGAGTACCGAACGTTTTCGGGAAACCTCGGAACTCCTCCCGGAGACCATTTTTGAAATCGACTTCCAGGGCAATATTCTTTTTCTCAACAAGAGCGGCATGGAGCAATTCGGTTTCACTACCGAAGAGCTCGCCGCAGGCCTGAATGCCTACGACTTTTTCCCAGGCGAGGAAAAAGCCAAATTGGCCAGGAATGTCGGACGGCTTATGCAGGGCGAAAAGATAGGGTTAAACGAGTATCTTGTCCGCGACAAAAACGCCATAACTTATCCGGTGATGACCAAGTCGGCACTCATCTACCGCGATGGCAATCCCGTAGGTCTGCGCGGATTTCTTATAGACATAACAGAAAAAAAACAATTGGAAGAAGACTTCCACAAGGCCCAGCGCATGGAATCCATCGGCACTCTCGCCGGCGGTATCGCTCACGATTTCAACAACATTCTCATGGGCATTCAGGGCAGAACCTCACTTTCGCTTATTCATCTGCCCGACACCAGTCCCATCAAGGAACACCTGGTCTGCATTGAAGACTATGTGAAAAATGCCTCGACCCTGACTTCTCAGCTCCTCGGCTTTGCCAGGTCTGGAAGATACAACCTACAGTCCACGGATATTAATGAAATGGTCGAGAACTCAGCGACAATGTTCGGGCGAACCAAAAAGGAACTGACCCTTAGGCAGAGGCTGCAGGAAGGTCTGCCCCCCGCCCGGGTCGACGGCAGTCAAATCGAACAGGTTCTCCTTAACCTGTATGTCAATGCCTGGCAGGCCATGCCTTCCGGAGGCCGCCTGGAAATTGCCACCCGTCACAGTGACATAGAGGAAACCCAGGCAGCACTTTTAGATCTTGCTCCCGGCAGGTATATTGAAATCAGTGTCACTGACAGCGGGACCGGCATTGATGAAGCTATCCAGCCCAAGATTTTTGAACCCTTTTTCACCACCAAAGCCCGTGGCCGCGGTACCGGACTGGGCCTGGCTTCAGCCTATGGAATTGCCAGGAACCATCACGGCACCATACGAGTCACCAGTAAAAAGGGCGAGGGCTCAACCTTCACTGTCTATCTGCCGGCAAGCGAAGAACAGGCGAAAAAAAAATCGGTCGAACGTATTGAAGAACTCCTTACAGGCAAGGAATCGATCCTCCTGATTGATGACGAACCGATGATTATTGAAGTTGCCTCGGCCATTCTCCACCATCTCGGCTACAGCCTGCATAGCGTGAGAAGCGGCAAGGAGGCCATTGCCTGGTACAAAGATCACTGCAGAGAGATTGACCTGGTTGTTCTCGACATGATTATGCCGGAAATGAGCGGTGAAGAAGTCTTTGCCCAGCTCAAGGCCATTAATCCCAGTGCCAAGGTTCTGCTCTCAAGTGGCTACAGCCTTGCTGGTCAAGCCGAAAGGATGCTTGCCGACGGCTGCGCTGGATTTATCCAGAAGCCCTTTGACCTGCAAAATTTTTCCCGGAAAATCCGTGAAATGCTATACAATGGGTGAGCCGGAAGCCTTGCTCAATCGGTGTTGCAGTGACACATGTTTAACCGGATAGTCTATGGCATGTTGTTATTGACAAGCGTCCAGTTAATCGTTGGCGGCAACTTGTTTTCTTATACACAACCACCGCTGCAGGCATGGCAGGCAGCCGACGCATTTGCGCAGGATCGATGCGCATGGCCCACCGCCAATCCTTGGCTGATTTTTTTTCATCGCCCTTTCGAGGACATTCTGCATAAATATTTCTCGAGGATGACGACGTTCGCGGATTTTAAAGGGTTTTAAATGCCAATCAAGAGGAAAGCTCGATAGTGAAAATTTTGAAAGAAGCGCTGCTGCCAATGGTTCTCATGCTTGCAATGCTGGCATCGGGCCTCTATGCCGCTGATAAGAGATCCGGGATGGAATCGGTCATTATCGATGTCAGAACCGCAGCCGAGTGGACGGCCGGTCATCTGGAGGGGGCGGTTTTAATCCCCTACGAACGAATTGGTGAGGAGATAGCACAGGTCGCTGCCGATAAGAAAGGGGCGGTTTATCTGTATTGTCGCTCTGGTCGGAGAACAGGTATTGCCATGGAAACCCTGAAAAAAGCCGGGTACGAGAACCTGATCAATCTTGAGACGGTTGAGAATGCCGCAAAAGTCTTGAAAAGGGCCGTAGTGAAATAGATGTTTATGAATACGAGGTGTATACGTCAGAAGATCTCGTCGATGCTGTCGAGGAGCGCCTTGGCCTCCCGTTGAAAATATATGTTCCAACTGTAGGGTCTTTTCCGTCCCTGTCTTGGCTCTCGGGCGATGACCCATTCAAGATCGGTCTTGAAAGCTTCACGGTCTTTGTTGCGGGTTGCCAAATACTTGGCTCGCCCCCAACGCACAAGCATGGGGTCCAGTCCCGCCTCAATGGACTTTTCGAAATATTCTCGGGATTTAGTTAAGTCGCCGCCTTGGCTTTGCGGCAGCGCGATGTAAACAATGGCGATATTGAAAAGGTTGCCACCATTGTTCCAGGCCGGGTCGACCTCCTCTCTGCGTTTCATGAAGACCCTGGCCCTTTGTATCCAATGTGCATTCCATGCCTTGGCAATACCTGGTATGGCCTCTCGATAATAGTAGCAGGCCCCGAAGGACCAGTACCCCATGCCGTCGGCGTCATCCTTGCCCAGCATAGACACTGCATCCCAGACGGGAATTCCGGCCTCCACCTGATGACGAAACGCACTGTTCAAAAGTAAAGCTTTTTCGGCCGCCTGCATGGCCTTCTGATAATGCTCCTCCTTCTCCCCCCTGTCGTTTGCCATCCTGCATCCGCTCGCCAGGTCATACCAATCAAACAACGTGTTCCCTTATCGTGTGCCTTTACTGATTCTCCCCGTCAACCGCATTTTCTCATCATATCACAATTCAACAATACGAACCAGTTTCCCAGTTAGTCAATTTAAAGATGATGGGGGGATGGGATTAAAGAGGCCGGGCTCTTACCAGGGGAGTTGGACATAACGAAAGATGTGGTCAGCGGTGTAATCAGTATGGCTTTTCAAAGCGAAACCGGCGGATGGCGAACCGAGAAGAAAACCGTGTGAAGAAAATGGAATACGACTTATGATATGAGAGTATGATGTGAATGCAACTACGTTTGATACCATCCGCTGTGATGAAAAA
This sequence comes from Desulfobulbaceae bacterium, assembly GCA_011391225.1. Classification (GTDB taxonomy): domain Bacteria; phylum Desulfobacterota; class Desulfobulbia; order Desulfobulbales; family Desulfocapsaceae; genus Desulforhopalus_A. The sequence continues at coordinate 3,797 of JAABQY010000023.1, read as the reverse complement.
GGGATGCCATGCGTTTTGGCCTGTGCTGTCTGTTCAAAGAAGAGAAAATTGCCTTTCGGACGACCACCGCCAAGGTACTGTCGTTTCTGCCGCGCGAAGAGCAACTGGCCAAACTCTCCGCGATATGCCGCAGCAATGCCCAGAGCCTTTTGCTGGCCGTGCAAACCGTCCATAGACTTGGTATTGGCGCCTTTCGCATCATGTCGCCGCTGTTTCCCCGGATGACCCATCCCGAGGTCGGTTATACCCTTGGCGATCTCCCCGCTTGTGATGCAATTGGCGACCTGCTTTGCGCCACCCGGTCTTTTGCCCAGCTGCATGACATCCGACTCAGCTTTCATCCTGACCAGTTTGTGGTCCTTTCATCGCCGTACCCACTGGTGGTTGCCATTTATCGTCGCCCAGGGCCGGTTGGGGGACAGGTGATCCCAGGCCGCACGCCGATTATATAAACCCTGCGGATATTCCGGTCTGTTGGCGGCAGCGGACAATGACCGTCGATATTGAAGCGAAAGCCAAGGAACTGGCGGTTATACGCTTGATAAACAATTTTAAAAGTGGATGGTAGTCAATGAGTAAACATCTGCGGAGGATCCTCCTGATGAGCATTTTAACCAGCCTCCTGGCAGCCTGCGCCGGGGAAAGGCCCGACAACCTCGGGGTCCGGAATGGCCAATTGACAGGGTGCCCAAATTCGCCCAATTGTGTGTCAAGTCAAGCGGCGGATGGGTCACATCGTATAGCGCCGCTGGTTTTCAAAAATGGCCCTGAGCCGGCCTTTGCCCGCTTAAAACAGACCCTTATGCAGCGCCGAGACACCGCCATCATTGAAGAACGTCCCGGCTATCTGCGCGTTGAGTTTCGTACCACCTTGTTCGTTGATGACGGGGAATTCCTGCTCGATGGCGAGCAGCGACTGATTCATGTTCGCTCGGCGTCCCGCCTCGGATATTCGGATTTGGGTAAAAACCGCAGCCGGCTGGAGGATATCCGTCGGCAATGGGGTGAGAAGGCAGCCAACCAGAAGTCATAGATATTCCATGCAAGATGAAAAGTCTGAGATAATGTTTGCTGTTCGGCAACAGCCATAACCTTTGCCGGTAAAAATGACCAAACCACAGCCGGAAGCGCGAGAAAAGAAAGCAGCGACCAGTGGAAACTCGCCGCACCAAGGAGGCAAAGAGCGTCTCTTCTCCTGTGCAGCAAAAATTTTTGCATGATAAACCCGGCACTAAAAACCGGAATATGTTAGATTCACCCGAAACCATGGACCGATCCATTCACTCACTTGGTCCTTGGGATTGATTGTGCTGGGAAGCAATTGAAGGACAGCTTGAAATCCAAGCCCCCACAAGGGGATAAGGTCCTTCACGAAATTCATTTTTGCTCTTTTCAGCACCCTTTGAGGGGTCAAAAAATGAATTTCTAAGGTACTAAAAAGGGAAGCACTGTGAAGCAACACCTTACATCATGGATCTCTATTGCTGGATTGCTTGAGCTTTTCTTGTTCGGAAGTGTATTACTGTTCTCCGGTTGCGGCCACTTTGCGGGCCAACCGCTGGAAGTTCTTTCCTACGTCGGTCACTCTACGTCCCATAAAAATCTCTTTGTGTTTGTACGAGGTCTTGGCGGCAGTAACCGTACTTTTGCCGAAGAAGGCATGGTCGAAGCAACCTGGCAACGGGGTATTGATTTTGATATGGTGGCACCCAACAGCCATTTTGCGTACTACTCTGAACGAACTCTCATAAATCGACTCAGGCAGGATGTGATCCTGCCAGCCAGGAACAAGGGATATAAGAAAATCTGGTTGGTCGGCCCTTCAATGGGCGGACTTGGCTCACTTCTTTATGTCCTTGAGCATCCGGAGGATATTGATGGCATCTACCTTATCTCCCCTTTTCTTGGAGACGATGAAATAATTAACGAAATTAATGACCAGGGAGGTCTTGGAAATTGGCAACCAGGGGCCTATTCTCGCGACGAGGATTGGCAGCGAATGCTGTGGCATTGGATCAAAACGGATGTGGCACGGCAAACTACTCCACCAATTTATCTTGGTTACGGCATCGATGATATGTACGTCAACGCCCAGAGACTCCTGGCCACGGTCCTCCCGGAGAGCCATATTTCCCAACGGGACGGAGGGCATGACTATGAGACTTTCAAGGCGCTGTGGCTGAATTTTCTTGAGCGGGATGTGTATCTCAGCCCTTAAGCTGCACATAAGCGAGTGAACCAAAGCAGAGACAGGAGAATATAATGCAGATGCATAAGGGGGTTCTGGTAGCACTGCTGTCGCTTTGTATGCTTTCCGGATGCGGCAGGAAGAATTGGCAATCATCGTGGCAGGAAGCGCGGCAGGCAACAGGTTCACAGCAAGCTGAGCTGCTGTATGCCGAAGCCCGTAAAAAACTCGAACAGGCCGCAGACCTCGACAGCATTCTTACAAGCATGGATTTGATGCAGCGGGTTCTGGCGACCGACCCCGCTCATCGAGAGGCGCTGGCCTACCTTGGCAACCTCCATATACTCGTCGGTACTGCCTATACGATCGATCAAGAAGAGAAAATCTTCCATTTTCGCCAGGCGATGAAATATTGTGAATTGTCGATGTACGTCAACCGGCAATTTCGGGAGGCAGTCAAGGATGGTAAGGAGCCTTGGGTAGCTTGCCATACACTCCAGGCTGAAGATGCCCCGGCAATGCTTTTCTGGGTCACCGCCCTGCAATACGAATTCAAGGAAGGTATGTCACTGCCTGGGAAAATCATTAACGTCGGCTGGCTGCAGCACGGCATCACCTTTCTCGACAGAATCGAGCATGTGGCCCCTGAGTTCGGCAATGGAGCCGTAGAATTTGCTTACAGTATCTGCTACTTGGCCTTGCCGTCTTTGCTCGGCGGAGATATCGATCTCGGCAAGAGCTATCTTGAAAAATCAATAGAGAGAGGCACAGGCTATCTGCTGCCGACGTGGGGAAAAGGGAAATACTTTCACCAGGTGACCGGAGACCTCGAAGGCGCCCGAAAAGATTTACGGTGGGTGGCCAGCCAAAAGCCTGAAGATTATAAGGATCTCTACCCTTGGCGGATGCACTTCATAACCGATGCCAAACTGCAGCTTGACTCCCTGTAGTTGCCATTTTCTCAGCAGTCAGGCTATTGTTTAGCCTCTTTCAAGCCTTATATGTATAAACCTGGAGCACATAAACCGCTACCCGACTGGAGAAAAGGTATATGGATGGTAATGAAAGCAAGATGATCCGCATCGGTGTCAGTTCCTGCCTGCTTGGCAATAAGGTCCGCTATGACGGGGGGCACAAGCATGATCGGTATATTACCGAGACGCTCGGAAAGTATTTTGAATTTGTCGCGGTTTGTCCCGAGGTGGAATGCGGTCTGCCGATTCCCCGTGAGGCCATGCGCCTCATAGGCGATCCTGAATCGCCTCGACTGGTGACCAACAAGACAAGAGTTGATCATACAGAGCAAATGAACCGATGGGCAGAGCAGCGGGTGAACCAACTGGCTGAGGAGGATCTCTGCGGGTTTATTTTTAAAAGTAAATCGCCTTCCTCCGGAATGGAAAGAGTGAAGGTATATGATGAAAACAATATGCCTCATACAATCGGTGTCGGTCTATTTGCCAGGGCATTTAAAAACCGATTCCCCTTCCTGCCTGTAGAGGAGGAAGGTCGCCTGCACGACATGGTTCTCCGTGAAAATTTTATCGAATCGGTTTTTGTCTACCGGCGCTGGCGTGATACCGTCAGCAGATTTTCTGCCGACAAGCTG
>JAABQY010000225.1 GCA_011391225.1 Desulfobulbaceae bacterium | reverse complement strand
CTATGAATACCAGGATATCGGCAAACAAGCCATCACAAAAATAGAAAGGTTGGAAACTGCCATTTGGTTGGCAACCCTTGCTGCTCTTTTAATTGAGATCTTGTTCATTTTTCATCCCCTGGAAGGTCAAGTCCGCAAAGCTTTCAACACGTTGCAGGCCTCTATTGAAAAATTGACAAACACCCGCGAACGATTGTTGGCGGCCCAAAAACTTGCCATGGTAGGTGATTGGCAGTTTGAGATATACAGCGGCAATCTCAACTGGTCCGACCAGATCTATGTTATCTGCGGCGTTTCCAAAGATGCCATAAACCTGACAATGGAAACGGCAATGAGCTTTATTCACGAGGATGACCGGAGGGCAGTGAAATCGTCGCTTTTAAAATTGATTAGAAACATGACCCCAAGCAATATGGAATATCGGATAGTTCGATCGAATGGAGAAGAGCGAATTGTTTTTCAACATGCAGACACCAAAGAGTGTAACGATGACGGCAGACTCGTCATATCAGGGACGATTCAAGACATTACAGAGCGTAGAGAGCTATCCGGCCGGCTTGAAAAATTGTCCGAACATATTCCGGGCTTCATTTTTCAATTATCCCTCAGTCCAGAAAAAAAACCGGAGCTCCCGTATGCAAGCAAAGGCTTCAGGAAGATCTATGGTGTCGATTCTGAGACGGTGAACGGTCGCTCGAAAGAAATGCTTGACAGGGTGCATGCCGAAGACAGGGGTAGGTTTCAGAGCGGATTATGGAAGTCCAGCAAAAGTCTGCAAATTTGGCAGGATCAATACCGTATTCTCCATCCGGAGAAAGGAATTGTCTGGGTGGAAGGGCAGGCTACCCCGGAAAGACTGATCGGCGGCGGAACTCTCTGGCATGGCTATATTTGGGATATCACCGAGCGTAAACAATCGGAAAACCAGATCCGCAAACTTGCATTGTACGATCCGCTCACCGGAGTAGCCAATCGGCGCCTTTTAAAGGAAAAATTGCAGCATGCCATTGCAACTTCACGTCGGAATCAGAATTATGGTGCGGTTATAATGCTCGACTTGGATCATTTCAAATCACTGAACGACACCAAGGGACATGATATCGGCGATGCGCTGCTCATCGAGGTCGCCAAGCGACTGCATGCCTGTATTCGAGAAACCGACACCATCGCTCGGCTTGGCGGGGACGAATTTGTGGTCATCCTGGAGTGGCTGGATACCGCAAAAACCCAGAGTGAGAAGCAGGCGATGGGTCTTGCCGAAAAAATCCGCCTCTCTCTCAACGAACCCTATATTCTCGGAAAAGAAAGCCATTTACACCACGGCAGTGCCAGCATTGGTGTGGTCGTCTTTCTCGACAATCGTATGGACGTCAGTGAACTCTTAAAAAGGGCTGACTTGGCAATGTATGAAGCAAAAGACCTCGGTCGCAATCGAGCGTGTCTTTTCAACAAGCAGCGACAGAATCTCGTGTATCAGAGAACTGCCATGGCCAATGACCTGAAAGAGGCTCTGGGGAACAATGAATTTTCTCTCTATCTGCAGCCGCAGTTCTCTACTTCCCTCAAACTTGGTGGTGCCGAAGCTTTGTTGCGCTGGATACCGCCTGGCAGAGAGCCTATCCCTCCGGCAGAATTCATCCCTATTGCCGAACAGACCGGTCTCATACTTCCTTTAGGAGAATGGGTACTTGAGAGAGCCTGTCAACACATCAACGAACTTTGTCAATACCCACTCCCCGACGATTTTGCCGTTGCCGTCAACATCAGTGCCAGCCAGTTTTCCAATGAAGGCTTTGTCGAGACTGTCAAGGCGATCCTCTCTGCCAATCGAGTGGATGTTCGGCGAATCAAGCTTGAACTCACAGAGAGCTGTCTCTTTCAGGATTTGAATCGCGGTCGATTGATTCTTACTGAACTCTGTGACATGGGGATTCTCATAGAACTTGATGATTTCGGGACAGGCTACTCATCGCTCAATTCGTTGAAAAAGCTGCCTCTCAGCACGATTAAATTAGACAGATCACTCATTAACGACATAGGAACCAAGAATGTTCGTGGTAATGCTATTGTCCGGGCAGCGGTTGCCATGGCCAAGGCGATGTCCATGAAAATCATAGCCGAGGGTGTTGAAACGACAGCGCAAAGAGATTTTCTTGTCCGCGAAGGATGTGACCTGCTGCAGGGATATCTCTTGGCACGACCGATGCCTTTTGATGATTTCGTACAGTATCTGAATATCAATAACACACAACAGCCGCTGGAATTAGGTGAGGTGATGGTGATGTGATGTCACAAGATTTCGTAGGAAATCAAGCACCAAACCACGGCACCGGCTGCACCCTTTCATCTGCCATTGCCGCGAATCTGGCCAAAGGTGCTGCTGTATGTTGCCTTGGAAAAGGAAATGTTTGCCGCCAAGGGCTTGGATGTTGAGCTCATTGCCCCCTCTAACCCCAACGATCCACCGAAACTGGTGGCCGCCGGCAGGACCGATATTGCTGTGTCGTATCAGCACCAGCACCAGGTGCAGGTCGATCAAGGCCTGCCGCTGACGCGCATCGCCACCCTTATCGCCACGCCCCTTAACTGCCTAGTGGTATTGGCCGACGGCAAAGTAAGATCCATTGCCGATCTCAAGGGCAAAACCATCGGCTATTCGGTCGGCGGTTTCGAAAACACTCTTCTGCAGGTGATGCTGGCAAAAGAAGGGTTAAGCTTAAATGATGTTACACTGGTCAATGTCAATTTTTCCCTCTCGCCTGCCCTTCTGGCCGGTCAGGTCGACGCCGTCATCGGCGCCTTCAGGAATTTCGAGTTAAACCAGATGGCAATCGAAAAGAGGCCAGGCAAGGCATTTTTTGTTGAAGAATATGGAGTCCCGATCTACGATGAGCTGATTCTTGTTGCCAAAAACACCGCCACCGCCAACCCACGGTTGCGAAGATTTGTCGATGCCCTGGAAGAAGGTGTGCAGTTCACCATCAATCATCCCGAGGAAAGCTGGCAGTTGTTCGTCGGGCATGGCCGGGAAAACCTTGATGATGCGCTGAACCGACTGGCGTGGCGCGACACCTTGCCTCGTTTTGCCCTGCGGCCGGGCGCCTTGGATAAAAACCGCTATACCCGCTTTGCCGCTTTTCTCCAAAAGCAAGGGATGATCCAGACCGTGCCACCGCTTGCCACATGGGCTATTGAGCTTCCTTGAGACACAGATCTTACTTAATGTGATAGCGAGTTTTTACCAGCTTTTGGCCTTTCTCACCGCTGCCAGCAGCTGCTCGATATCCTGCGGAGCCACAGCCCCGATGGTACCGATGCGAAAGGTATCGTGGTCGGAGACCTTGCCGGGGTAAATGACGAAGCCCGCCATTTTCAGTCGCTGATAAAAATCCTGAAAATCATACCCGGCCGCCTCCGGGCTATGGAAAGCGGTGATGATCGGCGATTGCAGATGTTCCGGAAGCAGCGGTTGAAAACCGATTTCATCCATTCCCCGAGCCAAAAGGCTCTGATTCTCTGCATAACGCCGGTTTCTGGCAACGATCCCCCCTTCCTCCTCCAGTTCCAGCAAGGCCTGGGCAAAGGCGCGGACCACATGGGTCGGCGAGGTGAATCGCCATTTGCCGCCCTGGCGTTCCATGGTCTGCCACTGGTCGTAAAGATCGAGGCTGAGCGACCTCGCCTGGCCGGCGGTTTTCTCCAACACCTCCTGTTTGGCGAGAACGAAACCGAAGCCGGGTACGCCCTGGATGCACTTGTTGGCGCTGCTCACAAGAAAATCGGCTCCGATGGCCGCAATGTCCATGGGGATGCCGCCGAAGCTGCTCATCGCGTCCACCAGATAAAGACGACCGGCCTTCTTGACCACAGCACCGATGGCCTCGACTGGATTGAGCATGCCGGTGGTGGTCTCGCAATGAACCACGGCAACGTGGCTGATCGAAGTGTCATCGGCGAGAAGAGCGGCGACACCCTGCGGATCGGGCGGTGTCAATTCGCCATAATCTTCAATCCGACAAGAAATCCGGCAGCGTTCGGCGATGGTCGCCATACGCCGGCCATAGGCACCGTTGGCCAGCACCAGGAGTTTTCCGGAATCGGGCATCATGGTGGTGATAGTCGCCTCGACCGCAAAGGTGCCGCTGCCCTGGACAAGCACCGAGGTATAGCCCGGGCCATCTGTCGCTAAGCGCACCAGTTGGGCGCGAATATCCTGGACGATGTCGTTGTATTCTCCGTCCCAGGTGCACCAGTCACGCAACATCGTCGATTTGACGGTCTTGGTTGTGGATAGGGGGCCGGGGGTAAGGAGCAAATAGGGATTCTCAGGCAGATAATCGAGGAGAGTTTTCATAGCAATAGTCACTTTGTGGTTGATTCGGTAAA
>JAABQY010000224.1 GCA_011391225.1 Desulfobulbaceae bacterium | reverse complement strand
GTGCCGCTCGAATGGTGGGTGATCGATCTGGCTGACGGTTTTCAGGAAGGGGCCGATGTCCATAGTTCGACGGTGCGGGTCGAGGACATTGTTTCGCTGCCGATGCAGGCAATTTGGCGCGGTATATCGGCCTTTCCCTGGGAAGGACCGCCGCAGGTGAGCATGCGGGGGTTTGGGTCAATTATTTTTCAATCGGCCATGCGACCGGATCTTGATCCGGCGAACGCTTCAAATCTCACCACTAAAAATTATTTTCTTATTTCCAAAAATTTTTGCAATCTCAGCGTTCGGTTAGGGTATCATTATGCGATGATTGAGGCCTATTTGAGCGACCTCCTCACCGAAAACTATGTAACCTTCCGTTTCAAGGGCGGTGCGGCGGATATGCGGCGCAAGGCGGTGCGGGCGAGACTTCTGTCCGAGATCTTGGAGTCCTTCGAATTTCGGATTGAGCTCAGGTCCGATGCGTTGCTGGCGAGACTCAAGAAGCGGCCGAAAGGCTTCCTGGAAGAGCGCCTGCAGATCCTCGGCTATCTTACCCTGCATGCCCGCCAGCTCGATATGGTCATGGATGACCCGCACCAGGTTGAGAGATATAAACAAAAATTTTTGACGGACATTGCCGCAATGCTTGCCCGCCGTGATACATTGATACTTGGGGAGGCCGGAAATGATGACGAACAAGAAGGTTCTGCTGGTTGATGACGAAGCAGATTTTCGTGATATCATGGGCTCGTTCTTCAAACGGCGCAAAATCGCCTATGAAACTGCGGGTGGGTGCATGGAGGCCTTGGACTGGCTGGGACGTGACCGTTTCAACGTGGTGGTTATGGATGTGGTTATGCCCGGCCTTGATGGGCTAAGTTGCATGGCCGAGATGAAGAAACTTCAACCTGAACTGGCGGTCATTATCCTCACCGGCAATGCCTCGATCAGCACCGGAATTCTCAGCATGAAACGTGGTGCCTTCGATTTTTGCATGAAACCAGTGGATTTCGAGGAACTGCTGGAGAAAATTATCCTGGCAGGGGAGAAAAGCTGTTCGGCGGGCAGTGAGTAAAACACCGCTTCACCTTGTGGCAGTATCAACAATCAAAGAGAACTAAAAAATGCCGGTATAACGATCAACCGGTGCAAATTCATCAGTGAAAGGTGCAATCGTTTTGGTCGGAGCGCTTATTTGGTTGGCAAGCATTTCCTGGAGATCTGCAGGGGCAGGGACTGTTTCACTAAAAGGAGTGGCAAACGCGGTCAGTATGAGGTTTTGCCAGAGCCGAACATCAATCGGGTTGGAAACAGCATAGACGCGAATTTCCGGAAAGGTCGTTTTAAGAGTTTGGTAATAAGCCGCATAAAAGTCGCTCGATTGGCCTTTTTGTGAAGTAAGGACGTTTACAAGGACCACACCGGAAGGGGTCAAGGCGTCGCGCATGCGCTGGACCGCCTCAACGGTAACTAGATGAAAAGGGATGGAATAGTGCGATGTGAAGACATCGCATAAGATAACATCATAGCGTTTGCTATTGTTTTGGAGGAATGTCCGGGCATCTTCTTCGATGATGTTCAGCCTCGGGTTTTGCGACAGCCCAAAATGTGATCGGGATAAACTGACTATTCCCGGGTCGAGTTCCACAACATCGATCTGCAGTTCGGGATAATGCGCCAGGGCATATTTCGGAAACGAAAAACCTCCTCCACCCAGCACAAGCATCCGTTTCATTTCCGGTTTGAAATATTCGGCTAGTCGGTAAAAGCGGGTATAGGCTACGGCGAGTTCGGTGATATCGTCCAAGTACATGGCGGATTGCCGACCATACGGGCCGGTAACCATTTCCCGAGTAGGTCTTCCTGTTGAAAGTTCATTGCTGTTAAAGACCAAAACCCGATTGTAGGGTGTGTCAGTGTCGATAAAGCCTTGCTTGGCGAGAAAACCGTCATGATTATGATTGAGGAATATCGCCAGGACAAAGGTGCTTAGCGAACAAGCCTTGATCAGTTTGTCGGATGGATCAGCTAAGAAAGAAGCAAGAGCCAGACCGGCGGCAGTGATATAGAGGATTGACGTACTGCCAACCCAGGCAATCAAGACAAAACCGGCAAGAAAGGTTCCAACGATGGAGCCGATGGTTGACACCGCATAAAGATTTCCGGCGGTGCGTCCGGTATGCTCCCGGTCAAGAAGCCGAAGTCGCACGGCAAAAGGTGCCACCATGCCGAGTAATGCCGAGGCCGGAGTAAAAAGCGCTACCGTTGCTGCTATGGCGATTGTCTGAAGGTCGCCGACACCCTGCAGCAATGCCAGTACCCAGGTTTTCGAAAGGCCGATTGCCGCCGTTGCCCAGGCAGCGAGTAAAACTATGCGGCCGAGTATATGGGCTTTAGGATGACGGTCGGCGATAATTCCACCCCACCAGGCACCAAGGCTGAGGCTGGCGAGAATGACACCGATAAGGCTGGTCCAGACAATAAGTGAAGTGCCGAGAATGGGAGCAAGGATACGCGACCCGGTAAGCTCGATTATCATCACCCCCCCGCCGCAAATAAATACACACCAATGAAGCATGGTTTCCCTCTGATTATTAGTTTGCTGTGAGCCGGATTAACCCAGCAGTAACTTATAAACCTGGCTGCATGACATTAACACGCACATGGCGATTACCAAAGGCCTGATCAGCTTTTCCCCGCCGTTCAGCATGGTATGGCTGGCAAGGGTCGCGCCTAAGAACTGGCCAAGCATCATCGCCAGGGCGATCATCCAGGCAACTTGGCCGGCAGCGGCGAACATGGCCATTGAAGCAACATTCGTCGTAAAGTTAAAGAGCTTTGCGCGAATGGTGGCCTGCAGCAGCGTCTGGCCCCGCAACATCACCCCGCTTACGGCAAAAAAAGATCCGGCTCCCGGCCCTATCGCCCCATCATAAAAGCCGATGAGCGGCACCGCAGTCAGGCCGTAGGCCATCTCCGACTGCCGGGCGAAACTCTCGTTTTTTCCCACCTGCGGAGTGGCGACAAAGTATCCGGCTACTCCGATGAGCAGGAAGGGAATCCCCCAGTGCAGCCAGCCGGTATCGACGCGTTGGATAACAAAGGTGCCGAGCATCGACCCAAGACCCGCAGTCAGCACCAACGGCAGAAGGCTGATGATTTTCAGCTGTCCCTTTAATGCCAGCACAACGGTTGCAGTCAGGCATCCGACAAAGCCCTGGGCCTTGTTGGTGGCCAGGGCCGACACCGGCGGTAGTCCGGCCAGCATCAAAGCCGGCAGCGTCAGCAGCCCGCCGCCTCCGGCAAGAGTGTCGACCCACCCGGCCAAGAGGGCAACAAGAAACATGCCGAAAATAAGCAACAGGGGCCAGTCAAATACATGCATGGCGAGTCGGGAATTTGAGGTTGTGGGAGAGGGATGCTGTGTTTAATGTGTTTGCGGCAGGAAAAATGCGACGGGTGTCAACAACATTGCTGTCATTTCGACTATGTCTTGCGACCGCCGGCGGATGATACCATTTCCTTGCCATTTTGCAATCGCCGGGTTGTGGGGAACTACGAACCGGGGGCTATAGACTCAAGGCTCATTTGCCAGGAATCTGCAGTTGCTCTTTATGTTCCTTGGCAAAGACAATGGCTTCATGGGAGGAACCTGTTGCCAGCACTTCATCCATTATCTCAACCGGGACACTTTCCAACTTACTTGCATTGCGCGAATCTAAATCGAGGGCACGGGGCTGGTCACATCGGACAACACCAGTTGTGTTCGTACCTGCCCCCGTCAAAGGCACAGCAAAGCCTGCCATGCGAGCGAAGTTGCCGCCGCTGGTGATCGGTAACACAACAGGTGTTTTCGTCAGCCGATTAAAAGCGGAGGCGGACACTACCAGCACAGGCCGCGCTCCCTGTTGAAAAACATTTGTTTTTCAACAAAAAAAGATACACTTCCTGTACTCTATAGGTTTGAGCGTTTCCGATGCTTTTCGGTTAATGATGGCGCTGATAGCAAAGGAAAAGGCTTTACCTTTTGCCCAGCTTATTCCAAATGAAGAGGCCATTGCGGCATTGAAAGCAGTGCGGAAAGGCGAGCTCCTTGCCGCTCGAACCTCTCAACCCCGAAGACTACGCTGTTGTTCTTGATGTGGCTTTCCACCGCCGACTTGACCGATCTGTCCCAGGCATTGCGGTCCACCAACAAATGTTCAACTGTAGGTGGTGCCGAATAATCGTGATATTTTCTGCACCTCATGGAGCAACAAGAATGCTTCTTGCCCTTCGTCACCGCCCTCCTCTTGGTCTTCTGTCTGGCAAGGCCCCATTATTATTAACTTGGAAGCCTGACCCCAGTTTCAGTTTGTCGGAATGACGGTAGGCCTGTAATATTGGAACTTTTCCCAAAAAAGTGCTGGCCAATTTCTATGTAACAGATATGATGCAAATAATTCGTT
>JAABQY010000223.1 GCA_011391225.1 Desulfobulbaceae bacterium | reverse complement strand
TTTTCTTGGTTTTTCGGCAGGAATACCCATTCTGTTGATATTTTCAACGCTGTCCGTATGGCTAAGGGAAGCAGGGGTCGACAGGGCGGCGGTAACCTTTTTCAGTTGGGCGGCTCTCGGTTATTCCTTTAAATTTTTATGGGCACCGATCATTGATATACTGCCATTACCCATTCTTACCCGTATTCTTGGGCGTCGCAGGGCATGGCTGATTGTCGCTCAGTGTTGCATAATTATTGCCATACTTTGGATGGCATCGATTGATCCTGCCGTAAACCCAAAAAATCTCACTGTCATGGCCATCGCCGCTGTTTTGCTGGGTTTTTCATCGGCAAGCCAGGATGTAGTCATAGATGCCTACCGAATTGAAAGTGCCGAGCAGACCCTGCAGGCCCTGCTCTCTTCCATGTATATTGCCGGGTACCGCATGGGTATGCTGGTGGCGGGAGCCGGCTCACTCTTTCTGGCAGATTATATTGGTGGTGAAAATGGCGGGTACTGCTATCGTGCCTGGCAGATAACCTATTATGCAATGGCGGCAACTATGTGCGCCGCCGGGCTTGTCACTACTCTGTGTATTGCCGAGCCTGATGGTTCTCGTCGTGTAGCGCAACATACCTATTCACCTTCGCAGTATCTGCGATTTTTAATGTTGTTTCTCCTCGTCATGCTGGCATTCGCTTTGACTTTTTTTCAAATTGGCTCCTGGTTTACGGAGCTGGGCAAAACTTACCCAATCTTTTTTGCCAATGACGGCAAAATCGGTACTTTTTTTATGGAAATTTTACGATTTGGCTTGGCTGTCTCTGCTGGTGGTGTTGTTGCTTGGGGCATTGTTATGACCGGCTTAATGGACAAAGACATGGCGCGTCAGGCCTATTTTGCACCGGTCCATGATTTTTTTGTCCGATATGGTGGAAAGACTGCCGGACTTTTACTGGTACTGATAGGTTTTTACCGGCTTTCCGACATTGTTCTCGGTGTTGTCTCCAATGTCTTTTATCTGGACATGGGTTTCAGTAAAACCGTGATTGCCGGAGTTACCAAGTCATTTGGCCTGGGTATGACCCTGGTGGGTGGTTTTCTCGGAGGGCTGTTGACGATGCGTTTTGGCGTTCAGAAAATTTTATTTTTTGGGGCTTTTCTCTCAGCCGCGACCAACCTGTTATTTATGTTGCTGGCCGGTGCCGGCAACGATGTCACGCTGCTCACCTTGGTTATTGGTGCCGACAACCTGAGTGCCGGGATTGCCACAACCGCTTTTATTGCTTTCCTCTCAAGCCTTACCAACGTATCGTTTACGGCTGTGCAATATGCCATTTTCAGTTCAATGATGACCCTTCTGCCAAAGATGGTTGGTGGCTATTCCGGGACAATGGTCTCAGGTTTAGGATATGAGAAGTTTTTTTTACTGACTGCTTTGTTGGGGATTCCGGTTCTTTTTCTTATTATTGTCGTACAACGACTTTTTGAAAAAAAAGATCTTTAGATTCTAGTGCTTACAGATATACGGCGGGGTGGGGGCAGGACAACAATCTGAAACGCGCAGCTGTTGGTTACATGTCACGAAAATGCCGGCCAAGGTACAATTCCATGGCTTGGACGGTTTGCTCATCTTGAAATGAGATTCCAGCCTGGTAACCCGGTTCATCGACTTCTTTGTTGCACCACGCAATGAGACCGGTGCCCTCCTGAAGGTCTTCCGGGAAGGAGTCGTTAAAGGAAAACTGTATTACAGAGTTGTTGAGAAGGGGGTTGTTTGTTGTCAGTCGCATGCCGCCGCTGCTGAGATCCAGGGTTTGTGCCAATGAGGAAAAATGAGAAACAACTGATCCGGAGTTGATCAGCCTTACCAGGGTGATCTTGTAAGAGACATCAACGCGGACGAATTTTCTGCGGTTCCGGTTGCTCTGCTTCAAATTTCCGCTGATTTCCAATCGATTTTCCGTATGCAATGCGTACTGCATGCATTGGGGATAATCAGGGCTTTTGCAGTAAATCTCTATGTGCTCATCCAAAGGAATGAAAAGGCCACCCTTACAGATCCGACATTTCATCGACAATGCCGACCAGAAAGGGCAATTTTCTGAATGAGTAAATATTTTGCTGGCCATTTAATTCTCTTTCAAGGAAAAAGGAATTCCTTTCTTCAACCACATACCACAAATATACGAGCAAAAAACGTGCCCAAAATGATTTTTCTATTTAAGTGTCTTTGGTGAGATGCTGTGGCGCTTCATTTTGTCGTAGAAAGCAGTTTTACCGATGTCAAGTTGTAGCACTGTATGGGGAACGTTGCCATGATTTTTTTCCAGTACACACAAAATGATATCTTTTTCAATCTCGGCAACTATGTCCTTCAGAGTCCGTCCGTCAATCCGTTGCAGATAGTTTTTCTGTGGAGTCTGCGGTTTGTTGCACGGGGCGTTATCAAAAAAAAGTTCATTCTCCGTGATTATGTTATTTTTAGCCATAAGAACGGCACGTTGGATAACGTTTTCTAACTCTCTGACATTTCCCGGCCAGTCATGGAGAAGGAGGCGATCAAGGATTGACTGGGGAAGAAAATTTATCTCCTTTTTGAAGGCATGGCGATATTTTCTCACAAAATGTGTTGTGAGATCAACTATATCTTCCTTTCGTTCACGCAGGGGCGGAATGGAGATGTTGATAATATTTAGCCTATAATAAAGATCGAGTCGAAAGGTGCCTTTCTGAACCATTGAAGCTAGGTCAAGATTGGTCGCGGCGATAATTCGGACATCGATTTTTGTCGGTGTATTTCCGCCAACCCGAATAATATCTCCGTCTTGCAGAACTCGCAGCAAGGCGGCTTGCATTCTCGGGCTGATGTCGCCGATTTCATCAAGAAAAATGGTGCCGCCGTCGACAACTTCAAACTTGCCTTTTCTCTTGCTGTCCGCCCCGGTAAAGGCGCCTTTTTCATGACCGAAAAGATCGCTTTCAAGAAGCGAGTCATTGATGGTGTTACAGTTAATCTTGAGAAAGGGTGTATTGTTCCGGTTACTGCTTTCTCTTAGAAGGTTGGCCACCAGTTCCTTGCCTGTTCCCGATTCGCCGGTTATGAGAATTGTCGCATCCGATTTGGCGACCTGGAACACCATGTTACGTAATTCGCTGAGAGCCCGGCTTGAACCGATCATTTTTCCTTCTGCCGGCTGTTCTTTGAGGTGTTCCTTCAGGGAATTCAATTCACTGGCAAGTTTCTGTCGGGTCCGTTCGCTTTCCTTCAATTCATTGATCTTGTGTGAGAGAATGGTCTCAATGCTGTTGTGGAAAAGGGAGAGTTCCTCCAGGTGCTTCTTATGTTCGGTGAGATCCCTGATAAAAAACCAGTAGAGGGGATCCCCTTTGTATCCTTTAAAGGGGGCGAGGGTATATTCAAGGTGTGATTGACCAAAAGTAGTCTCAAGGGTGCCACCGACATGATTGTTCTCTATTGTTTGAGCAACAATCTGGAGAAGAGCGGAAGCCTTACTCTGTCTTGCCGGATCGCCGTTCAAGACCTGGCGACAAAGATCACCAAAAAAGTGTTTGGCGCTGGGGTTCATATACTCAACCCAATCACTTTCCTTCGTGAGAAGAACCATCTCAGGGATTGTTTCCAGAAGACTTTTCTGATTAGAGATGAGTCGTTCTATGTCTTGCCGTGTTCCTTTCATAAAGTAGGTATGTGCCTTTCTCTCTGGTGGTTGATTATGAAAAAACATCCAGTTGATAGGGACTATTCCTGGTAGTATATAAGATGAGGGAAAAAAAGAATAGTTTTTTCCTGAAATGCGAAATAATTCTCTTTTCTGAACTCCTTGTCAACGAGGCAGTCTTGAATATTTTCAATTATACGTATATTCCAATAGTTGTTTTACTGGCGATGATTTCCGTAATGGGGGAAGCCGGTGTTGCTTACGGTTTGGCCGCAGAGGAAATTCTTGTCGTGGCAAACACAAGAATGGCGGACAGTAAAGAAATCGCCAGATACTATATGGAGAAAAGAGCGATACCTGCATCGCATTTAGTCTTGGTTGCTATCACTTTGGCTGAGACTATGTCCAGAGATGAATATGATAGCGTATTGAAAAGAGCGGTCGAAGAGGCCATCGACAGATTGTCTTCCCGGCGGATAGCTGCAATAGTGCTTATCTACGGCATCCCCTTGAAGGTTGATCCGCCTGCGCTGTCTTGGGAAGAAAACGAACTTTTTCGGCAGTATAAAGGACAACACGATACCATAGTCGGCAATGGGGTAAAAAAGAATGTGGAGAGCGAAGGGGAAAAAAATACCCTGCTTCAGGACATCAATGTCTTGCTGAAAACTGACCAGAGAGCTGCCGTGGATTCGGAACTCGCCCTTTTCAAAAAGGGGCAGTATGATCTTCAAGGATGGGTGCGGAATCCCTATTATCTTGGTTTCCAGGGTATGTCGTCGGAAATA
>JAABQY010000222.1 GCA_011391225.1 Desulfobulbaceae bacterium | reverse complement strand
AACCCCTTTCTCAAAAAAATTCTTGGCCATTTTTTTAAAAAGGGCGAATGGCTGGAGAAATTTCAGGAGGCTCCTGCCGCCAAGGGCATCCATCACGCCTTCATCGGCGGACTCCTGGAGCATTCTCTCTCGGTGGCGCAAATAGGGGATTTTCTTGCCGGACACTACGCCGGGGTTGATCGTTCCCTGCTTATCGCCGGGGCGCTTCTCCACGATATCGGTAAGTTGGAGGAACTCACCATGGCTGGCGGGTTGATTGAATATACGGTCAAGGGCAGATTGAAGGGACATCTGGTCATCGGCAGCGAAATGGTCGCCCTGGCTGCAGGGAAAATCCGCGATTTTCCCGAAGAACTACTAAACCAGTTGCAACACCTCATTCTCAGCCATCACGGGCGGCTGGAATTCGGTTCTCCGACCCTGCCTATGACGGTCGAGGCATTTATCCTGAGCTTTCTCGACGATCTTGACGCCAAGATGAATATCTGCGAGCAGCTGCGCCGTAAAATGGAGGGAGCCCTGTTGAGTTGGACGGAATACCAGCGTTCCTTGGAACGCTACCTGTATCTTGGCGGTTTGCCCAAAGATGAAGCCAAGGCGGAGGAGACCCGCGCCGAAATCAGCAGCCGTCAACCGTCTCTTTTTTAGCGGGTATCAGCACCAATGTCCGACACTTCCTTAATATGTTTTACCAGCCTTTACGGGCAGAAAAAGGCCAAGGAGTTATTCAGTCGTTCTCTTATCGCCGGCCGGGTTCCCCACGCCTTTCTTTTCCGGGGCCAGGACGGTGTGGGCAAACGTCTCTTCGCCCTTGGGGTTGCGGCGGCGATTAACTGTCGCGAGCGTCAAGGGGCGGCGGCCTGCGGCAATTGCTCGTCCTGCC
The DNA here is from genome assembly GCA_011391225.1 of Desulfobulbaceae bacterium. Taxonomy (GTDB): domain Bacteria; phylum Desulfobacterota; class Desulfobulbia; order Desulfobulbales; family Desulfocapsaceae; genus Desulforhopalus_A. The sequence goes on along the minus strand of JAABQY010000222.1, from coordinate 3,582 downwards.
GCAAATTCCGGTCAGAGAGTCATCCGGATTTTATGGTCATTCGTCCCGTCAAAGGTGCGATCAAGATAGAGCAGATTCGCCAGCTCGCCGGGGAACTGAGCTATCCGCCATTTGAATCTGAGACGCGTATTGTCGTGCTCGAGGATGTACATACCATGCGAAGGGAGGCGGCGAACAGTCTCTTGAAGATGCTTGAGGAACCACCGGCCGATAACCTGCTCATCCTGACCGCTGAGTCGTCGCAGGAAATCCTTCCCACCCTCACCTCAAGATGCCAGGTGGTGCCTTTTACCCCGTTGAGCATCGACGACACGACGGCTATTCTGGTCGCCCACGGCATTGAGTTCGAGGCGGCCATCCTGCTGGCCAGGCTCTCCGAAGGAAGTCCCGGCAGGGCGTTGCTTTATCAAAAAAGTTCAATGGTTAGCCTTTGGCATGAGCTGGTTGGCGCTCTCTCCGATCCTGCTATTCTGCCGGATCGCGACGTAGGTGTGCTCCTGCGACTGGCGGAGAAAATGGCAGCGCAAAAAGACGATCTGCTGCCTTTTTTGGGACTCTTGAAGATATGGCTGCGCGATCTGCTTTTAGCTGCACAGGCCAATGGAGATGTGGCAAAGGATGATTACAGTGCACGGAAAAGCTGGAGTTCAGCACAACTATTTGCTAAATTGCAGGCAATTTCCAGGGCGGAGCGCGAACTTGCGAGAAATTGCAACCGCAACCTCCTCTGTGAAGTGCTGCTGTTTGCTTTGCAATGACGCGGTTTTCGACGGAATATGGGAGATGATGAGATTTGATGATAGTAAATGAAATAGATAAGGGTGACGCTGTAACCGCCCATGCCCGCAACGCGACGAGTTTTTATCGCATTCATTTTCGCAGAGGGGGGCAGCATTTCACTGCCGCCGCGGAAACTCCGGCCTGTTTGATCGGCACGGTGGTTTTGGTTCGGACCGATCATGGGGTTGAACCGGCGACTATTACAGGGAATTCACCAATGTGCGGCTGCAGAGGAGAAAGCCGTCAGGCAAACTTTGCCATTGAGCGGCTGGCGACAATTGAGGAGCGAGAAAAATTTGCCGGCCTTGCGAATAGCGAAGAGAGGGCTTTTCAGGTCTGCAATGAGTTGATTGGAAGCCATCAGCTAAGCATGAATCTCGTTCGAGTCGAGCGGTTTTTCAACGGCAGCAAGATGATTTTCTACTTTACTGCCGACAGCCGGGTTGATTTTCGCGGCCTGGTGAAGGACCTGGTTCAGGAATTTCGCACGCGTGTAGAAATGCGTCAAGTCGGGGTTCGACACGAGACCAAGATGATCGGCGGCATCGGCACCTGCGGTCGGGAACTCTGCTGCTCCTCCTTTATCAAGAATTTTGATTCGGTATCGATAAAGATGGCCAAGGAACAGGATTTGCCACTCAATCCGACGAAAATCTCCGGGGTCTGTAATCGCTTGTTATGTTGTCTTACCTATGAATATGAAACCTACCGGAAGCAGCGCAAGAACATGCCGAAGGCGGGCAAACGGATAAAAATCGACAAGGACGAGTACCTGGTCAAACGTCAGAATCCGTTGCAGGAATCCATTATCGCCGAGAACAGTGCCGGCGAGGAAATAGTTCTTGCCAAACAGGATTGGAAAATGTTTCAGCAGGTGAAGAAAGAGCTTATCGAAAAAAGGAAAGAGAGGAAGAGCGGTGAGCCAGGTGAAACACCTCTCCCCAAACCCGACCGGGTTGGTTTACTACCACCGGTATTGCCAGAATAAAGTATGGATTTATGACAACCTATATCAGCACACCTATATATTATGTGAACGCCCAGCCGCATCTCGGCCATGCCTATACGACGATTGTCGCCGATACCTACAGCCGGTTTAAACGGTTGTGCGGGGATGAGGTACGCTTTCAGACCGGTACCGATGAGCATGGCGATAAGATCGTCAAAGCAGCGGAAAGCGAAGATGTCCCGCCGCGCCAGTATGTCGATAGGGTCAGTGCCCAGTTTCGGGAAACCTGGCCGCTATTGCAGATCGAGGCCGATCATTTTATCAGAACCACCGATGCGGCACATGTCGCTGTTGTAAAGACCATCCTCCAGAAAGTCTATGACAGCGGGGATATCTACTTTGATGAATATTCCGGCCTCTATTGCCGCGGCTGTGAACGATACCTGACGGAAAAGGAACTGGTTGACGGCAATTGTCCGGATCACCAGACTCCGCCCCAGGAAATCGCTGAACAGAATTATTTTTTTCGTATGTCCCGCTATCAGCAGCCACTCATTGACCATATTCACAACAATCCCGACTTTATCACACCCGAGAGATACCGCAACGAGGTCTTAGCCTTTCTCAGCGAACCGCTGACCGATCTGTGTATTTCAAGGCCAAAATCCCGTCTTACCTGGGGTATTGAGTTGCCTTTCGACGACAAATTCGTCACCTATGTGTGGTTTGATGCCCTGATCAATTACCTCACGGGAATAGGCTATCCTGACGGCCCCGATTTTGAAAAGTTCTGGTCGGTTGCTGAACATTTGATCGCCAAAGACATTCTTAAACCGCATGCCATTTACTGGCCGACTATGCTCATGGCCATGGGGCTGCCGCTGTACCGGAAACTCCATGTGCACGGCTACTGGAATATTGACGATACCAAGATGTCAAAAAGCATTGGCAACGTCGTTCGGCCAAAAGAGCTGATCGAGGCCTACGGTGTCGATACCCTGCGCTATTTTACCCTGAGAGAGATGTCCTTTGGTCTCGACTCTTCTTTTAGTTCTGAAGCGATAGTGGCTCGCCACACTGCCGATCTGGCAAACGACCTCGGTAATCTCTTTAGCCGGGCAACGACCATGGTATGGAAATACCGGGCGGGGCGGATTCCGGCACCAAGTGGTGCAAACGAAGAAGACCGACTCCTTTTAGAGGCGGCACTGGCAATGCTTCGGGAGTACCGGCAGGCGATGGCCGAGTTTCGCTTTCATTTTGCTTTGCAGGCGGTTTGGGAGCTTGTCGGTCTGGCCAATAAATACATCGTCGGCAATGAGCCCTGGGCTCTTGCAAAAGATGCTGAAAAGGCGCCAAGACTTGACACCGTCCTCTATAATCTGCTTGAATGTCTCCGCTTGCTGACGCTTACTCTGCAACCGGTCATGCCGGGGGCGGCGGCGAAGATGGCAGTGGGACTAGGGTTTGCCATGGATGATCCCCTTGTTGCTTCCCTTGACCTGGGCGGGGCCTGGGGCCTTCTCGTTCCCGGTGGGAATCTCACGGCCATACCCGCGCTTTTCCCGCGACTCGAAGGTAAATCCGGCGAGCCGTCCGACAAGACGAGGGATGGCGAGCAGCCGCAACCGAAAAAGTCGGACACTTTCGCCATGGCCGAAGTCGATCTGGTAGATTTGCAGTATTTCAAGAAACTTGATTTGCGGGTGGCGGAGATAATTGCCGTTGAACCAATAAAAAACTCAAACAAGCTGTTGAAAGTAACGGTGCTTGCCCCGGAAGAAAGAACGATTGTTGCCGGGATTGCCGAACATTATCGTCCCGAAGAATTGATCGGCAGCCAGGTTGTCATC
>JAABQY010000221.1 GCA_011391225.1 Desulfobulbaceae bacterium | reverse complement strand
TGCCTTTTGATGCCCTACGCATACAATCTTGCCGCAGGGTTCAGCCAACTCGACTGCTTTCTGCAGGGCAAAGCCACTTCCGGCTGCCTCAATGATCAAATCAAAACCACCAATATCGGAGATTGCGCCATCTCTCAGGTCAGTCACAATCGTTTGCACATTGCTAAAACCAAAAGAATCTACAATCGCCAGCTTCTCTGCTATCGTATCGACCACAACAATACAAGGTATCCCCTCATCACGAAGGAGGAAAACCGCCATAGCTCCGATGCCGCCTGCTCCAATTATCAGTGCCTTGCGCACTTTATGTAATTCGTCCGGAGATATGCGATTGACAACCGCTTGAACTGAGACGGCAAGCGGTTCTGCAAGGGCAAACACTTTACTATCAGGTAACTTGGGACACCGATAGAGGTGTCGTTGATTTACAGTGATATATTGTGCACATCCACCATCCTTGGTTATCCCCCTTTTTTCCACAAAAAGACAGTGATTTCTATAATTTCGTGTGCAATTAATGCAGTTATTGCAATAAATTGAACAGTCGCCGGTAACAATATCACCAATGTTCCAACCATCTGAAACCGCTGCCCCGACTCGCACTATTTCTCCAACCCATTCGTGTCCAATAATGATAGGATAAATATGAGGCGCCAAGTACGTCCCCTGATACAGTTTCTTGTCAGAGCCACACAGGGCCGTATAATGAACTCGCAGGAGAAGTTCCTCTGCTCCGGGTTCAGGTGCTGGCGTGTCAACCACATTTATCTTTCCTGCTGCTTCTACAATTAAGGCTTTATTAAGCATTTTTTCTCGCCCCCGACACTAACATGCTTCGGGGTTCTCCATGAGCTAAATTTTTCTTGAACTGTGCAGTTTGGAAGAAATTGCGTTCGCTGCATTTTTTAATTGAGCAATATACCGTGGGGCCCATTTTTTCATTCTATACGAGGGAGCGACAATAAGGAGCCCGGCCACCGGCTTGTTCTCATGATTAAAAACAGGTGCTCCGACAGCGTTAACTTCTAAAAAATATTCTCCAAAATCATAGGCTACGCCGGCCTTGCGGACTCTCTCGTACACTTCACGTAGCAATCCTGGATCAGTTATGGTGCTGGCGGTATAGCGTACGAGATCCTCTTCCATCCAATGCTCTATCACGTCATCCGGGCTGAACGCCACAATAGCCTTCGAGCCGGCATGGGCATGGGGCATAACCTGATCTCCAATTTCAATGTTCAGCGAGATCGGGTTACGGGTTCCCGCCACATATGCCAGATAAATATTGTTGCCGGAAAGCACTTCAAGGTGCACTGCCTCTCCTACTGCATCTCTCAATGCGTTGGCATATGGGATGGCAGCAGGTGTGACAGTACCGTCAAGCGATCTATAAACTGCCCGCGCCATCTCCACCATCGCCGGCCCAAGCCGATACCGCCGTGTACTCGGCTCCTGCTCCAGAAACTCGTGCTTTTTCAAGGTGGTTAAGACCCGACTCATCGTCGCTTTATTCGTATCAAGCTTGACAGCCAATTCGGTAGTTCCGAGAGAACTATTGCTCTCTGCAAAACATCTGAACACCATCAATGCTTTTTCAATCGTTTTTAATTCCATAGCCAAACCTTTGTTGTTTTTTGTTACACTATATAAAACATTATTGCGTTATATGCAATTTAAATTTCTGATGATTTTATATAATAACAATAAGTTGAGTATTTGCGCTGGTTTTTCTTCATTTTTTTCTTGACTAATAAATGAAAATTCTATAATTTCATATAAAGAACTATAGTATCACTATATGAAATATAGCAAACGTTTTTCACCGGAACACAAGTAGCTCAATAAGAGTCAATTGCTTCCTCGAGGGGTGCCACAATGAAAGCTCTTGAATTAAACAAGATGATGAGTTTCAAAACCAACCTGCGGCCAGATCCCACCTATTATTTTGGCTTTGACATCATCCACGAGCTGAGTTCTCTGTTGAAACAATATGTTTTCGACCGGGTGTATTTCGTCACTAACCCGCTCTTGCTGGACCTCTATGGCAAAGAGATCCTTGGCCTATTTAAGGAAAATGCTGTTATCCACGAATCACTCACCATAAAAGATTCTGAAAATGATAAAACATTTTTAAACCTCGAGTATCTTTGTGAGGAACTAGTTGCAAGAGGGGTCACCAAGGGCTCGATCATCATCGGTTTTGGCGGTGGCTGCCTGACTAATATTGTTGGCCTCGCAGCCGGTATGATCTACAGGGGCATCCGTTACGTTGAGATGCCGACTACTTATATGGGAATTACCGACAGTACGCTGAGCAACAAACAGGCTGTCAACGGCAAGCAGGGCAAGAATCAATATGGGATTTATTACGCACCAATCTTTATTTTTGGCGATACCAAATACCTGAGAAGTGAAAGCCTGGTTGGAAGAAAATCCGCCATTGCCGAGGGTATTAAAAATGCGCTGATCAATGAGGTAGAACTGCTGGATTTTTACGAGATTTGCCTGGATAAAGACTTGGAGAATCTTGATAACCGGACACTTACTGAGCTTGCCTATGCCATTATCCAGTCCAAGCTGAAAATATTGGCTGCGGATCCGAGTGAAAAGGGCTTTGGCATGGCCCTTGAGTATGGGCATACGTTTGGGCACGCCATGGAGTTTTTCTCAGACGGACAAATTCCTCACGGCATCGCGGTAGCCAAGGGCATGTGCATAGCGGCAGAGCTTTCCCATGAGTTGGGCTACCTATCGAAAGAAGAAGTTGCCATGCATTATCATTATTTTGGCGAGAAGCTCGGGCTCGACCTGCATATTCCCGAATACATTAGTGTAGACAATATCATGTCTACAATACTTGCGGACAACAAGAAAACGGTGAAGGGCGTTAAATACGTTCTGCTGAAAAAAATTGGTGAGTGTCTGAATCCGGATGGTGATTGGCAAGTGTCTGTCGACCCCGAGACGGTAAGAAAGGTTTTAACGGCCTACAAGAAAAATGCCCAACAGCCATCTCTCGCGGATTCATGGGACCATGGCAACATGGTCACGTTTGCCACGATGGTATTTCAGTGTTTTGCCGAGGGAGACGTCTCCCTGGGAACAACGGAATTGGCCAACAGGCTGGATACGAATAAAGCGACTATGGGCCGCGTACTTACAACGCTCAATAAAAACGGTTTTCTGGAGCAGGATCCGCAAACTCGCAACTACCGCTTTGGTCCGGCAATGGTTGAGATGGCCCGCGCGGTATATCGATCTCTGCACGGCACGGTAACGGCGGTGGCCGCTCCTTTAGTCAATGCCTTGAAAAACAAGGTAGGCGAAAGAATACACCTTGAAGTGATTTCAGGTAACCATATTTATCTGTCCTATGTTGCTGACACGCCTGAACCCATAGGGTTGAAAATTGATGTCGGGGATCAGGTGATGGCCCACGCCCATGCCGGCGCCAAGGCTATCACCGCTTTCAGCCAGCCGGATGTAATGGATTACTGGCTGGCGCAGGACCTTATCCCTTATACGAAAAATAGCGTCACCGATCCGGTTGAACTTCGGAAAATCTACGCAGAAGTCAGAGAAACCGGCATTGCGTATGATTTTGGAGAATACCTGGAAGAAGTGAATGCGATCGGCGCGCCAATATTCAACCACAAAAACGTTCCTGTTGCGGCAATTATTATTGTGGTTCCCTCATACCGCATGCAAAAAGAATGGAGCAACGATTTTATCACTGAGCTGAAAAAAGCAGCCAACACTATATCTTTTCAACTGCACAGCTCACGCAAAATTTAGAGGCCCTTGGACCAACAATTTTAGCACGAGTAGAACCACATATGCTCTCCAGTATGTTGAACGTATTTGAAACCAAAAAGGCGTAACCAGAAAGGTAACAGAAAGGTTTCCCATGCTTAAACTTTGTTTCAACTCCACGACACTGCGGAATATCGAACTTTTCCAATCACTCAGCATGATCAAGACCCATGGCTATGAAGGGGTTGAGCTGACCCTGAATGACTCCCACCTCCACCCTCTCAAACACAGCAGCAAAAAGTGCTATGAAATCAAGGCGTATTGCAATGACATCGATCTTGAAATTGTCTGTCTAGCGGCCGGTGGGCCAACCCTCCTCGGGCAGAAGCCCTACGAACCTTCTCTTATCTCCCCTAGCCCCATCGAACGCGAAAAGCGCCTTGAAGTGATAAAACACTCGATAGAATTTGCACACATGCTTGATGCCCCCGTCCTCAATATCAATAGTGGCAAACCAACAGAAGACATCCCGATCGAACGTGCCCATCACCTCCTCAGAACCGGGCTCCAGGAACTCTTGGATTATTCGGAGCAGCTGATCCTTGTTGTAGAACCGGAACCTGATTTTTTTATCGGGACGACAGGGCAAGCTTTAGAGCTACTCGAGACAATACCTTCGCCAAGATTGCAACTCAACCTGGACATCGGCCATGTATTTTGCTCTGAAAACGACT
>JAABQY010000220.1 GCA_011391225.1 Desulfobulbaceae bacterium | reverse complement strand
TCACCCGAACCGATATCCTCACTTATTATTACGATCTGTTGCCGGAATAATCCCGCCACCCATGAGCGGGAATAACTCACTGGTAGAGTGTAACCTTGCCAAGATTGAAGTCGCGAGTTCGAATCTCGTTTTCCGCGCCATCTCCTTTCCGCTCGCCCCTCCCCCGCCGCTTCTCATTTCTCAGCTCATTTAGGAATTTGCGTTGCACCATCATAAATGTTTGCTATTCTTAGTAGGAATTAATACTCTCAAGCATCTATTACCTGCAAGACATCTGAATTCCTCTGCTGATTATCACAACCTGGGAGCAAACTATGAGCGAGAAAGCAACGCTGACCATTGAAGGGAAGAACTACGATTTAGAAATAACCATTGGTTCGGAGAACGAAAAGTGCATCGATATCCAGCAGCTTCGCGACGCCACCGGCTACATCACCATGGACCACGGCTTTGGCAATACCGGTTCCTGCTACTCCGCCATCACCTATGTCGACGGTGACAAGGGCATCCTCCGATATCGTGGCTATCCCATTGAAGAAATTGCCGAAAAAGCAACCTTTGTAGAAACCGCCTACCTCGTCCTTTACGGCGAACTGCCAAAGGCCAGCCAACTTAAGGCCTTTTCGGCCAGGCTGAAGGAACATGCCCCGCTGCATACCAACCTTGAGCACCATTTTTCCGGCTTCCCGACCTCTGCGCCCCCCATGGCGATTCTTTCGGCCATGCTTAACCTGGTCTCATGTTTTCACCCGGAAGTCCTCGACGTCCCGACCACCGGCGCCGAATTTGACCGAACTGCCTCGCTACTGCTCTCCAAAGTCAGGACCATCGCCGCCTTTGCTTACCGCATGGCCGGCGGCAGACCGATCAACCACCCCAATCCCAACCTGACCTATTGCGGAAACTTTCTGCATATGATGTTTTCCGACCCATACCAGGAGTACGAGGTTTCACCGGTCATCGATAAGGCACTCAATCTTTTCCTGGTCCTGCACGCTGATCATGAGCAGAACTGCTCGACCTCGACCGTCCGGGTAGTCGGCAGCTCGCGCGCCAACCTGTTCAGCTCGGTGGCCGCCGGGGTCTGCGCTCTATGGGGACCATTACATGGCGGCGCCAATGCGGCGGTCATCGAAATGCTTGAGGATATCAAGAAATCCGGTCGACTCCCGGCCTATTATATCGAAAAAGCCAAGGACAAGAACGACCCCTTCAAGCTCATGGGTTTCGGCCACCGAGTTTACAAGAATTTTGACCCACGCTCCCTCATCCTGAAAAAACAGGTGCACGACGTCCTCGAAGCGCTGCACCTTGATGACGATCTTCTCGACATTGCCCTGCAGCTTGAACAAGCGACCCTGCAGGATGACTACTTCATCAAACGCAATCTCTACCCGAATGTCGACTTCTACAGCGGCATCCTCCTTAGGGCTATCGGTATTCCACTGAATATGTACACTGTCATGTTCGCCATCGGCAGAATGCCCGGCTGGATCGCCAACTGGAAGGAGCTGCACGACCATAAGCTGCGCATCTCCCGTCCCCGGCAGATTTATACCGGCCATACGGCTCGGAGCTTTATCCCGATGGCTCAGCGATAGGCCAGGACCTTCGGTCGGTCATTGCACTTTTCCCGGCTCCCAGGATTGCTTTGGAAGCCGGAAAAGTGTTCGTCTTTTTTCATTATCGTCCTCCTTGTTTTTCCATACTTTTCAAAAGTTCACTGGCGATATTTGGGCTTTCAAGCCGCATGATGCTCTCTTCCGCGCTGCCGAAACTGAGCAGATTGATACTCCCATACCATACGACCTTTTGATCGATGAGCGCGAATTTCTGGTGTATGTTTGAACGAAATATCACGCTCACACCGGCATGTTGTAAAATATCCACAGCCCCTTGCAAGGCGGTTGAATCCTTTTCCCGGAGCCCCGATAAACCGGATAAGTCACTTATCAAAAAATCTTCGCAAAAACCGTGCGAAGATTTTTTGCAAGTGACTAAATCTCCTGTCGGTCTGGTTACAACTGTTACCCTTACCTTATTCCGCAAGGCAATCTCCAACTGCTGCATCATTTGCAAGGTGCGCCTTTTGGTAACGAAGGGGCTTACGATCAGGATCTCTCTTTCCGCGACCAGAATATCATTGTTGTAAACCGGCAAAAAGTTGCTTTTGTCAAAGATAATATCGATTGAGCCCACCTCGACAGCGAAAGCTTTCGCCTTATACCCGATGAAGGCGTATCCGTTCAGCCGTTTATGGTACATCTTCTCCAGCATGCTCACATGGATATCGACATAGTCGTAGATCTGGACCTCTCTTTTATCTTCAAACAGTCTGTGAAGCCTACCAGCATATTGCTGCAGAGTCCCCTTCCACGATATCGGCATGGTCAGAAACAGGGTGTCGAGACGCGGTTCGTCGAATCCCTCCCCGATATACCTGCCCGTAGCGACCAGCGTCAATTGCTTGTCCGCGGGTGTTTCGGATATGCGCTTGAAGATTTCTGCGATTTCCTTGGTCCCCCTTCCTCCTCTCAGTGTCATGACTTCGGGAATCCTTTCCCTGAGTTTTCCGGCGATTAACTCCAGATGGCTGATCCTTTCGGTCAAGACAAGGCAGTTCCTGCCACTCTCATGGCTTTTTACCACATCATCAACAATCATCTGATTACGCAATTCATTGACAACTATGAGCGAATAATGTTCCTGAATGGATGCGTCTCTTTCATCCTTGTCTAGCGGGACCCGCAGTGCCGTAAATCTCGGTATGACGAAATGATCGAAGGGCCTTTTGTCCGCCTGTTTCTTTGCGTCATCCCTATATCGCACTGGACCGCATTGCATAAATATTATGGGGTGGTGGCCATCCTTCCTGATCGGGGTTGCCGTTAAGCCATAGACATACTTTGCCTTGGCGGCTTTAAGAATCTCGTCAAAGCTCACGGCTGCGACATGATGGCATTCGTCGACGATGATCATGCCATAATCCTTCACGCATTCCCTCACTTCATTTTTCCTGTTCAACGATTGCATTAAAGCAATATCAATGATTCCACCCAGGCTATTTTTGCCTTGCCCCAGTTGTCCGATTATGCTTCGGGCTTTTTTTCGTCCTCTCTTTTTCACGCCTCTGTCCGATACAGGCGGGGGTTCATTTATCGCCAGGAATTCAGTCAGTTTGTTTTTCCATTGCGTTATCAGGCTGGCTTTATCGACAATGATGAGGGTGTTGACTTTCCTCTCGGCGATCAGTTTGATCGCCACAACCGTTTTCCCGAAAGCCGTTGTGCCGGAGAGTACGCCGATATCATGTTCAAGCAACTTTTCCACTGCCTGTGGCTGCTCATCTCGCAAGTTGCCATTGAATGTAACGTCGATCCTTTTACCGTGATTGGTCTTGTCCAGGCAATTGACATCCATTCCTTGTTCAGCAAAAACTGCCCGCAGGTCCTGCTCGCAACCTCTCGGCAGGCAGAGATAATCGGCAGTATCATCAGCGCAACAGATAATTCTCGATTTACCATAAGTTGGCATGCGCATCGCCTGATTCCTGTAGAACTCGGGATTTTTGAAAGCCGCCAGGCGTTTTATCCGGTTCAGAGCCCTTTCTGAGATACCTGTCTTCGGAATAAACAGCATATTTGCTTTTACGATCTCTATCTGTCGTGGAAAATCCGTTTTCAGCAATTTGACTTTGATCGTTTCCCATGGCTTTGGCTCATCTTCATCTTTTTTCAAGACACCGAGTTCATTTCCCTGATTCAGTTTTGAGGTAAGTGTTGTTACCTCATCTTCTGAGAGCCTTCGAATCGTGTCGAGAAACACCCACTGATCGAGATACGGTTCGAAATCCTGATCGATGAATTCACTGTTTTTGGCCTTTCTTGCCTCCTTTTGCAAAGGCAGCGCTATCAGATTCCCCAGGCCGCCTTTGGGCATCGTGTCCTGATTGGGAAAAAATCTGTCATAGGATTTGAAAGTGATCTCATGCCTGTTCTGCATAGTGTGGGAAAGTAGGGAAGAGCCAAATTTTCTAGCCAGGGACGCAGCTATCGGCTCTTTAAAGAATACCCACGCATGGCTTCCATTGCCGGAACGTGAACGTTCAATGGCAACAGGGATATCAAATTCGGCACACACCTCCCGCAAGACCAAGATATCCTTTTTCCACTCCCCATCATCAAAATCGATCGCCAAAAACCTGCACGTCTCATCCGTGAGCATCGGGTAAATTCCGGCGACTATTTTCCCCCGCAGATGGTCATCAATTACTTTCTCAGTAAGAGCAGCATACGCCTTATGGGTGCAACCAGTGCATGTCCCCTTCGGCTTAAGGCATAGTCCGGGTTGCCATTCATTCAGACAGGAGGGAGAATACCCAAACGTCCCTTTTTTTTTGTTTTCCCATCTCCTGGCGTAAACATCGTCCCGTCCTTTGAAAAGCGACATAAACAGCCTGATTTTTTCTCCTTCTTCAGCATTTTTGCTCAT
>JAABQY010000219.1 GCA_011391225.1 Desulfobulbaceae bacterium | reverse complement strand
GGGCAAGGTTTTGTGCAAGACTGGTGCCTGTTCGTTTTTGCAGAAGGACGATGGGATGAGCAGGTTCGGTAAGCAGCGCCTCCTCCTGCGCCCCATAAAAGCACAAGGTTTTCAGCGAGGTCAGGTCGCTAACCATAATTGCCAGGGGTTTGTCGGGTCGGCCTTTTCGCTCGCGGAGAAGGGCAACAGCCGACGTCGAACAACCGTTTGCCGCAAGATGAAAACCGCCCATGCCCCGAATGGCGACAATTTGGCCAGTTCGCAGCAGAGAGGCGGTGTCGGCAAGCGGATTGGTGGAGTCTATGAGTTCGCCGGTGCGCGAATGCAGGCTGACGGATGGCCCACAGACCGGGCAAGCGTTTGGTTGAGCGTGAAATCTTCGGTTAGTCGGATCGTGATACTCCCTTTCACAATTGCTGCAAAGATCAAACACCCGCATCGAGGTTTTGGGTCGATCGTAGGGGATCTGCTGAACGATGGTAAAGCGCGGACCACAATTGGTACAGTTAATAAACGGATAATGAAAGCGCCGATCATTCGGGTCAAGCAGTTCTCGAAGACAGTCATCGCAGAGGGCGACATCCGGCGGTATTGCAGTGCTCGCAGAACTCCCGGCTCTACTCGGCAGTATGGCAAATGGTTCGGTAGGTAAAGGTTCGGCCAGATCTTTGGTCAGAACCTGAGAGATGCGCGCAAGCGGCGGGGCTTCGCCGGTGATGGCGGCAATAAAAAGACAAAGCCTGTCGCTTGGTGCGGCGGCTGTGATAACCACTCCGTCACCGGTATTGGTCACCGTGCCGGTTATCCCAAAACGACAGGCTAAATTGTAGATGAAGGGTCGAAATCCTACGCCCTGAACCGTACCTTGGACAAGAATTTCGACCCCTTGCTGCTTATGCTTTGTGCTTGAATTTAACACCGGTAAAGATAGAGGAAACAAGTCCCTCGGGTTCTTTTAAATCGTTCCATATAACGAGATAGATATGGATGCCCGCAAAGATCATAAACCACCACATAAGGATATGGTGAATATACCGGGCAAACTGTTGACTACCGAAAATCATCACCCCCCACCCGGCCCAGAAAGAGGCCTCCGGGTAGAGCATGTAGAAACCGCTGACGATCATGAAGATCGCCGCAAAAAAGGTGAAGAGGTAGGTAAGGCCGGCGAGAATATTATGGCCGAGCCGTGAGTCATGTTTGTCGCTGATGTAGCTGTACTGCAACAAGGTCATGAACAGATTGTTGATATTTCTGCCGGTAACCGGCAGGATATCCATGACTCTTTCTTGGGCGTTGCCGAAGATGTAGAGAAACAGTCTGATCGCCACTGCTGAAGAAAAGGTATACGCTGCAATAAAGTGAATATAGCGCATAATTGCCATGGGGAAGCTTGCGCTTCCTTCGATCATGGTATTCGTCCATGGGTTATTGATGTAGAACCCTGTTACTACCAGAAAAACGATAGACAGAGCAAACATCCAGTGAAACAACCGGAGCAGTATGCTCCAACAATAATGTTTTTCGTATGTTGCCATTCTAATACCTCCTGCGGTTTGAGCCGGAAAGAAAAGTTTTTACGTGTTTGTGAAGAGAGTTTACATTACTTTCACTTTCACTACTTCTTTCCCTTCCGGATCGAGCATATGTACGGCACAGGCTATACAGGGATCGAACGAATGGATGGTACGTAAAACTTCCAGGGGTTTTTCCGGATCGGCGATCGGGTTGCCGACGAGTGATGCTTCGTAGGGACCGAGTTGTCCTTTGTCGTCACGGGGACCGGCATTCCAGGTGGAAGGAACAACACACTGGTAGTTTTTGATCTTGCCGTTTTCGATAACAATCCAGTGCGACAACAAGCCGCGGGGTGCCTCATGGACACCAACTCCACGCTGCTCGCCCTTCGGGTAGGTCCAGGGCCGGAAGATTTCGTAATCCCCGGAAGCAATGTTGTTGACGAGGAGGTCCCAGTGCTTAAGACAGAGATCGGACATCATGCCGGCTCTTACGGCACGGGCAGCATGACGGCCGATGGTGCCATGCAGTGCCTCCGGACCAACTTTGGCACCGGCAACAGCACTTACACGACCGAGGAAGTCATTGACACTTTTGACGGTCAGCTCATGACCCTGGGCGTAGCCAACGACCATTTGCGCTAAGGGGCCTACCTGCATTGGCTTGCCTTGGAAACGGGGAGCTTTCAACCAGGTGTATTTTCCCTCGTCCTGGAAGTCGGTGAACTTCGGATCGGTGGAGGATTCCCAAGGATGTTTCGACCAGTTGCCGTCATACCAGGCTTTGGCGATGGACTCTTGGACGTTTTCCTTGAAATAGGGGTCTGCAAGGCCGATGATCGGCTTGATGGTTTTCAGATCACCAGCAAAAACAGTACCGCCGGGGAGATCAGCCTTGGTGCCTTTTGCGTCGAGGAACATATCCGGTGCTGCCAGGTAGTTGGTGACGCCTGCGCCATAAGGAATCCAGGCGGCATACAGGGCGCCGACGGCAACGACGTCGGTCATGTAGACCATCTTGATGAAGGACTGTACTTCCAGAACGAGTTCCTTGATATGGTTTAGCCGCTCCATGGTGACAGCGGTCTGATTCTCAGGATTCAGGTTGGTGGTAACACCGCCGACAGCGAGGTTCTGGATATGCGGGTTTTTGCCGCCGATGATAGCCAGGGCCTGGGTCGCTTTACGCTGATAATCAAGGGCTTCCAGGTAATGGGAAACGGCCATGAGGTTAGCCTCAGGTGGCAGTTTCATTGCCGGATGACCCCAGTAAGCATTGGCGAAGGGGCCGAGTTGACCACTTGCTACCAGCGCTTTCAGCTTGTCTTTCACAGCGGCGAAACGCTTGGGGCTGTTGCCATGCCAATCGGAAAGGCTGTCGGCGAGTTTTGCGGTGGCAACTGGATCGGCATTGAGCGCGGAAACCACATCAACCCAATCAAGGGCGGAAAGGGCGTAAAAATGAACTATATGGTCATGCAGACAGTGGATTGACTGCACCATATTGCGGATCAGTTGGGCATTGTAAGGGATCTCGAGACCGAGGGCATTTTCAACGGAACGGACAGACGCAAGGGCATGGACTGTCGTGCAAACGCCGCAGATGCGCTGAACAAATAACCACGCATCGCGGGGGTCGCGGTCTTTGAGAATGTTCTCAATACCGCGGTACATCTGGCCGGAGGACCATGCCTTGGTGACCTTGCCTCCGTCAACTTCGATATCTACTCTTAGGTGACCCTCGATCCGGGTTACCGGATCAATGGTGATTCGCTGAGCCATGTGTGAAACCTCCAAATAGTAACTACCAGGTAAAGGAAAATGATCATTTTCCGAGCGCCGGTAAAAGTTTTATCAATCGCTAATCATTCATATAGGACAAGAGCTTTGGTCGTTTTTACTCTTCGCTTTTGCCTTTAATCAGTCGTTTGCCGATACCCACTGCAGCATGGATACCAACTGCGGCGGCAGTTACACCGAGAACGGTCTTGCCAACTTGATCAGCACTATCGATGATTCCGCTGGCGGGGATTTTAACATTTGGGAGTCTTTCGTAAAATGGAGTCATGGTATCCCAGAAATTCGGTTCGGTACAACCGATGCAGCCGTGACCGACGCTTACCGGCCAAACGCCGACGTCATTGAAGCGCACTGCCGGACAGTTGGAGAAGGTCTCGGGGCCTTTGCAGCCGACTTTATACAGACAGTAGCCGAGTTTATGCGCTTGATCACCAAATTGTTCAACAAAACGGCCTTCGTCAAAATGGGCCCGACGTTCGCAATGGTCGTGAATTCTTCTGCCGTAGGCAAAGAGCGGACGGTTCAGATTATCAAGGGCAGGCAATCTCTTGAAGGTCAGGTAATGGAGAATGGTGCCAAGGAAAGATACCGGGTTTGGCGGGCAACCGGGAATATTGACGATCGGTTTACCACTCACCAGGTCCTGTACGCCAACAGCTCCGGTTGGGTTTGGGGCCGCCGCCTGAACTCCGCCAAAGGTGGCACAGGTGCCGATGGCAATAATTGCCGAGGCCTTGGGTGCAACTTTGGCAAGGATCTCCATAGCGGTCTTGCCGGCGATTTTACAGTAGATCCCGTTATCCTTGGTGGGGATTGCACCCTCGACGACGAGAATAAAGGGATGTTTGTCGACGGTGTCATGCAGGTTTTTTTCTGCCTGATGTCCGGCTGCCGCCATGACCGTCTCGTGATAATCAAGAGAGATTATATCGAGAAGCAGGCGAGCCAGATCCGGGTGCGAGGAGCGCAGGAGGCTTTCCGTGCAGCCCGTGCATTCCTGGAAATGGAGCCAGATAACCCGTGGACGTTCGGCGGTTGCAGCCGCTTCAACGAGTTTCGGGATCATCGCCTCGGACAGCCCTAGAGCCGCCGCAGCCATTGTGCATCCCTTGAGGAATCCGCGCCGATCAAGCTTCGGTTCCAGAGTGTTGTTTACCGTGTCTGCCATATCAACCTCCTCTTACTGTGTGACAACAAGTGTGCGCCAATGCGCGGTTGCTCCGGCAGAAGCAATGCCGAAGAAGTGAATAAAAA